>NZ_JBWXNG010000020.1:0-131775 GCF_056627435.1 Pseudomonas sp. 2
ATGCTCCTGGTTTGGCCCTCCTGCGTCGGGTCCCTTCATTCCGGCCTCGCTCCGTGGGTCCGGCGTGAAAGGGCCATCCATGGCCCACACGCCTCTCGCGGCATCCATGCCGCTCGACCCACTCCGCGAGACCTCCATTCAGCCTGCACCCAAGTCGCGATTTGTGGTGTCTGGAAGTTCTGCGTTTGAAGATCAAGATCAAAAGCAACGGCAACCGCATCGCGGGCAAACCACGTTCCTACGCCCTCCGGGCAGAAACCGCTCGTGGACACCACACAATCCCGTAGCAGCACGGCTTGCCGGCGGGACAATCTCGAGATCGCTCCCGCAGGCAAGCCCGGCTGCTACGAGGGATGTGCGATGCTCAAAAATGAGGTGGCCGCAAAATTTGCGGCCACCTTGTGCCGCGCAGGATTACTTGTTGAACGCCGAGTAGCTGTTCATCAGGTTGCGGTAGTTCGGGATGCGCTGGGACAGCAGGTTGGCCAGGCCTTCCATGTCGTTGCGCCAGTCGCGCTGCAGCTCGCAGGCCACGGCGAACCAGTTCACCAGTTGCGCACCGGCAGCGGACATACGCGCCCACGCAGCTTGTTGCACCACGTCGTTGAAGGTGCCGGAAGCGTCGGTCACCACGAACACGTCAAAGCCTTCTTCCAGCGCGCACAGGGTCGGGAACGCCACGCACACGTCGGTCACGACACCGGCGATGATCAGTTGCTTGCGGCCGGTGGCCTTGATTGCCTTGACGAAGTCTTCGTTGTCCCAGGCGTTGATCTGGCCAGGACGGGCGATGTACGGCGCGTCCGGGAACATTTCTTTCAGTTCAGGCACCAGCGGGCCGTTCGGGCCGGATTCGAAGCTGGTGGTCAGGATGGTTGGCAGCTTGAAGAACTTGGCGCAGTCGGCCAGGGCCAGCACGTTGTTCTTGAACTCGTTCGGCGAGAAATCCTGTACCAGCGAGATCAGGCCAGTCTGGTGGTCGACCAGCAGAACGACGGCATCGTTGATATCCAGACGCTTGTAAGGAACGCTCATGATTGACTCCATTTAAGTGGATTGCAGGTGTGTGCGATGCCAACAAACTGCGTCGGCGGATAGCCTCGCCGGGGTGATCCGGCGAGGTGTCTTTTGCTCTTTAGAAGGCGAAGCACGAGCAGCCAAAGGCGCCCCAGAAGCCCTGGAAGTCGCTGACCGGCACTTTCGACTGGCGTGCCTTGTCATGCCCGTGGGCGTGCACGGCGCACGGCCCGCTGCACTGGTGAACCGCAGCGGCCATCGGCGCGCCCGGGCGCCAGTGGCCCGGCACCATCGCCACCGGCGACCAGTCCGGCAGCACCGGCACGCTTGGCGGTGCCAGCTTGTCGAACTCGTTGGTGCCGTAGACGACCTTGCCGTCAACGATGGTCAGCACCGACTCGATCCACTTGATCGACTCTTCCGGCACGCTGAAGAAGTCCTGGGACAGCGCCACCACGTCCGCCAGCTGGCCGACCTTGATCTGGCCTTTCTTGCCCTGCTCCGAGGAGAACCAGGCGCTGCCACGGGTGAACAGCTCTAGCGCGGTCTCGCGGGACAGGCCTTCCGGATACAGCTCCAGGCCGCCGACGGTACGGCCGCTGACCATCCAGTACAGCGAAGTCCAGGGGTTGTAGCTCGACACGCGAGTGGCGTCGGTGCCGGCGCCCACCGGCACGCCTTCGGCCAGCATGCGCTTGATCGGTGGCGTGTGTTCGGCAGCGTTCTTGCCGTAACGGTCGACGAAATATTCGCCCTGGAACGCCATGCGGTCCTGGATTGCGATGCCGCCGCCGAGGGCCTTCACCCGCTCGATGTTCTTCGGCGAGATGGTCTCGCAGTGGTCGAAGAACCACGGGATGCCGCCGAACGGGATGTCGCGGTTGACCTTCTCGAACACGTCCAGCATGCGCGAGATCGACTCGTCGTAGGTGGCGTGCAGACGAAACGGCCAGCGGTGCTCGACCAGGTGGCGCACCACCGGCTCCAGATCCTGCTCCATGCCCGGCGGCAGGTCAGGACGCGGTTCGAGGAAGTCCTCGAAGTCGGCGGCCGAGAAGGTCAGCATCTCGCCAGCGCCGTTGTGCCGCAGGAAATCATCGCCCTGATGCAGCTTGACGCTGCTCGTCCAGTGTTTGAAGTCTTCCAGCTCTTCCTTTGGCTTCTGGGTGAACAGGTTGTAGGCGATACGCACGGTCAATTGCTTGGCTTCTGCCAGCTGGGTAATGACCTCGTAGTCGTCCGGGTAGTTCTGGAAGCCACCGCCGGCATCAATGCAACTGGTCAGGCCCAGGCGGTTCAATTCGCGCATGAACTGGCGGGTCGAGTTGACCTGATACTCCAGCGGCAGTTTCGGGCCCTTGGCCAGCGTCGAGTAGAGAATCATCGCGTTCGGACGGGCCACCAGCATGCCGGTCGGCTCGCCGTTGCTGTCACGCACGATCTCGCCGCCCGGTGGGTTCGGCGTGTCGCGGGTGTAACCGGCCACGCGCAACGCGGCGCGATTGAGCAGTGCACGGTCGTACAGGTGCAGCACGAACACCGGGGTGTCTGGCGCGGCCTGGTTCAGTTCTTCGATGGTCGGCAGGCGTTTTTCGGCGAACTGGAATTCGTTCCAGCCACCCACTACGCGCACCCACTGCGGGGTCGGCGTGCGCTCGGCCTGAGCCTTGAGCATGCGCAGGCCGTCGGCCAGCGACGGCACGCCTTCCCAGCGCAGTTCCAGGTTGTAGTTCAGGCCACCGCGGATCAGGTGCAGGTGCGAGTCGTTCAAGCCCGGGATCACCGTGCGCTTGTGCATGTCGATGACCTGGGTCGCGCCGCTGCGCATGCCCATGATCTCGGCGTCGGTGCCCACGGCTACGAACTTGCCGCCGGCAATGGCCACTGCGCTGGCTTTGGGTTTTTCCTGGTCAACCGTATGAAAGTTGCCGTTGAAGAGAATCAGATCGACGTTCATCGCGCCTCCTTGGGCAGAAGATTTGGCCGCACCGACGGCAAAGCCGGTGGCTGGCAGAGAAGTGAGAATCGCGGCGGCCGCGCTGAGCAACGAGCCCTTGGCAACGAAGCTGCGGCGCTCGCTGCTGCTGGGGGCGTCATCGCCGGGCTTATCCTTCATGGTCCGCTCCGGGTTTGGCCTTGGGCGCGGCGTTGAGCCAAGGCGCTGCGAGCTTGGTGGCCTGAGGCATCAGCAGGTAAACCACCAACAGGACGATGGTGATGGTGACCAGCGCGGTGCTGATCACGTAATTGCCCAGCAACGGAAAGGCGCGGAACACGGGCCCCCAGAGCAGCGGGATCAACAGGGTCAGCGGGCAAATCACGAAAAAGGTCACCACGGCCTGCTTCCAGCGCGGCGGCTGAGGCGCGTCGCCGGCCGGGACGAACCAGAATTCGTTGTGCGGATTGACCTCGGTGCGGTCGCCATCGGCCAGCATCGGCTCGGCCTCGGCCACCAGTTCGCGGCGCTGACTCGAATCCAGCCAGCTTTGCATCGCATCGGTGGAACAGAAGCGCAGCACACAGGTGAACATGTGCAGGCCGTCGGACTTGCCACGGATCACATCGACACCCAGATGCCCCGGGTACGACGCCGCGATGGACACGATGCGGCGCAGCCAGGCTTCGTATTGCGCCTCCTGGCCCTGTTTGACCCGGTGCTTGATCACCAGCGTGACGATCTCGTCGCGGGACAGGCCGGAGGCTTTGGCGGCGTCGGCGCTGACGTTCAAAGGGGCAGCGTTCAAAGGGCTTAGGGATTCAGGCATAACGCAACGCTCCGGAAAAACGATGATTGAGCGCCAGACGGCCGGGCCCGGCGATCAGCACACTGGTGAAAATGATGATCAGCAACCAGCCGAACTGCCCCTGCGCAACGCTCCAGTCCCCGTGCACCACCACCAGCGCCACCAGCAGCAGAAACAGAATAGGCAGGCACGCCAGACGCGCCAGCACGCCGGTCAGGATCAGCAGCGGGCACAGGACTTCGGCAAAGATCGCCAAGCAAAGGGTCAGTACCGCGCCCATGTGGAACGGGTCTTCGATCAGTTGCAGTTGGGCGTTGAAGTCCAGCAGCTTGGGCAACCCGTGGACGAACAACAGAAACAGCGCACCGCTGGCCCGCAGGAACAGAAGCCCCAGGTCCAGCGCGCGGTCATTGAAGGTTGAATAGCTCATCGCGTACCCATGAGTTCATGAACAGCGGGGCAATGGCGGTTTTCACCATTAGCCCGCGATGAAGTCATAGTGCGGCGGTCAGGTTTGGCGGTATTGAACAGGCGTGCTGCGATTGGCCGGTTTGTGCGTGGTGCGAGTTTTGCGAATTGTTACGGGGCTAGTTGCATGTGCGTGGTTCGCCACACAGGGTCATCCTCAACATCGACGATGGCGAAACCCTGGCGCTGCCAGAACTCGATCGCGCCCGCCAGAAACGGATGGGTGTGCAGGTAAAGCACCTCGACGCCCTGCTTGCGCGCAGCCGTTTTCAACGCCTGGAACATGCGTGCGCCCAGCCCGATGCGCCGGAACTCTGGATCGAGGAACAGCCGCACCACTTCCACCGTCTTGCGTCCGGTGTAATCCAGTTGCGGGAAGCGCCCGTCATAGGGCAGATAACCGATGGCGCCGATCAGACGGCCTTCACTGCGGGCGATGAAAAAACCACTGCAGTCGCCGCTCAGGTAAACGTTGCCAAAGCGCTTGAGATCGTCAGGTACGACATCAGCGTCCAACAGCGGAAACATACGGGCCCTGGCCTGCCTGGCGAACGCCACCACTTCAGCCGTTTCCTCGGGCTGGACCTGGCTGATGCGTGGGGCGTAGGGCAAGGTATTCATGACATGTCCGGCGATGGCAAAGGCCGGCAATGGTAACGCTTTCTTGCGGGAAGAAGCTCGCGATCTCCACCGCTATCACGGTCAGGAGAACAACCGGCGTAGCAGCACGGCTTGCCGGCGGGGACGTCCTCAAGATCGCCCCCCGCCGGCAAGCCGTGCTGCTACGTGGTCGGTGCACCCATCAATACCGCGGTTTGACCGCCTTCCACTCCGGCTTGTACTTCTGCATCTGCTTCACGTCATCGCGCGAGCGGATTCCGCAGGTCAGGTACTGGTCGTTGAGCTTGCCCAGCTGGTCATAGTCCAGCTCCAGCCCCAGGCCCGGGTCACGGGTGATCTTCACGCAGCCGTCGACGATCGGCAGCTTGCCGCCCTTGATCACTTCCTCGTCCGGCTCCTGCCACGGGTAGTGGGTGTCGCAGGCGTAGTCCAGATTCGGCACGGCGGCGGCCACGTGGGCCATGGCCATCAGGCTGATGCCCAGATGCGAGTTGGAATGCATCGATACGCCCAGACCGAAGGTTTCGCACATCTTGGCCAGCGCCTGGGTGTCGCGCAGGCCGCCCCAGTAATGGTGGTCGGCGAGGACGATCTGCACGCTGTTCTGCGCCACACTCCTGCGGAACTCGTCGAAATCGGTGACCACCATGTTGGTCGCCAAGGCTAGACCGGTGCGCTTGTGCAATTCGGCCATGCCTTCCAGACCCGGTGTCGGGTCTTCGTAATACTGCAAGTCATCGCCCAGCAGCTCAGCCATGCGGATCGAGGTTTCCAGCGACCAGTTGCCGTTGGGGTCGATGCGCAGCGGGTAGCCGGGGAAGGCCTTTTTCAGGGCCTTGATGCACGACACCTCATGCTCCGGATCCAGCGCACCGGCCTTGAGCTTGATGCTCTTGAAGCCGTAAGCCTCGATCATGCGCCGGGCCTGAGCGACGATCTGCTCCTCGCTCAAGGCCTCGCCCCAGCTGTCCGGCGCGTAGGGCGAATCGGCGTGCTGCGCGTACTTGAAGAACAGGTAGGCGCTGAACGGCACCTGATCCCGCACTGCGCCGCCGAGCAGGTCCACCAGCGGCAGGTTCATGGAACGCGCTTGCAAGTCGAGAAACGCCACTTCGAACGCCGAATAGGCGTTGCTCACCGCCTTGCTGGCGTGGGAGCCGGGCGCCAGTTCCGCACCGGCGATGCTGGCCGGCTTGTGCGCGGCTACCGTCGCTTTCACCACCGCTTTCAACTGCGCGAGGTTGAACGGGTCCATGCCGATCAGCTGGCTCTGCAACTGCTGCTGGATCGCCAACGCCGGGGCGTCGCCGTAGCTTTCGCCCAGACCGATGTAGCCGTTGTCGCTTTCCACCTCGATGATCGAGCGCAGCGCGTAGGGTTCGTGGATGCCACTGGCGTTGAGCAGCGGTGGGTCACGGAATGCAATCGGGGTGACAGTGACACGTGTGATTTTCAAATGACTTCTCCCGGTCAATCAGGGTTTGAGGCTTGAAGAGGTGCTCAGCGAAGCTTGAGTCGACAATGCACTATTGATGTCGCTCGGCAGCGTGCGATCAGCGCGCGGCGTGGTGCGGGCAAAGAAGATCACCACCGCCGCCAGCAGCGAGGTCGCCGCCAGGCCATACAGGCCGCCCTGGATGGAGCCGGTGGTCTGTTCGAGAAAGCCAAAGGTGGCCGGCGCAACAAAACCGCCGAGGTTGCCGATGGAGTTGATCAGCGCAATCACCGCCGCAGCGATTCGTGCGTCCAGATAGCCCTGGGGAATCGGCCAGAACAGCGCCGAAGCAGCCTTGAAACCGATCGCCGCAAAACAGATGGCGACGAAGGCGAATACCGGCCCGCCGGTGGTCGAGGCGAACATGCCGCAGGCGGCGATCACCAGAGTCACTGCGACCCACGCCTGCTGATGCTTGAAGCGCGCAGCCAGCGCAGCGAAGCCGTACATGGCGACGATGGAGATGATCCACGGGATCGAGTTGAACAGCCCGACCTGGAAGTCGCTCATGCTGCCCATTTTCTTGATCATGCTCGGCAGCCAGAAGGTCGCGCCGTAGATGGTCAGGGCTACCGAGAAGTAGATGAAGCAGAACAGCACGATCTGCCGGTCGGCCAACAGTTTGAAGATCGACGGCTTGATCACCTGGGTCGCCTCGCGGGCCTTCTGTTCGGCAGCGATGGCGGCGATCAAAGCGCCCTTCTCTTCTTCACTCAGCCATTTCGCCTCACGAGGATGGGACTGCAGCCAGAACCAGACGAAACCACACAAGGCAATCGAGGCGAAACCTTCGATCAGGAACATCCATTGCCAGCCGTGCAGGCTCAGGCCGCTGATGCCGAGCAAGGCGCCGGACACCGGGCCGGAAATCACCGAGGCTACTGCCGAGCCGCTCAGGAAGATCGCCATGGCCTTGCCGCGCTCGCTGGCCGGCAGCCATTGGGTGAAGTAATAGATGATGCCGGGGAAGAACCCCGCCTCGGCCGCGCCCAGCACGAAACGCAAAACGTAGAAGCTGGTTTCGCCCTGCACGAAGGCCATGGCCATCGCCGCCGCGCCCCAGGTGAACATGATGCGGGTCAGCCAGGCGCGGGCGCCGAAGCGTTGTAGCAGCATGTTGGACGGCACTTCGAACAGCGCGTAACCGACGAAGAACAAACCGGCGCCCAGGCCGTAGGCTGCCGCGCCGATCCCCAGGTCGGTCTCCATATGGCTGCGCACGAAGCCGATGTTGACGCGGTCGATGTAGTTGACGATGAACATGATCACGAACAGCGGCAGCACGTGCCGCTTGACCTTGGCGGCGGCGCTGGCCAGTGCCGAGGCGTCCGGAGACGGATGGGGGTTATTCAAAGGCGCGACTCCCGTTCATTGTTTTTTTAGGGATGATTTTTTGCGGATGGGTCGATGATGGACGCCGATATTGTTCCCGTCTAATCTAGATTGACTGCTGATTGATACCCGGAATGGATCAATGTTTGAACTCGCCCAACTGCGCTGCTTTACCACGGTGGCCACTGAACTGAATTTTCGCCGCGCCGCCGAACGCCTGAACATGACCCAGCCACCGCTGAGCCGGCAGATCCAGTTGCTGGAGCATCATCTGGGCGTCGAGCTGTTTACCCGCAGCACCCGCAGCGTGGCCCTGACCGCCGCAGGCCGGGCATTCTTCATCGAGGCTCAAAACCTGCTCGACCGCGCGCAACAGGCGGCGCTGGCCGCCAAGCGCATCGCCCAGGGCGACATCGGCTCGGTGAACATCAGTTTCGTCGGCAGCGCTGTCTATGAGTTTCTGCCCAGGGTCATCGCCGAGGCGCGATTGAACCAGCCCCACGTGAAGATTTCCCTGAGCGAGATGAACACCGCTTCCCAGCACGAAGCCCTGCGGGCGCGACGGGTCGATCTGGGCATTGTCCGCGCACCGTTGCTGCAGCCGGGTTTCCAGACCGAACTGCTGGTGCGCGAGCCGTTCGTGCTGGCCGTGCCGGTCGGCCATCCGCTGGCCAGCGCCGCGACCGTCAGCGTCGCCGATCTCGATCAGCAACCATTCCTCATGTATTCGCACTCGGCCTACCCGCCGTTCAACGAACTGCTCACCGGCGTGCTGCGCTCCGCGCAAGTGGCGCCGGACTACGTGCAATGGCTGGGCTCGTCGCTGACCATTCTGGCGCTGGTCAACGCCGCCATGGGCCTGGCGCTGGTGCCGCGCTGCGCGACCAACGTGGTGTTCAAGAACGTGGTGTTTCGCGAGCTGGAGCTCGGTGAAGGGGTGCAGAGCGAGCTGCACCTGGTGTGGCGCACGGACAACGACAACCCGGCGTGCACAATGCTGCTCGAAGCGATTCGCGCGGCGGTGAAGGCCGAAGCCGGTCTGCCAAACGCTGCTGTAAAACCCCCGTCGGCCTCGCTATGATCGGCCCATGATCCCCTCGATGCCGATCCGCTCACCCTGCCCGCCCGGCGCCTGCATTTGCGAGCGCGAACGGCTGCTGGAAACCGCTGGCGCGGACCTGCGCATCCTCAACCTGACCCGCCAGGAAGAGAAACGCCTGCTCGAACGGTTGGAAAACATCACCAGCCTTCAGGACCTGGGAAACATGCAGCGGCGCATGTTCGACCTGCTGGGCCTGCACATCGAAGTCGCGCCGGGCTTCAACGAAGTGCGCAGCATGCGCGGGATTGTCATCGACATCGCCGAACACCCCGGCCTGTGCCGCAAGACCCGCGCGGCGATCCCGGCAGCGATCCGCAAGGGCATGGAGAAATGCCCGCAGATTGCCTGGGATCTGCTCAATGCCCATGACTTGTTGAGGGATGCGTGAGAGGCGCCGTGGCCCTGCGATGCCACGGCTTGTAATTTTTTCTGACCACTTTCCCGGATTTGTAAAAAAATCTTGGCTAAGGTAAAAAAATCTTCGTGTTCGTCAGGAAAATAATGTCATGGGGTTTGTGGGCTACAGCCACCTCGTTGAAAAACTGTCTCTGAATGTCTGCCCGCTCAAGCGCTGTGCAGTGTTGATCGTCCCCACGCTCCGCGTGGGGATGCAGCGCAGGACGCTCTGCGTCCGGTGACGCGGAGCGTCACATGAGGCGTTCCCATGCGGAGGGTGGGAACGATCAAGTTCTGAGCGTTTCGGCCCAGAGATTTCTGGCCAGATCCTTAAGCATCAACGACTCCTCCCAGCGATCGGTAATGTCCCGGCCTGTGCGGTCGGTAATCGCATAAGGCGGCGGGCCGAGTTCGCAGGTGAACGACAGGCTGCCCGGCACGTGGTCCCGCGCCAACCAGTCGCGCATGCCGTACGCCCACCAATGGCCGAACAAATCGACCCACGGCCCGTGCTGCTCAAAGGCAATCGGCAGTTGCACCTGTTCGCAACTGGCCACGCGCCCGTGGAAACCCCAGCTATGGCGCAGGATGGTTTCGATCTGCTGCTGATCGTCGGCATCGGGCTGCAGGGGAATTTCCCGCCCCACCACGTAATGGGACAGATCCGCCAACAGCTTCACATTCGGTAACTCCCTGAGCAGATCGAGGGTGAAATGCAGGTCGTTGGTCACACGGTAGCGATGGGTTTCCAGCAGCACCGGGAAATCCACCTGCTCGGCCAGGCGCAGCCAGCCTTCGGCCAGCCTGACCGCTTCTTTCAAGGTCCGTGGCCGAACATCGGCCTGGATTGTCAGGTGATGGCAGCCGTACTGGCTGGCGATCTCCAGAGCCGGCTGCAAATCGTCGATGGCTTTGGGAAACAGCTGGCCCTCGATCTGCAACCCCAGATTTGCAGCCAACATTGCCAAGCGCTTTGCCGCTGCGGGCTCATAGAAATGATCGGTGACTCCATCAAACCCGGCTTCGGCGATTTTAGTGAGCTGCGCCTCCAGCGGCCCAGGCAACTCGCCCTGCTCGTTCTGCATCGCCCACATCGATTGAAACACCACCAGTTCGCGGTTGTGGACGTCAGGCATGGGCACCCCGCAGCAGGCTCTTGAGGGAAACCTCGGGGTCGGCCAGTTGCGAGACCGGCAGTGCAATCTGGTTCTCGATCAAGCGCTCGCACAGCTTGATGTCTTTGGCCACGCTGTTGCCCTGGCCCCAGCCGCTGGCGCCAACCAGTCGATCCTGAGCGTTGAGGTAGAGCAGAAGAAAACTGCCATCTGCGCCTTCGCGCGTGATCACCTTCGCATCCGCTTCGAGCACGCCCACCGTCTGCAGACCGAACTCGTAATGATCGGACCAGAAGCCCGGCACGCCGCTGATCGCCTGTTGTTGGCCGAGCATGTTCAGCGCCGCCAGACGCCCCTGGCTCTCGGCGTTGCGCCAGGTTTCCTGACGCCCGAACCGGCCCTCGGCGCCGGGAAACTCGCACACATCACCGGCCGCAAAAATGTCCTGCGCGCGGGTCTGCAGAAACCGGTCGACGCGAATCCCGCTGCCGGTTTCAAGGCCCGCTCGCTGTGCCAGCTCAAGATTGGGTTGCATGCCGATCCCCACCAGCAGCGCGTCACAGGGCAAACGCTCGCCGCTGACCAGTTGCACCGAAGTCAGTCGCTCGTCGCCCTGCACGCTCTCGATCTGCGCGCCGAGATGCACCGCAACGCCCTTGCTGCGATGCACGTCCAGCAACGCCTGTGACAGACGCTGCGGCAGAGCCCGCGCGGCAAGCCTCGCCCCGGCTTCCAGCACCGTGACCTCACAGCCACACTCACGCGCCGTAGCGGCCACCTCAAGGCCGATAAAGCCACCGCCGACCACCAGCAACCGTGTGCCCGGCTTAAGACTTTGCTGCAGGCGCAGCGCCTCATCCAGCGTGCGCAGGTAATGCACATTGCTGAAGTTGCGCCCGCCCAGATCCAGACGCCGACACTGCCCGCCCATGGCCAGCAGCAATTTGCCGTATTCCAGCTGCTGGCCATTATCCAGCTTCAACAGGTGCCGCTCTGCGTCGATATCTGTGACCCGAATGCCACTCAGATGCTCGATGCCCGACGCCATGAGCCCGGCCTCGCTGAACAGGCTGCAGGTCTCAAGCGACGCCTCTCCCTTTAGCAGCGCCTTGGACAGCGGTGGCCGCTCGTAGGGCAAGTGCGCCTCGTCGCCGATCAGCACGATGCGCCCGGCGAAGCCCGCCTCGCGCAGGGTCAAGGCTGCACGCCCGCCGGCATGCCCGGCGCCGACGATCACCATCGCCTCGATGCTCATGACTGGCCCTGCCCCAGGGTATCCAGCAGGACCTTGCCTGCCTCCACCTTGACCGGATAGGTCTTGAGGTTGACGCACGCCGGGGCGTTCAGCGCGCGGCCATTACGGTAGTCGAAACGGCCGTTATGTTTGGGGCACTCGATGACGTGGTCCATCACCAGCCCATCGGCCAGGTGAATCCGCTCGTGGGTGCACAGGCCGTCGGTGGCGAAGAACTCGCTGTCGGCCGAGCGATAGACCGCGTAGGTTTTTTGCTGATGATCGAAACGGATGACGTCTTCTTCATCGATGTCATCGACATGGCACACCTCTACCCACTGATTGCTCATGGCAGTGCTCTCTCTCTTGTTGTTCGAAGGGCGAAACGGCTTCAGCTGAACGCCGATTCCTGCGCAGTGGCCTCGGCTTGCGGCGCGGGCTCGCGCACCGGGCGACGGATGTAGTAACTGGGGTCCTTGCGCTGTTTGAGCAGCGTCGGAATGATTTCCCGGTACGCCTCGATAATGCTGTTATACGGCGGCGGGCAATCGTCCTTTATTTCTTCGTGAAGTTTGGCCAGCGCATGGTACGGCACCATCGGAAACATGTGATGTTCCAGGTGATAGTTCATGTCCGAGTAAAAGAAGCGGAACACCGGGTTCATATAAATGGTGCGGCAGTTTTTCCGGTGGTCGAGTTCATCTTCGGCCAGGCCCACATGTTGAGTCAGGCCGAACGCGTAACTGAGCCAGCCGCCGTACATGGTCGGTAGCAGCACATACATCAGCGGCAACCAGGAATTCAGGTAAAGCGCCGCGCCGATCACCAGCGCGTGTAACGCCAGCCAGATACGCGCAGTACGGTAGACCTTGGCAAACTCCGACTCAGGCACGAAGACTTTCTCTTCCTCGCTCATCTGCCCCGAGGCATGGAGAAACAGCGATTTGAACGCGTTGTAGACGTGGGGCAAGGAAAGAAACTTGAGCGCAATCATGTTCAGGCGTGGCGGACGCGGCTCGACGATTTCCGGGTCGCGGCCCACGACGATGGTGTCGGTGTGATGGCGGGCATGGCTCCAGCGCCAGACCTGCGGCTCGTACATGACCATGAAACAGGCCAGTTGATAGACCACGTCATTCATCCAGCGGGTCTTGAACGCGGTGCCGTGGCCGGTCTCATGCCAGCGCGAGTTGGCGGCGGTGCCGTACAACAGGCCGTACACCAGAAAGAACGGCACGCAGGCCCAGGTGCCCCAGAACATATAGCCGCCGATGCCGCTGACCAGCATCGCGCCCAGCCACAGCGCGGTGTCCCGCAGGGCGCGGCCGTCGCTGCGTTGCATCAGTTCTTTCATGCGTTTGCGCGGCACCGGGCACTGGTACCACACCGCCGATACCAGTCCGGCTTCTTCGGCGCGGCGGGCCTGTTCGCCGGTCAGGCTGTAGTCTCTTCCACGCTCGGGATCGTAGGGAATTTGCGACATTGTTATTGTTCTCCAGACAATTGAAACCGCGTTGTTCAATGACTTCGCTGATTCAAAAATATAGAGACGCAAGGCCCTGCAACAAGCGCTTGAAAGTATTCTCTCTCAAGCTATCATCCAGCCTTGTCCGGGCTTGATAGTTTTCTATCAAGCGCTGTTTTTACAATTAGCCCATGGCACCATGAATAATAAAAAACGCCCGACCATCGCCACCGTTGCGCAATACGCCAACTTGAGTGTCGCCACCGTTGACCGGGTGCTCAATGCCCGGGCGCCGGTCAATCCCGACACCGCCGAAAAAGTTCACGAAGCCGCCGAAGCGGTGGGTTATTTCGCCGCCCGGTTGATCTCCCAGCGCATCAATGAAAAGAAGCCGGCCTATCACTTCGGCTTTCTGCTGTTGGGCACTTCCCAGACGTTCTACAAGACCCTGAGCGATGCCATCGTCAAACAGGCGCGCGATGCACGCAGCGCCAATATCGTCTGCCATGTCGAGTTGATCCACGACCGCACGCCGCAGTCCATCGCCGGGCAGATTCATCAACTGGCCGAGCGCTGCGACTGCCTGGCGCTGGTCAGTTTCGAGCACCCGTTGATTCTCGAGGCCATCGAGCAGGTGCGGCTCAAGGGCGTGCCGGTGGTGTCGCTGCTGACCGAACTCCCAACGACGCACCCCGGCGCTTATGTCGGCACCGACAACCATGAAGTCGGGCGCACCGCGGCCTGGCTGATCGCCCACGGCTCGCACCCGGTGGGCGGTTCGGTGGCGGTGATGCTCGGCGGCCATCGCTTTCTCGGCCATGAGCAGCGGGAAGCCGGGGTTCGCAGTTTCTTCGAAGAAAAGGCCCCGCAGTTTCGCGTCCTGCCGCCGATCATCACCCTGGACAATGGCGCGATCACCGAAGAGGCCACGCTTGAGCTCCTGGCGAGGCATCCCGATCTGCGAGGGATCTACGTGGCCGGAGGTGGCGTTGAAGGGGTCATCAGCGCGCTGGCAGCCACGCCTGAACGCGGGCGGATCTGCGTGATTCTGCAGGAGCCGACCGTGGAATCCCGCCAGGCGATGCGCAAAGGACTAGTCACGCTGGTGATCGACTCCCAGCCGCGGCTGATCGCCAAGGAGTTGATCGAGGTGATGGTCGAGCTGCCGCGTACACAGGACATCGACCCGCAACGCCACCGGGTGCTGGTGCCGTTGCAGATCGTGACGCCGGAAAATATCTGACGAAGATATGCATATCCCCTGTAGGAGCGAATTCATTCGCGAATGATCGAAAAGGCGCCGCCGATGTGGCGCATGTCATGGCCAATCGCGAATGAATTCGCTCCTACAGGTTTTGTGTCGTAATCACGCCAACCGCTTGACCCGCATCGCCTCCACCGCCTCGCCAAACCGCTCGACCGGCCAGCGCTCCTCCAGCGCCTGGTGCATCAACTGCTGCCCGGTCTGTGGCGCCATGCCGTGCAGCGGCGGGTCGGTGTCCAGGTTGGTGGGAAACGAATAACCGTCGGCGCTCATGGCAATCACCGCCGACGCCTGCGCGGCATCCACCTCCCCCTGCTCCAGGCGCTTGAGCATGGACGGATACAACGCCAGCATCATCCGCTCCCGATTGACCGTTTCCATCGGTTTGCCGAACGCCGCCGAGATCTGCAACAGATTGGCCATGCGGAACTGGTCCGAAGTGCGGTTGGTGCCTGCGGCGTGAAACAGCGCCGGGTTGAAGAACAGCAAGTCGCCCTTGTTCAGCGGCAACTGGATCGCGTGACGGGCAAAATGATCAATGAAACGCTGATCGCGCCACGCCAGATAGCCCAACTCGTACTGCTGAGAAAACGGCAACAGCAGCGTAGGACCGGTTTCCAGCGGCATGTCAGTGTGCGCCACGGCGCCTTGCAGCGTCAGGTTCTGCGACAGCCGATGCAGCTCCAGCGGGTAGCGCGCCACCACCTCGTCGGTCTGGAAACCCAGGTGGTAATCCCGATGCGGCTGTTGCGCCTGCCCGCCCGGCGTGACCACGTTGACCTGCGCTGTGGTCTGGAAATAAGGGCCCAGCCACGCCTCGGCGATCAACCCCAGCAGCGGGTTGGCGTAATACTCGATGAACGACTCCGGCGAGTGCTCGGCCGCCTTCTGCAAGGCGTTCCAGATCCGCTGGTTGGCCCCGGCCTTGGCGAAGTGATCAGCGCGCACCACCCTGGCCGCCTCGTCGGCGATGATCTGGCGAAACACCTCGCTGTGCCGGTCGACCACCGAGGTGTCCGGATACGCGCCACGCACCACGAATACGCCGGGCCCGTCGCTCAAAACGCGATGCAGCTCGGCCAGCAACGCCTGGCGATTGCCGTGCATGGCCTCGCGCAAGGTGTCGGCCGCGTAGATCACCACGCGGCTGGCGACGTCCTGCGCATGGGGGTAATCGGCCAGATCGACCGATTGCCCGCACAGCGCCGCGAAAGCGTCGACGTCGAGGTCATCGACGCTGGCGAAGCGGCTCACAGGCCACCCAACCCGTCGAGGGTCAGCGGCGCGTCCGGGCGCGGGGTCGAGCCGTCGCCACAGCCCATGATGCCCTGCTCCATGTCGATCACCGCGCCGGTGGTCATGCCCGACTGGTCCGACAGCAGGTACGCCACGCTGTTGGCCACTTCCTGAGGTTTGAGCAGGCGACCAAACGGCGACTGGGCTTCGGCGCGCTCCAGCCAGCCATCGCTTGCGCCGTGGTACTGGCGCTGGATCTGGTCCTCGTGGGGCGTGTCCATCCAGCCGATGTTCAGGCCGTTGACCCGGATGCGGTTGCGCAAAGTGCTGAACGCGACGTTCTTGGTCAGCACCGCCAGCGCGCCCTTGGACGCCGCGTAGGCCGAGAGGAACGACTGCCCGCCATGGCCGGAGACACTGAGAATGCTGACGATCGAGCCTTCGACCTGATTGGCGATCATCAGCTTGATGCATTCCTGCATGAGGAAAAATGGCGCCTTGACGTTGACCGCGAAGATCCGGTCGAACAGCTCCGGCGTGGTGTCGATGATGCTGCCGCGATCGGACATTCCGGCGCAGTTGACCAGCCCGTGCACGGTGCCGAAGCGCTTTTTGGCTTCTGCCACCACTCGGCGGCAGTCGTCGACATTTTCCATGTCGGCTTCGACGAAAAACGCCTGGCAGTCCAGTTCAGCAAGCTGTCGCACCTGCTGCTCGCCCTTGTCGCGGCTGCGACCGCAGATAATCAGGCCGGCGGCGCCGCGCTGCGCCAGGGTGCGTGCCACAGCGGCGCCCAACCCTTGAGTACTGCCGGTGACGATGAAATAACGGCCGTTGAAAGAGGTGGAAAGGTCCAGTCCTGACATGCTCGGTTTCTCCTGCTGTTGTTGTTTTTGGCTGCGGGTACTGCATCAACAATAGAATTTAAATTCCATCTGTACAATGATTAGAACTGAGACTAGCATTGCCCTCACCTCATAGAGACCCGAATCAACCTCAACAAGACCTCAGCAGAGGCTCAAGGGGATTCCATGCTCGACCGCGCCAGACGTTTTTCCATCAAGCAGATCGCCGCGCAGGCCGGGGTCAGCAAGGCGACCGTCGACCGCGTGCTGCACGAGCGCGGCAGCGTGCATTACCAAACCAACCGGCGCATCCAGCAGGCATTGGAAGAACTCGAAGCCCAGGAAAAATCCGGGCCCGCAGTTGGCCGGACCTTTCACATCGACATCATCCTGCACGTGCCCAAGCGCTTCAGCGACGCGGTGCAGGAAGCCATCCACGCGCAACTAGGCAGCCTGGCACCGTTCCGCATCTTTCCGCGCTTTCACCTGTATCAGGAAATCGACACCGCGCAGATGCACGACCTGATCCTGCGCTGCGTGAGCAAGGGCAGCCAGGGGCTGATCCTCAAGGCCGCCGACGAGCCGCAGATCAACGAAGCGGTGAACCGGGTCACCGCGGCTGGGATTCCCGTGGTGACGCTGGTCTCGGACCTGCCGCAGAGCGAGCGTATCGGCTACATCGGCATGGACAACCGCACCGCGGGCCAGACGGCTGCCTACCTGATGTCGCGCTGGCTGGACAGCGCCGAGCAGGACGTCGGGGTGATGATCAGCAGTGAGTTGTTTCGTGGCGAAGAAGAACGCGAAATGGGCTTTCGCACCTGGCTGCGCAGCCGCGCGCCGCATCTGCGGGTAGTCGACA
This sequence comes from Pseudomonas sp. 2, assembly GCF_056627435.1. NCBI lineage: Bacteria > Pseudomonadati > Pseudomonadota > Gammaproteobacteria > Pseudomonadales > Pseudomonadaceae > Pseudomonas > Pseudomonas sp. 2. The sequence goes on from NZ_JBWXNG010000020.1 coordinate 17,197, forward strand.
TCACCGGTGGTTTCGGCGTGCACCAGCCGACCTTCGAGCGCGTCACCCAAGCGCTCAAGGACAACCCGTCGATCAAGGCCATCTACAGCGTCGGTGGCGGCAACCGCGCCATCGTCGACGCCTTTGCCGCGCTCAGGCGGCCACTGGCGGTGTTCATCGGCCACGACCTGGACCAGGAAAACCGCCAGTTGCTGGCCGAAGAAAAGATCGCCGCGATCATCGACCACAACCTGCAGGTCGATGCACGCAACGCCTTTACCCGGATTCTGCAGTTTCACCGGTTGTGCACGGCCGATCCGATCCCGTCTTCGGCGGTGCAGATCGTCACCCCGTTCAATCTGGCGCACTGAATTTCGCTTTGCCGTTCCACCCGTTTGACCGATCTACCCCGACAACAACAATCCCAGGAGATCCACCCCATGCTACGCATCGCAGTCCTCGGCGCAGGCCGTATCGCCAACATCCACGCCGCCAACGTCGCGGCCAACCCCGATGTGCAACTGTCGGTGATCGCCGACCCGTGGCGCGAAGGCGTCGACAAGCTGGCCGCGAAACTGGGCTGCGCGGCGGCGTACGACTGCGCCGAAGCCATCGCCCGGGACGATGTCGACGCGGTGGTCATCGGCACGCCCACCGACACCCACATCGACCTGATGCTGCGCGCCGTGCAACTGGGCAAACCGGTGCTGTGCGAGAAACCCATCGACCTGGATTTCGCCAAGGCGGCCAAGGCCGTGGAGGACATCGAACGGCTCAACGGCAAGGTCATGCTGGGCTTCAACCGCCGCTTCGACCCCGACACCCTGCAGATGCGCAAGGCCATTGCCGACGGCAGCATCGGCGAGGTGCGTCAGGTGGTGATCACCAGCCGTGACCCGGGCCTGGCGCCGGTGGAATACCTCAAGCATTCGGGCGGGATTTTCCGCGACATGACCATCCACGACTTCGACACCGCGCGCACCCTGCTGGGCGAGGAACCGGTGGAAGTCATGGCCATCGCCAGCCGCCTGGTGGACCCGGCGCTGGCGCAGATCGACGACTACGACAGCGTGATGGTCCTGCTGCGCACCGCTTCCGGCAAGCAATGCCACATCAACTGCTGCCGCGAGGCGGTCTATGGCTATGACCAGCGCCTTGAGGTGTTCGGCTCCAAAGGCATGGTCCTCAACGACAACCACCGCGCCACCACCGTGCGCAGCTACAGCGCCAGCCAGACCGAGATGCTGGAGCCGTTGCAGAACTTCTTCCTGGAGCGCTATGCCGATTCGTACCGCAACGAGTTGAACCAGTTCATCGCCGCAGTGAAAGCCGGCGAGCCGCTGCCGACCAACGCACGGGATGGGTTGAAGGCGCTGCACCTGGCCAATTGCGCGCTGGAGTCGATCAAGACCGGGCGCGCGGTGAAGGTAGAGGTGTAACCCGCTTCTGCCCAGAGGGCGTGGGAGCCCGACTTGTCGGCGATCTGCCGGGAACCGGCAGCAAATCCGGTGAATGCGGTTCGTCTGGCACGACAGAGGCGGATGGCTTTGCTGCCGCTGCGCGCCAGATCGCGGGCAAGCCCTACTCCTACGCCCCTCGGGCAGAATCAAAAGCGACAAAATCATTTGAAATCCCGGCTGCGCACATCAAGGCCGGTCAACAGCGGCGTCAGGTCGAACAGCCGCTGGGCGATGATGTGCCGCACGCCCTTCTGGTATTCGAACTTGCCGAACACCTGCAGCAGTTGCGAGCCCACCAGCACCTTGCGCTGACGCTCGGCCAGGTCGCGCCAGACCACCACGTTGATCATCCCGTGTTCATCCTCCAGGGTGACGAAGGTCACGCCACTGGCGGTGCCGGGGCGCTGCCTGCCGACCACCAGCCCGGCGACACTGAAGCTGCGACCGTGCTCTTCGCCCAACAGATCCTTCGAACTGCGAAAGCGCCTGGCGGCCAGTGAATGGCGCAGTATCGCCAGCGGGTGCGGCCCCAGGGTGGTGCCGAGGGTGTCGTAATCGGCCTTCAGATCCTGCGCCACGCTGGGCAGCGGCAAGGCTACCTGCGCCTCGTCGGCAAAGCAGTCATCGCCGAACAGCGGCCGCTGCACCTCGACCCCGGCCACTTCCCAGCGGGCCCGATGCCGATGGCCGGCCAGCCCGCGCAGCGCGCCGGAATCGGCCAATGCGGCGCGGGCGCGGTTGTCCAGGTCAGCGCGCACGCACAGGTCGGTCACGTCCCTGAACTCGCGCAAGCTGCGGGCCTGTTCGATACGCCGGGCGTCTTCTTCGCGAAAGCCGCGAATCATCCGCAGCCCCATGCGAATCGCCAGATCCTGGGTGTACTCGCGGCCCGGCACCGGCTCCAGCGAGCAGTCCCAGTCGCTGTAGCGCACATCCACCGGGTGCACGTCGATGTGGTGTCGGCGGGCGTCCTGCAGCAACTGGTCCGGGCTGTAGAAGCCCATGGGCCAGCTGTTGATCAGGGCGCAGGTGAACGCCGCCGGTTCATGGCATTTGAGCCAGCAACTGGCGTAGGTCAACAGGGCGAAACTGGCGGCGTGGGATTCGGGAAAGCCGTAACTGCCGAAGCCTTTGATCTGTTCGAAGATGCGGTCGATGAAGGCTTTTTCATAACCTTTTTTGCCCATTCGCTGACTGAGGCGTTCGTAATGAGACTCAAGGCCGCCATGACGCTTCCATGCCGCCATTGAGCGGCGCAACTCGTCGGCCTCACCAGGCGTGTAGTTGGCCGCGACAATCGCCAGTTGCATGACCTGTTCCTGAAACAGCGGCACGCCCAGAGTGCGTTTGAAGACATCCCGAAGTTCTTCCGATGGATAGGTCTCCTCTTCTTCGCCGTTACGCCGCCGCAGATACGGATGCACCATATCGCCCTGAATCGGCCCCGGGCGGACGATGGCCACCTCGATCACAAGATCGTAGAACTTCTGCGGCCTGAGCCTGGGCAGCATCGACATCTGCGCCCGCGATTCGATCTGAAACACGCCGATGGTGTCGGCGCGGCTGATCATGTCGTAGGTAGGTTTGTCGTCTGCCGGAATGTCGGCGATGGTCCAGCGCTTGTGCCGATGCAGTTCGACCAGATCGAAGGTGCGGCGCAACGCACTGAGCATGCCCAGCGCCAAAATGTCGACCTTGAGCAGGCCTACCAGATCCAGATCGTCCTTGTCCCACTGGATGATGGTGCGCTCGGCCATGGCGGCGTTTTCCACCGGCACAAGGCTTTCCAGCGGTTGTTCGGAAATGACGAAACCGCCGGGGTGCTGGGACAAATGCCGGGGGAAGCCGATCAGCTCACCGGCCAGGGTCAGCACCCGGCGCAACACCGGGCTGTCCGGCTCGAAGCCGCTTTCGCGCAGGCGCTCGGCGGGCGGCAGGTTGTCAGTCCAGCGCCCGCAGCAATCGGCCAGCGCGTTGATCTGGTCCGGCGGCAGCCCTAGCACCCGCGCTACATCGCGAACCGCGCCAGCGCCGTGATAGGTGCTGGCGACCGCGGTCAGCGCCGCCCTGCCCCGGCCATAGCGGCGAAACACGTATTGCAGGACCTCCTCGCGACGTTCGTGCTCGAAATCGACGTCGATGTCCGGTGGCTCGTTGCGCTCTTCGGAGATGAAGCGCTCGAACAACAAGTTGACCTTCGAAGGGTCCAGCTCGGTGATTTCCAGCGCGAAGCAGACTGCCGAGTTGGCAGCCGAGCCCCTGCCCTGGCAGAGAATGGCCCGATCACGGGCATAACGGACGATGTCGTGCACCGTCAGGAAATAGCTCTCGTACTTCTTGAGAGCAATGATGCGCAGCTCTTTTTCGATGTTCTCCCGCGCAACGGTGGGTACGCCTTTTGGCCAGCGCTTGCGTGCGCCCTGCTCGGTCAATTCACGCAGCCAACTGGTCGGGGTATGCCCCTTTGGCACCAGTTCCCGGGGATATTCGTACTGCAGTTGCTTGAAATCGAAACAGCAGCGCCGGGCGATGACCAGAGTCTCCTCCAGCAAGTGCGCGGGATACAGATCCGCCAGCACCGCCCGCGAGCGTAAATGCCGTTCGCCGTTGGGAAACAGCCGGTGCCCGGCCTCGGCCACGGTGGTGTGATGGCGGATGGCGGTCATGGTGTCCTGCAAGGCGCGACGTCCCCGGGCGTGCATGTGCACATCGCCACAGGCCACTGCCGGGATGGCCAAGGTGTCGGCCAGCGCCAGCAAGGTGGCGAGCCGCTGCCGGTCATCCGGGCCACAATGCAGCTCGACGCCCAGCCACAGGGTCTCTGGAAACTTGCCACGCAGCCAGTCTCCCTGGGCCAGACGAGCTTCGACCGGTTGGTCCAGATCCGCCAGCCACAGCGCCAGCAGGCCATCGAGCGGTGTGTCGAAGTCCTCGGGCAACAGGCGGTACTCGCCCTTCTTGCTGCGTCGCCGCCCTTGAGTGATCAGCTTGCACAGCGCCTGATAGCCCGCCAGATTCTCCGCGAGCAAGACGATTTTCGGGCCGTTCTCGACCGTGATTTCACTGCCGACGATCAGCGGTACTTCACTTTTGATCGACGCCTGCCAGGCCCGCACGATGCCGGCCAGGGTGCACTCATCGGTGATCGCCAGCGCCTGATAGCCCTGTTTCTTCGCCCGCTCGAACAGTTCTTCGGCGCTGGAGGCTCCGCGCTGAAAGCTGAAATTGGACAGGCAATGTAGCTCGACGTATTCGCAGTTCATGCGAACCAGCCGTGCAGCAACAGGCCGCCGTCGTCATTGACCTTGCGATAGGCCCAGCCGCGCTGGCCGCTGCGGGTTTCGATCAGAAAGTAGTCGCGGCGCATGTCGCCGCCGTCCCACCAGCCGGACTCGATGCGTTCGGGCCCGGCCAGCACCCGCACCGCCGAGGGCGTCAACGGCTCGGGCTCGCGCAGCAGCCAGCCCGGACGCGGCACGCGATGGGTGGCGATCACCGGTTTGCCGGTGTTGTTCGGCAGCCATGCGCATTCGGGCCGGTGATCGGCCTGAAAAGCCAGCCCGCTGACGGCCTCGTCCCCCAGCCGTGCCCGCAGGCGTTCGCGCAATTGCTCCCAGGGCATGTTCTGTTGCGGCCGATCATCGAACAGCTCGCGGTGGGAGGGCACGAACGCTGGCAGGTCATTGGCCTGCAGGCGCAAAGCACGTACGGGCGACGGTACCTGCACCTGTTCCAGCCGCCCTCGCGCCAGCTCGAACAACATGTTGGCCTCGCGCTCGGCACTGAGCAGGCCCACCGGAATCAGGGTGTCGGGGGCCACGCTGCCGACACTGGGCACGTGCTCCAGGTGAATGACGAAACGCTGCACGCCACTGTCGCGCCCGCCGAGGAACAGCGCCAGGTCGGCGATCATGCGCTTCAAGGGAAACAGCAGCGCCTGATGGGATTCGACGTCGAAATTGAGCTCGATGCGGGTCTCGAAATGATCTGGTGGCACGTAACACTCAAGCGCCACCGGCCGACGCCCGAGCAAGGTGTCCAGATGCTGCAGCAGCGTGGCGGCAAAGCGCCGGGCCAGGGTGTCGCGCGGCAATGCCAGCACCTGACACAAACGCTGCAGGCCCATGCGCATCAGCGCGGTGGACACCTCCTCGGGCAAGCCGATGCGATTGACCGGCATCTGTTCCAGCACCCGCTCCAGTTGCTCGTTGCAGGTGATGGCCAGACCGTCATGGGCATTGGCCAGCATCCGCGCCGCCACCGGATTGGGCGCAACGACAATACGGTGGCTGAAGCCCATTTCTGTCAGTTCGTGGCGCAAGCGCGCTTCGAACAGCGGCCAGGGGCCGAACAGCCCCAGGCTGGATTCGACTTCCATCAGCAGCACGCGCGGGTATTTCAGGCTGACCTGGGAGCTGAAACCGTAGGCCCAGGCCGCCAGCAGTCGATGGGAGCGCTCGGTTTCGCCCGGATCGTACTCAACGGTGTCGAAATCGCGGCTCATGGCATGGGCCGCCGTCAGCGACTGCCCGGCACGCAAGCCCAGCGCCCGCGCTGCGGCATTGACGGTCTGCAGCACCCGGCGCTGGACTGGGCCGCTGATCAGGGCCAGCGCACGTTCAGGCTCGGCGCGACGGCGCATGACGCCGTCCAGTGCCAGTTGCGGCAGCACAACACAGGCCCAGAGCATGCCGACCTCAAGCGTCCTGCGCGAACGGAATGGGTGATGCCGGCGCCAGCCCGCCCCGGCACTTGAGTACCCGCAACTGGCTGGGACGCACATCGATGGCCAGGCGCAGGGCCGCCGGCGACGGGTTGGCCGCCGCCTGTTGGCTGCGACAGGCAAAGGCCAGGGTTTCGCCGGTTTCGGCCGCCACCTGCAAGCGGCGCAGGGCCCGGTCATCGACCTTGCCCGGCCAGCACAGCACTGCGCCGCAACTGCCCGAGCGCAAGCATTGCTCGACCGCCCACAGGGCATCGCGCTCGTCGGCGTCGATCACCGACAGTTGACGCAGGTCGATACCTGCCGCCTGCCAGGCTTGCGGATACGGCACATGGGGCGGCGCCACCAGCACGATCCGCTCGCCCTTGTCGGCCAGCCGCGCCAGGGTGGGCCAGAGCAGGCGCAACTCGCCGCTGCCATGGGCCGGAATGAGAATTTCGCTCAGCGCCGCCGGTGGCCAGCCGCCGATGGGCAATGCCGCATCGAGCAAGGCGTGGCCGGTGGGTTGCTCGCCCACAGGTTTTGCCTGCGGGCGGCCTTTCCAGACCCGGCGTTCGTCCAGCAATGCATCGAGACTGACCACCGCGCCCATCATTCGCGCCTCACCAGGCCGCAGAATACGCCTTCGATGGCGAAATCCTGATCGGCGCGCACGATGATTGGCGCGTAGGCCGGGTTGCGTGGCAACAGACGAAATTCATCCTTGCCCCGCTCCAAACGCTTGATGGTCACTTCGCCATCGAGCCTGGCGACGACGATCTCGCCGTCTCGCGCGTCGGCCTGTTGCAGGATGCCCACCAGATCGCCGTCGAAAATGCCGTCTTCGATCATCGAATCGCCTTTGACCCGCAGCAGATAGTCGGGGACGCGCAAAAAGGTACGGCTGTCGAGGGTAAAGGTGTCGTGGATGTCGATGTCCGGGCCGATCGGCGCACCGGCGGCCACGCGGCCCAGTACCGGGATTTCCAGCATTTCGGCGCGCTTTCGGTGTTCGACCAGGCGAATGCCCCGCGCCTGATGGGCGGTGACTTCGATAAAACCGGCTTCGGTGAGCGCCACGATGTGCTTGCGCGCCACGCTACGGGAAGCGAAGCCGAAGGCTTCACCGATTTCCGCAAGGCTGGGCGGCTGGCCATTTTGAGCGATGCGATCACGGATGAAGGTCAGGATGGCAGCGCGTTTTGGGGATAGATTCGTCATGGAGTACATTTGTACTCTTTTCGGCGAGCGCTGACCAGCACCTCTTGTCTGCTCCCTGACTGACTCCGAGATTCTGCCGATCCTGTACCTGTAGGAGCGCACGAGCCCCGCGAGGCCGCGATCGGCTGCGCAGCAGTCGTAAATCCGGTAATCGCTGATGTATCTGACACACCGCGTGCGCAGGGTTTGCTGCCGCTGCGCGCCAGATCGCGGCCTCGCATGGCTCGTGCGCTCCTACAGTTGCGCGTACGTCTTCATGCCACGCGTGAGGTGCGCGTTCTCCTTCAGGCCATGCGTCGCCTCAAAACCCCTTTTTCGACACAAGTGCTAACAAACCACTTGCACGATCAATCTTATGGTATACCATCAGACCAAATACAAACCCCCATCAACAATCTGATCAAGAACCCGGGAGCCACTCATGAGTTTCGAAATTCGCAAGATCGTCAGCTACCTCGAAGAAACCCTGATCGAAGGCGGCAAGGCCACCGACACGCCGGTGACCATGGTCGGCCTGGCCGTGGTGATGAAGAACCCTTGGCTGGGTCGCGGTTTCGTTCAAGACCTCAAGCCTGAAATCCGCGCCAACTGCTCGGACCTGGGCGCGATGATGGTCGAACGCCTGACCGGCCTGATCGGCGGCGCCGACAAGATCCAGGCCTACGGCAAAGCCGCCGTGGTCGGTGCCGACGGTGAAATCGAGCACGCGTCTGCCGTGATCCACACCCTGCGCTTCGGCAACCACTACCGTGAAGCCGTGAAAGCCAAGAGCTACCTCTCCTTCACCAACAAGCGCGGCGGCCCGGGCACTTCGATCCAGATCCCGATGATGCACAAGGACGACGAAGGCCTGCGCTCGCACTACATCACCCTGGAAATGCAGATCGAAGACTCGCCACGCGCCGACGAAATCGTCGTGGTGCTGGGCGCGGCCAATGGCGGTCGTCTGCACCCGCGCATCGGCAACCGTTACATCGACCTGGAAGAGCTGGCTGCCGAGAAAGCCCAGTAATCCGACGCCGAGAAAACATACTAATAAGGCCGTTTGAAAGCGTCGCGAGCGAAGGCAAGACAAGGCAAAAGCAGGCGAAAAAGCGGAGTCCAGGTGTTCTAAATGAGCATTTTTCGCCTGTTTTTAACGCCGTATTGCCGAGCGCAGCAGCTTTCAATCGGCCGTACAAGGCCTGTGCAGGAGCGATCCAAATGATTCGGCTCACCGCTGAACGCACCCCGGCCGGCACCAGTTATCTGGCGACCGGCCAAGGCCACCCCGTGGTGTTGATCCACGGGGTCGGTCTGAACAAGGAGATGTGGGGAGGACAGATGGTTGGTCTGGCCCCGCACTATCGAGTCATTGCCTACGACATGCTCGGTCATGGTGCGAGCCCGCGTCCTGATCCCGAGACCGGCCTGCCCGGCTACGCCGAGCAACTGCATGAACTGCTGGAGCACCTGGGCCTGCCCTGCGCCACGGTCATCGGTTTCTCCATGGGCGGCCTGGTCGCACGGGCCTTCGCCCTGCACTTCCCGCAGCAACTGGCGGGGCTGGTCATTCTCAATAGCGTATTCAACCGCAGCCCCGAGCAGCGTGCAGGCGTCATCGCCCGCACTAGCCAGGCCGCCGAACACGGCCCTGATGCCAACGCCGCCGAAGCGCTGTCGCGCTGGTTCAGCAGCGAATATCAGGCCGCCAACCCGGCGCAGATCGCGGCGATCCGCCAAGTGCTGGCCAGCAACGATCCGCAGGGTTACCTCACCACTTACAAACTGTTCGCCACCCAGGACATGTACCGCGCCGACGATCTGGGCAGCATCCAGGCGCCGACACTGGTGGCCACTGGCGAGCTGGACCCCGGCTCCACGCCCGACATGGCGCGCCAGCTGGCCCTGCGCATCAAGGGCGCGCAAGTGCAGATACTTGCCGAGCAGCGGCATATGATGCCGGTTGAGTCGCCGCGTCTGGTCAATCAGATGCTGCTCGATTTCCTCAAGCAGGCAGACGCGCAAAACACTTCGGTAAAGGGGATCGTTGCATGAGCCTTACCCGTTTTCAGATGTGCATCGGCGGAGAGTGGGTCGATGCGCTGTCCGGCAAGACCTTCGAAAGCCTCAACCCGGCGTTGGCGCAACCCTGGGCCGAACTGCCTGACGCCGCCGAAGCCGACGTCGAGCGTGCCGTGCAGGCCGCGCAGGCGGCCTTTGAGAACCCGGCCTGGCGCAAACTGACCGCCACCGCGCGGGGCAAACTGCTGCGTCGCCTGGGCGATCTGATCGCCGAGAACAAGGAAAAACTGGCGCAGCTGGAAAGCCGCGACAACGGCAAGCTGATCCGCGAAACCCGCGGCCAGGTCAGCTATTTGCCTGAGTTTTTCCATTACACCGCAGGCCTTGCCGACAAGCTCGAAGGCGGCACCCTGCCGCTGGACAAGCCGGACCTGTTTGCCTACACCGTGCACGAGCCGATCGGCGTGGTGGCCGGGATCATTCCCTGGAACAGCCCGCTGTACCTGACCGCGATCAAGCTGGCACCAGCGCTGGCCGCCGGCAACACCATCGTGCTCAAGCCGTCCGAACACGCTTCGGCGACCATTCTGGAGCTGGCGCGTCTGGCCCTGGAAGCCGGGATTCCGCCGGGCGTGGTCAACGTGGTCACCGGCTACGGCCCAAGCACCGGCGCCGCCCTCACCCGTCACCCGCTGGTGCGCAAGATCGCCTTCACCGGCGGCGCCGCCACGGCCCGTCACGTGGTGCGCAGCAGCGCCGAGAACTTCGCCAAACTGTCGCTGGAGCTGGGCGGTAAATCGCCGAACATCATCTTCGCCGACGCCGATCTGGACAGCGCGATCAACGGCGCCGTCGCCGGGATCTATGCCGCTTCCGGCCAGAGCTGCGTATCGGGTTCGCGCCTTTTGGTGCAGGACGAAATCTACGACGAATTCGTCGAGCGCCTGGTGGCCCGCGCCCAGCGCATCCGCATCGGCAATCCGCAGGACGAAACCAGCGAAATGGGCCCGATGGCGACCGCGCAACAACTGGCGGTGGTCGAAGGTCTGGTGGCCGACGCCCTGGCCGAAGGCGCGCGCCTGCGCACCGGCGGCAAGCGCGCACAGACCGGCAGCGATGGCTGGTTCTACGAGCCGACGCTGTTCGAATGCGACGCCAACTCGATGAAAATCATGCAGGAAGAAGTCTTTGGCCCGGTCGCCTCGGTGATCCGCTTCAAAGATGAAGCCGAAGCGCTGGCCATCGCCAACGACTCGCAATTCGGCTTGGCAGCCGGGATCTGGACCCGCGATCTGGGCCGCGCCCATCGCCTGGCCCGCGACGTGCGCTCAGGCATCATCTGGGTCAACACCTACCGCGCCGTGTCGGCCATGGCGCCGATCGGCGGTTTCAAGAACAGCGGCTACGGTCGCGAGAGCGGTATCGATTCGGTACTGGCCTACACGGAACTTAAAACGGTGTGGATCAACCTCTCGCAAGAACCGATGCCCGATCCTTTCGTGATGCGTTGAGCGAGGTTTGCAGCATGATCGAACCCGGCATTTACAAAGACGTCATGGGCAGCTTCCCGTCCGGGGTCACGGTGGTCACCACCCTGGACCCGGAGGGCGGCATCGTCGGCATCACCGCCAGCGCGTTCAGCGCGTTGTCGATCGAGCCGGCACTGGTGCTGTTCTGCCCCAACTACGCGTCGGACACCTACCCGGTGCTGCGCGACAGCAAGCAGTTCGCGATTCACCTGTTGTCGGCAGACCAGAAAGCCGAAGCCTATGCTTTTGCGGGTAAAGGCAAGGACAAGGCCAAAGGCATCGACTGGCACCTGAGCGAGCTGGGCAACCCGCTGCTCAGCGAGTCTTCGAAGATCCGCGCCACGGCGATCATCGAATGCGAGCTGTGGCGCGAGTACGACGGCGGCGATCACGCGATCATCGTCGGCGAGGTGAAGAACCTGATCCTGCCTCACGAGCCGGTCACGCCGATGGTCTATCACCGCGGCAAACTGGGGCCATTGCCAAGCCTTGGTTGAGTTCTGCGGCTGAAATTGGCAAGAAAAGAGGTGAAACAGGGCCCATCGGTGTCGATGGGCCTGCTGGTTGGCGTCGCGCGGCGTGATAAACTGCGCGACGTTTTGGTCGACAGACCCCTAATCACCCCTGGCTGTCCCCGCTGCCTGTAATCCGGGCAATGGCCGGACAGCCAACTCAAGAGCGGAACCCATGAAACGCCTGCCACTCGACGACACATTCAAGGTCAACCGCAACCCCGTCACCCTGCGGGAAATCGTGCTGGACAAACTGCGCAGCGCGATCATGAACTTCCAGCTGCTGCCCGGTGACCGCCTGGTCGAACGCGACCTGTGCGACCGCCTCGGCGTCAGCCGCACCTCCGTCCGCGAAGCCCTGCGCCATCTGGAATCCGAAGGCCTGGTGGAATTCGCCGACGCGAAGGGCCCGCGCGTGGCCATCATCACCCTGGAAGACGCCTGCGACATCTACGAGCTGCGTTGCGTGCTCGAAGGCATGATCGTTCAGCTGTTCACCCTGCGCGCCAAGGCCAAGGACATCCGTGCCCTGGAAAAAGCCCTCAACGAAAACAGCGAAGCGCTGAAGGAAGGCGACCTGCAGCAGGTGCTCGATTCGGTTCAGGGCTTCTACGACGTGCTGCTCGAAGGCTCGGGCAACCATGTGGCGGCCACCCAGCTGCGCCAGTTGCAGGCACGCATCAGCTACCTGCGGGCGACCTCGGTCTCCCAGGAAAACCGTCGCGGCGCGAGCAACCGGGAAATGGAAAAGATGGTCGAAGCGATCAAGAGCGGCGATCCACTGGCCGCGCATCAGGCCTCGGTGGATCACGTGCGCAGCGCCGCGAAGGTCGCGCTCGATTACCTCAAATCCAAACAGGACGATGGCACCAAGGTGCGCGACATCGTCGAACCCGTGGTTCTGAAGGAACCGCGCATAGGACACTGACATGCCAGCCCCGCGCTTTTGTCCGCAATGTGGCAGCGCCGACCTCGCCCGGCGCGTTCCTGACGGAGACACCCACGAGCGGCTGATGTGCGGGGGCTGCCAGTACGTCCACTACGTCAATCCGAAGATCATCGCCGGCTGCATCATCGAGCGCGAAGGCAAGTACCTCTTGTGCCAGCGCGCGATCCCGCCACGGCCCGGCACCTGGACGCTGCCGGCCGGGTTCATGGAGGCTGGCGAGACCACCGAGCAGGCGGCGCTGCGGGAAGTCTGGGAAGAAAGCGGCGTGCGCGCCGAAATCGTCTCGCCCTACTCCATCTTCAGCGTGCCGCAGATCAGCGAGGTGTACATCGTCTTTCGCGCCATCGCCCTGGAAGTCACCGGCCAGTTCGGCCCGGAAACCCTGGCCTGCCGCTTCTTCGACCCGGAAGATATTCCCTGGGACAGCATCTACTACCCGGCCATCCGGCAGATCCTGGAACGCTACATCGCCGAGCGCCAGGCCGGGGTGTACGGGATTTATGTCGGCAATGATGACACCGGGAAGGTGCATTTCATTCGCTGAACCTGCCGCATGACGGCGATCGGTCACACGCTCTGTAGGAGCGAATTCATTCGCGAAAAATGTTCCAGGCCACGCAGATGCGTTGGATGTTCCGACGCATCGCGAATGAATTCGCTCCTACAGAGTCTGCGTATCCGTTACCCCTCAAACCCCTCGACAATCACGATCTCGGCATGGGCCGCGCCCTGGCGGTGGCTCATGGCTTCCTGGTACTCGGGCGAGTGGTAGCACGCCAGCGCCTGTTCGTAGGACTCGAACTCGATCACCACGCTGCGCTGTGGGGTCTTGCGCCCTTCCAGCGCTTCGGCGCGGCCGCCGCGGGCGAGGAACTTGCCGCCGTACTTCTTGAACGCAGCCGGGCCGCGCTGGGTGTACTCGGTGTATTGCGTCGGGTCGTTGATGTCGACGTGGGCGATCCAGTAGGCCTTCATTGCACTCTCTCTTTTATGGTCAATGCTCAGGTTTCAACGCTGTAGTTTCAAAAAGGGTGAATCTGTGAAATATTCTGTCTTATGGTATACCACGATTTTCCCTTGTTATCCTCCCTTCATAAAAAAGAGATCCCGAGTATGGCGTTCGACCGCATCGAAGACATCATCGAAGACTACCGCCAGGGCAAGATGGTCCTGCTGGTCGATGACGAGGACCGGGAAAACGAAGGCGACCTGCTGCTCGCCGCCGACCGCTGCACGCCGCAGGCCATCAGCTTCATGGCCAACGAAGCGCGCGGGCTGATCTGCCTGACCCTCACCGACGAGCACTGCCAGCGTCTGGGCCTGGAACAGATGGTGCCGAGCAACGGCAGCGTGTTCTCCACCGCGTTTACCGTGTCCATCGAAGCCGCTACCGGCGTGACCACCGGCATTTCCGCCGCTGACCGTGCCCGCACTGTGCAGGCGGCCGTCGCAGCCAATGCCACTGCCGAGGACGTGGTGCAACCGGGGCATATTTTCCCGCTGCGCGCCCGCGAAGGTGGCGTACTGACCCGCGCCGGCCACACCGAAGCCGGTTGCGACCTGGCGCGCCTGGCCGGTTTCACCCCGGCCTCGGTGATCGTCGAAGTGATGAACGACGACGGCACCATGGCCCGTCGACCGGATCTGGAGCGCTTCGCCCAGAAGCACGGCATCCGCATCGGCACCATCGCCGACCTGATCCACTACCGCCTGAGCACCGAGCACACCATCGTGCGCATCGGCGAGCGCGAACTGCCGACAGTGCATGGCACCTTCCGCCTGATCAGCTACGAAGACCGCATCGAAGGCGGTGTGCACATGGCCATGGTCATGGGCGACGTGCGCCGCGACGAGCCGACGCTGGTGCGTGTGCACGTGGTCGACCCGCTGCGCGACCTGGTCGGCGCCGAGTACAACGGCCCGGCCAACTGGACGCTCTGGGCGGCCCTGCAAAAGGTCGCCGAGGAAGGTCGCGGCGTGGTCGTGGTGCTGGCCAACCATGAATCGTCCCAGGCGTTGCTCGAACGAATCCCGCAATTGACCCAGCCACCGCGCCAGTACACCCGCTCGCAGTCGCGGATTTATTCGGAAGTCGGCACCGGGGCGCAGATCCTGCAAGACATCGGCGTGGGCAAGCTGCGTCACCTGGGCCCGCCGCTCAAGTACGCAGGGCTCACCGGCTACGATCTGGAAGTGGTTGAAAGCATTCCTTTTTCAGGCTGAACGTGACCATACGGCGCGCTGCAGAGCCAAATCAGTAGCGCGCCGAATACAGCATCCTTTGCCCTTCCGTTCGTCACAGAAACACGAAAAATCAAGGCATCAGAAGCGGCAAAGTGCTTGCAGAAAGTTTGGAATACCATAATATGACATTCCGTAGGCCGAGGATTTTTTCGTCAGGTGTACCCGCCAGGGACAGCACAAACAAGAACATCTGACAGGCCCCGTTTTTAAAGGCCCGTAGCCCCAAATGCTGCGAGTCCACTGCTCCCGACAGGCGGGCAAGAGGTTCTGTACGAGATGTTCTGACGCGAAGGTGAGGCAAGGCGAAAACAGCCGAGGAAGCGGAGTCTACGAGCTGTAAATGAGCATTCCGACCGGGCTCGCGATCGAGGCTGTTTTCAACGCAGCATCACCGAGTGTCAGGACATGTCGTGCAGGACCGAGCAGCCCGCTCAAAAACACAACAAATGAGGGCGAAAAAATGGTGTTGATTCAACGTGCAACAGCGGTCCTGACAGCAGGTGTATTGGCGCTCTCGTGTCACGCAGCCATGGCGGCTGACAGCGTCAACTTCGTCAGCTGGGGCGGCTCGACCCAGGATGCACAAAAGCAGGCCTGGGCCAATTCCTTCACCAAGAACACCGGCACCGCCGTGGTTCAGGACGGTCCGACCGACTACGGCAAACTCAAGGCCATGGTCGAAAGCGGCAACGTGTCCTGGGACGTGGTCGACGTCGAAGCCGACTTCGCCCTGCGTGCGGCCAGCGAAGGTCTGCTCGAACCGCTGGACTTCAGCGTGATCAAGAAAGACCGCATCGATCCGCGCTTCCAGTCCGACCACGGCGTGGGTTCGTTCTTCTTCTCCTTCGTCCTCGGTTACAACGAGAACAAACTCGGCAAGGCCAAGCCTGAAGACTGGTCGGCGCTGTTCGACACCAAGACCTACCCCGGCAAACGCGCCCTGTACAAATGGCCGAGCCCCGGCGTGCTGGAGCTGGCCCTGCTGGCTGACGGCGTGCCGAAAGACAAGCTCTACCCGCTGGACCTGGACCGCGCCTTCAAGAAACTCGACACCATCAAGAAAGACATCGTCTGGTGGGGCGGCGGCGCGCAATCGCAGCAACTGCTGGCGTCCGGTGAAGCCTCGCTGGGCCAGTTCTGGAACGGCCGCACCTACGCCCTCAAGCAGGACGGCGCACCGGTAGGCGTGAGCTGGAAACAGAACCTGGTCATGGCTGATTTCCTCGTGGTGCCAAAGGGCGCCAAGAACAAGGATGCGGCCATGAAGCTGATCGCCGAAGCCGCCAGCGCCAAGGGCCAGGCCGACTTCTCCAACCTGACCGCCTATGCGCCGGTCAACCTGGACAGCGTGCCGCGTCTTGATTCGACTTTGGCGAAGGATCTGCCAACCGCCTATCCTGACGACCAGATCACTCTCGACTTCGCGTACTGGGCCAAGAACGGTCAAGCCATCGCGTCACGGTGGAACGAATGGCTGGTCAAGTAAAGATGACGGCCCTCGCGTCCCGTCAATCCAACCCGGCCGGTGGTGCGTCCAGCACCGCCGGCGCGGCATCCACCCAGGCCGTGACGATGAAACAGACCAATACCCTGTCACACCGCTGGAAAGGCAGCCGCAACCTGCTGCCGGCCCTGATTTTCCTCGGCCTGTTCTTCTTCGCACCCCTGATCGGCCTGCTGTTGCGCGGCGTGCTGGAGCCCGTGCCCGGCCTTGGCAACTACGAACAACTGTTCGCCAACTCGGCGTACTCCCGCGTGCTGTTCAACACCTTCTCGGTGGCCGGGCTGGTCACGCTGTTCAGCCTGTTGCTGGGCTTTCCGCTGGCCTGGGCGATCACCCTGGTGCCCCGTGGCTGGGGCCGCTGGATGCTCAACATCGTGCTGCTGTCGATGTGGACCAGCCTGTTGGCGCGCACCTACTCCTGGCTTGTACTGCTGCAGGCTTCGGGTGTGATCAACAAGGCGCTGATGGCCATGGGCATCATCGATCAGCCGCTGGAAATGGTGCATAACCTCACCGGCGTGGTGATCGGCATGAGCTACATCATGATCCCGTTCATCGTGCTGCCGCTGCAGGCGACCATGGCCGCCATCGACCCGATGGTGCTGCAGGCCGGCTCCATCTGCGGCGCCAGCCCCTGGACCAACTTCGTCAAGGTGTTCCTGCCGCTGTGCCGCTCGGGGCTGTTTTCCGGGGGCCTGATGGTGTTCGTGATGTCGCTGGGTTACTACGTCACCCCGGCCCTGCTCGGCGGCGCCCAGGACATGATGCTGCCGGAGTTCATCGTCCAGCAGGTGCAATCGTTCCTCAACTGGGGCCTGGCCAGTGCGGCAGCGGCGTTGCTGATCGTCATCACCCTGGTGCTGTTCTACTTCTACCTCAAGCTGCAACCGGAATCCCCGGTCGGCTCCAACCACGCGAGGTGACCCGCCATGCTCCTGACACCCAATGCCATGAGCCCGCGCCTGCGCTGGGGCCTGTATTCGGTCACCGGGCTGATCGCGCTGTTTTTGCTGCTGCCGATCGTGTTCATCGTGCTGCTGTCGTTCGGCTCGTCCCAGTGGCTGGTGTTTCCGCCGCCGGGCTGGACGCTGAAGTGGTACATGCAGTTCTTCAGCAACCCGGACTGGATGGCCGCAGCCCTCGCCAGCCTGAAAGTCGCGGTGCTGACCACGATCTTCGCCGTGCTGCTGGGCCTGCCGACCGCCTTTGCTCTGGTGCGCGGGCGCTTCCCGGGCCGCGACATGCTGTACGGCCTGTTCACCCTGCCGATGATCGTGCCGCTGGTGATCATCGCGGTGGCGGTCTATGCGCTGTTCCTCAAACTCGGCTACACCGGCACCCTGGTGTCCTTCGTGGTCAGCCATGTGATCGTCGCGCTGCCGTTCACCATCATCTCGATCATCAACTCGCTCAAGCTGTTCGACCAGTCGATCGAAGATGCCGCGGTGATCTGCGGCGCCTCGCGGATTCAGGCGGTGCTCAAGGTGACGTTCCCGGCGATTCGTCCGGGCATGGTCGCCGGCGCCCTGTTCGCCTTTCTGGTGTCGTGGGATGAAGTGGTGCTGAGCGTGATGATGGCCAGCCCCACCCTGCAGACCCTGCCCGTCAAGATGTGGACCACGCTGCGCCAGGACCTGACCCCGGTCATCGCCGTCGCTTCGACGCTGCTGATCGGCCTGTCCGTTCTGGTCATGTTTATCGCCGCGACCCTGCGTCGCCGCAACGAAGCGAGAATGCCTTCATGAGTGCCGTGATCAAAGATGCTTCGCAATCCCAACAGCCCCTCGTCAGCCTGCGCAACCTGAACAGGCACTATGGCGACTTTGCGGCCGTGGACAATATCTCGCTGGACATCAAGGACGGCGAGTTCCTGACCTTCCTCGGCTCCAGCGGCTCGGGCAAGAGCACGACGCTGTCGATGCTGGCTGGCTTTGAAACGCCAAGCTCGGGCGAGATTCTGGTGGAAGGCAAATCACTGGTGAACGTGCCGCCGCACAAGCGGGACATCGGCATGGTGTTCCAGCGTTACTCGCTGTTCCCGCATCTGTCGGTGCGCGACAACATCGCCTTCCCGCTGGCCATTCGCAAACTGTCGGCGGCCGAGCGCGACAAGCGCGTCGACGCCATGCTCAAGCTGGTGCAGCTGGAAAAATTCGCCCACCGCCGCCCTTCGCAACTGTCCGGCGGCCAGCAGCAACGGGTCGCCATTGCCCGGGCGCTGGTCTACGAGCCACGCATTCTGCTGATGGACGAACCGCTGGGCGCGCTGGACAAGAAGCTGCGCGAAGACCTGCAGGACGAACTGCGCCAGTTGCATCGCCGCCTGGGGATCACCATCGTTTACGTGACCCACGATCAGGAAGAGGCCATGCGCCTGTCCCAGCGCATCGCGATCTTCAGCCACGGCAAGATCGTCGGCCTGGGCACCGGCTACGACCTGTACCAGAACCCGCCGAACGCCTTTGTCGCCTCGTTCCTGGGCAACTCGAACTTCCTCAAGCTCAAGGCTCAAGGCAATGGCGCGGCGACCTTCGAGGGCCAGGCGCTGTCGATTCGCCTGACCTCGGGGTTGACCACCGATCAGGACGTGCTGCTGATGATCCGCCCGGAAAAGGCCCAGGCCCTGAGCGTCGAACAGGCCGCCGCGCAACCGCTGCCCACCGGCTGGAACGAGGTCAGCGCCAAGGTCGGCGAGGTGCTGTTCCTCGGCGAAAGCCAGACCTGCACCGTGATGACCGCCGGCGGCACCCAGATGACGGTCAAGGCGCTGTCCGCTGCGGGCATGCCGCTCAAGGCCGGTGACCAGGTGCGCGTACGCTGGGCCACCAGTGACGCCTGCGTGTACACCGAATGGGCCGAGAGTGATCTGAACAAGGCGGCTGGGGCGCATTGATCGCCCTAGTGGATTACCGACGCTGTTCCCTTTTGTGGGAGCCGGCTTGCTGGCGAATGCAGAGTGTCAGTCACTACAACTGTGAATGACACACCGTATTCGCCAGCAAGCCGGCTCCCACAGTTGTTTATTGCGTTCGTTACAACCGGCAACAACCTCACCTATGCTCTGAAGACCCGCGCCCATCAACGTGCAGTCCCGGAGCCTCTCATGAAAACACTGCCCGTCCTGTGCGCCCTGCTGCTGGCCAGCTATCTGGGCCCTGCCGCCGCCGAACAATGGAAACTGGCCAGGGACGAAAACGGCATCAAGGTCTACTTGAGCCAGCCGGTGGGTTCGGGTTACCAGAGCTTTCGCGGGGTGGCCTCGATCAAGGCCGACATTCCGACCCTGAGCCGTCTGCAAGAGAACCTCACCATCGCCTGCAAGTGGCTCTACGCCTGCGCCAACATGCGCCTGCTGAAGATCGACGGCGACAAGACCTTCGTTTACCTCACCACCGACCTGCCCGCCCCTGCCAGCGTGCGGGACATGGTGCTGCAGGTGCAGACCGAACAGCTGGACAACGGCACGCTCATCCGCCACCTGAGCGCGGTCAGGGACATGGAGCCGGAAGTGCCGGGGGTGATCCGCGTCAACGAACTGCACGGCGAGTGGATCATGGAGCCCAAGGGCGAGCGGGAAACCGAGGTGACGTACCAGATGCAGGCCGAGCCCGCCGGGGCGATTCCGTCATGGCTGGCGAACCGGTTCGTGATCGATGCGCCGATGGTGACGCTCAAGACGTTGCGCGCGGTGGCGGAGCGCCAGGGTGGGCATTCGGCGGATGTGGAAGGCAAGTGAGCTCCCAAGGCATGCACAAAATGACTTGTGGGAGTGAGCTTGCTCACGAACGGCCATTGCAGCCGCCCTGTACTCGGCGTCTGACAACGGATTTTCGTGAGCAAGCTCACTCCCACAGGAAAAGCATCAAGCCTTCAAGCAATGTTATTTGGCATATCCCACGCGGGCGGATTTCATGCGTTCAGCCTTGCCCCGCGTCGCCAGGCAGTAATACAACGGGCAGGTAATCAACAACCCCGCCAGCCACGACAGGTCCACCCCTTCCAGGTAATTGGCCCAGGGCCCTACATACAGCGAGGTGTTGGCGAACGGCAACTGCACGATGATGCCGATGAAATACGCCACGATCGCGTGCGGGTTGAAGCGCCCGTAGATCCCGCCGTCAGGGCTGAAAATCGAGGCGATGTCGTAGTTGCCGCGCTTGATCAGGTAGAAGTCGATCAGGTTGATCGAGGCCCACGGCACCAGCACGATCAGCAGCGTCAGGATCAGGCCGATGAACTCCTTGATGAAATCGCCGGAAGCGCCCACCGCCGTGACGCAGCAGCCCGCCAGAATCACCGCAGCCAGGATCACCCGCACCTTGATGCTCGGCGTCCAGTTGCCGGCGAAGGTCTGGATCGAGGTGACGATGGAAAGCACCGCGCCGTACAGGTTCAGCGCGTTGTGGCTGATGATGTTGAGCAGGAACAACAGCATCAGGACCGGGCCCAGCACGCCGGTCGACTGCTTGACCGCCGCCATCGCTTCGGTGCCTTCGGGCGTTGCCAGCACCGCTACCGCGCCGAACGTAAACGACAGCGTCGTGCCCAGGGTCGCGCCGAAAAACGTGGCCCAGAACGGCTTGGCGATGCCGATATCACACGGCAGGTAACGCGAGTAGTCCGAGGTGTAGGGCGAAAAGCTGATCTGCCAGATGATGCCCAGGCACAGCGTTGCCAGGAAACCCGACAAGTTGTACGCCCCACGGCTGAAGAAATCGGCGGGCAGCTCCTGGCTGAAGATCATGATGAAACCCGCCAGCAACGCTGCGCCCATGACCCAGGTGCCGATGCGGTTGAGGGTATGAATAAAGCGATAGCCGATCACGCCGATGGCCGTGGCGCTCAACGCGCCGATGATCACGCCCGCAGGCAGCGGCACGCTCGGTGCCATGCCGTGGATCGACTGGCCGGCCAGGACGATGTTGGAAATGAAGAAGCCGACGTAGATCAGCGCCGCGAAGAACACGATCAACAGTGCGCCGTAGCGGCCGAACTGGCCGCGACTCTGGACCATCTGCGGGATGCCCATGCGCGGGCCCTGGGCCGAGGCCAGGGCGATGAACACGCCGCCGATCATGTGGCCCAGCGCGATGGCGATGATGCCCCACAACAGGTTGAGGTGAAACACCTGGATCACCATGGCGCCGGTGACGATGGGCAGTGGTGCGATGTTGGTGCTGAACCACAGGGTGAACAGGTCCCGCGCCTTGCCGTGACGCTCGGCCAGCGGAACGTAGTCGACGGTGTGGTTTTCAATCAAATGCGTGGCGTTGCCGCCATGAGTTTCGGATGTAGTCATCGTTTCGCCTGAATTCTTGTCTTTGTGGCCAGCTAAAACCATGAAGCGACTGCCAGAACCTTGCGGCCATGACGCGCTTTGGAACGCCGCAAACACATCCCTGCACTCACGAGCGAGGCAACCATATTATGGTATGCCAACATTTTACAACTGCCCGCTCGGTCTTTTTTACCAACGGCAAGGCTCAGATCTATAAGGAAAAACCGGTTCAGCAAACGCGCAGGCAGCGGTTTACAAGGCTCGCAAGGGCTTTTGAAAACCTGCCAGGGCTCAAGGTGAAAGAAAAAACACTTGCAGAAAAGGTATTACGGTATACCATCAGACACACAAAACTTATCACCTTCGGCACCGAACCGCAGAGGTAGCAAAATGATCGACGCAACCGCCTACAAGACCGTCATGGGCTCCTTCCCCTCCGGCGTGACCGTGATCACCACCCTGGGCGATGACGGCGAGGTGGTCGGCCTGACCGCCAGCGCCTTCAGTTCGCTGTCGATGGACCCGCCGCTGGTGCTGTTCTGCCCCAACTACAGTTCCGACTCCTACCCGACGCTGATCAAGAACAAGCGGTTCGCCATCCATTTACTGTCCGGCTCGCAACAAAGCGAAGCCTACGCCTTCGCCCGCAAAGGCAAGGACAAGGCCGCCGGTATCGAGTGGACGTTGAGCGAATTGGGTAACCCGATCCTGGCCAATGCCACTGCCATCATCGAATGCGAACTGTGGCGCGAATACGAGGGTGGCGACCACGCCATCATGGTCGGCGCGGTCAAAAACCTGATCGTCCCCGAGCAACCGGCAAGCCCGATGGTGTATTGCCGCGGGAAGATGGGCGCCCTGCCCGCTCTTGCCTAAACTTGCGGCCTGAAGCTTAAAACGTGTAGCTGTCAAAAGAACAATCCGAGGTAAGCGTCATGAAATTTTCGTTGTTCGTTCACATGGAACGCTGGGATGAATCCGTCAGCCATCGTCAACTGTTCGAAGACCTGACCGAACTGACCCTGATGGCCGAAAAAGGCGGCTTCAGCACCGTGTGGATCGGCGAACACCACGCCATGGAATACACCATTTCCCCAAGCCCGATGCCACTGCTGGCGTACCTGGCTGGCAAGACCACCACCATTCACCTGGGCGCGGGCACCATCATCGCCCCGTTCTGGCACCCGCTGCGGGTGGCCGGTGAGTGCGCGCTGCTGGACGTGATCAGCAACGGCCGCATGGAAGTGGGCCTGGCCCGTGGCGCCTACCAGGTCGAATTCGACCGCATGGCCGGTGGCATGCCCGCCTCCGAAGGTGGCAAGGCACTGCGCGAGATGGTCCCGGTGGTCAAGGCGCTGTGGCAAGGCGACTACGCCCATGACGGCGAGATCTGGAAATTCCCCACGTCCACCAGCGTGCCGAAACCGGTCAAGACCCCGCCGATGTGGATCGCCGCCCGCGACCCGGACTCGCACAACTTTGCAGTGGCCAACGGCTGCAACGTGATGGTCACTCCGCTGATGAAGGGCGACGAGGAAGTCGTCGACCTTAAAAACAAGTTCGAAACCGCACTGGCCAACAACCCGGGCGTGCCGCGCCCGCAACTGATGGTTTTGCGCCACACCCACGTGCATGCCGAGAACGATCCCGAAGGCTGGAAAGTCGGGGCCAAGGCCATCGCCAAGTTCTATCGCACCTTCGATGCCTGGTTCGGCAACAAGACCACGCCGGTCAACGGCTTCCTCGCGCCAAGCCCCGAGGAGAAGTTCGCCGACCGTCCTGAATTCGCGCTGGAAAGCCTGCACAAGACCGCGATGATCGGCACACCTGAAGAGATCATTCCGCGCATCAAGTACTACCAGGAACTGGGCGTCGACGAGTTCAGCTTCTGGTGCGACAACAGCCTGCCTCACGCCGAGAAGAAGAAATCGCTGGAGCTGTTCATCAAGCATGTGGTGCCGGCGTTTCGTTGAATGATCTTGCGGTACAAAATCCCGGGGCTGGCGACAACCCCGGGATTTTGTTTAACGCTATTCCCTTGTGGGAGCCGGCTTGCTGGCGAATGCAGTGTGTCATTCTCCACATTAAGTGAATGACACACCGCATTCGCCAGCAAGCCGGCTCCCACATTTTTAACCGCGATGTGGGCGGTCAGTGGTTGTACGCACTCTCATTGTGCTCAGCCAGGTCCAGCCCCATCTCCTCGACATGCTCGTCAGCGCGCAACCCCACCAGCACTTTCACCACCTTGAGAATGATCCAGCTGGCGATAAAGCAATAGGCCGTAGTGAACACCACGCCCTTGATCTGCGCGATCACCTGACCACCCAAGGTCACGCCTTCCACCAGACCGCCCAGCGACGGCACGCAGAACACGCCCGTCAACACCGCACCGATCATGCCGCCAATGCCATGCAGGCCAAATACGTCGAGGCTGTCGTCATAGCCGAAGCGCTTTTTCAGCACCGTCACGCTCAGGTAGCAGAACACCCCGCACAGCAGACCAATCGCCAGCGCGCCACCGACGCCCACGTAAGCACACGCCGGGGTAATGCCGACCAGCCCGGCCAATGCACCGCTGGCCAGGCCCAGTGCGCTGGGTTTGCCGACCTTGAGCCACTCGGTGAACATCCAGCCGAGAATCCCCGCGCAGGCGCCCAGTTGGGTGTTGAGCATGACGATGCCCGACAGCCCATTGAGACCACCGCCGGAGCCTATGTTGAAACCGAACCAGCCGACCCACAGCATCGCCGCACCGACCATGGTCAGGCTGAGGTTATGCGCCGGCATCGGAGCATTCTCGTACCCCTTGCGCTTGCCCAGCATCAGGCACGCCGCCAGCGCCGCGACGCCTGCGTTGATGTGCACCGCCGTGCCGCCGGCGAAATCCAGCACGCCCCAGTTGTGCATCAAGGCTCCCGCCCCGCCCCAGACCATGTGCGCCACCGGCGCGTAGACCAGGGTGAACCAGATCGCCATGAACAACAGTGCCGCCGAGAACTTCATGCGCTCGGCAAAGGCACCGGCGATCAACGCCGGGGTGATGATGGCGAAGGTCATCTGGAAGGTCACGAACACACCCTCCGGGATGTCACCGACCAGGCTTTCAGGGGTCATGCCCGCCAGAAACGCCCGGCTCAGGCCGCCGACGAAACTGTTGAAGCTGACTTCGCCCTCGACCATGTTGGTGGTGTCGACCACCATGCTGTAGCCGTAGATCACCCACAGCACCCCGACCAGCCCGGCGATGCCGAAACACTGAGTGAACAGCGAGAGCATGTTCTTGGCCCGTACCAGGCCGCCGTAAAACAGGGCAAGGCCCGGCAGGCACATGAACAGCACCAGCACGGCCGCGGTGACCATCCAGGCCGTGCTGCCGGTGTTCAATGTCGGGGCATCGGCCGCCTGGGCCAGGGGAATGCACGCACTGAGTGCAATTAAAGCGAGAAGGGATTTGCCGGGTAGACGGTTAACCATTGTCGAAGCTCCTGCAATGAATGGAAAAGTGTCTGGCAGAAAGCGATGTGATCAAGCCTAAGCGTCGGGCCTTGCTGGCCTCTTTTTCAAGAACACGCATAACCTTGTAGGAGTGAGCTTGCTCGCGAACGCGGTGTGTCAGAACCCGATTTGGTACAGACACACCGTATTCGCGAGCAAGCTCACTCCTACAGGAGGCGGTTTCGCCAGGAATATCTGGTGAAACCTCATTAGCTTTTATTCAGTACTGCTGCCCCGGAATCCACGAAGTCCCGGCCAGCGGCACCCGGGCCATGGCGGCGGATTCCACGGTCAAGGCCACCAGATCCTCAGGGTCGAGGTTATGCAGGTGAGACTTGCCGCAAGCACGGGCCATGGTCTGCGCTTCGAGCACCAATACACGCAAATAGTTGGCCAACCTGCGCCCGCCCTCGACCGGATCCAGGCGTTTGGACAATTCCGGGTCCTGAGTCGTGATGCCCGCAGGATCGCGACCGTTCTGCCAGTCGTCATAGAAACCAGCCGCCGAACCGATCTTTTTCAGCTCGTCATCCAGACGCGGATGGTTGTCGCCCAGGGCGATCAGCGCCGCCGTGCCGATCGCCACCGCGTCAGCGCCCAGCGCCATGGCCTTGGCCACGTCGGCGCCGTTGCGGATGCCGCCGGAGACGATCAACTGCACCTTGCGGTGCATACCCATTTCCTGAAGGGCCTGAACCGCCTGGGGAATGGCCGGCAGAATCGGAATGCCGACGTGTTCGATGAACACTTCCTGGGTCGCTGCGGTGCCACCTTGCATGCCGTCGAGCACAATCACATCGGCACCGGCCTTAACGGCCAGCTTGACGTCGTAGTAAGGGCGGCTGGCGCCGATTTTCACGTAGATCGGTTTTTCCCAGTCCGTGATCTCGCGGATTTCAGCGATCTTGATCGCCAGGTCATCCGGGCCGGTCCAGTCCGGGTGACGGCAGGCCGAACGCTGATCTACACCAATCGGCAAGGTGCGCATGCCGGCCACGCGCTCGGTCACCTTCATGCCCAGCAGCATGCCGCCGCCACCGGGTTTGGCGCCCTGCCCCAGCACGATCTCGATGGCGTCGGCCTTGCGCAGGTCGTCCGGGTTCATGCCGTAGCGTGACGGCAGGTACTGATACACCAGGTGCTGCGACTGACCGCGCTCCTCCGGGGTCATGCCGCCGTCACCGGTGGTGGTGCTGGTGCCGGCGATGGTCGCGCCACGGCCCAGCGCCTCTTTGGCATTGGCCGACAGCGCGCCGAAGCTCATCCCGGCGATGGTCACCGGAATCTTCAGGTGGATCGGCTTCTTGGCGAAGCGGTTGCCGAGCACCACATCGGTGCCGCATTTCTCGCGATAGCCTTCCAGCGGATAACGCGAGACGCTGGCGCCGAGCAGCAGCAAGTCATCGAAATGCGGCAGCTTGCGCTTGGTGCCGCCGCCGCGAATGTCATAGATGCCGGTCTCGGCGGCGCGCTGGATTTCCTGAATGGCCAGGCGGTCGAAAGTGGCCGATTCGCGCAGGACGGGGGTTTGTTTTTCGCTCATGGAAAATGCTCCTGATCAGTACGCGCTGGCGTTGTCGACTTTGAAGTTGTACAGCTGGCGGGCCGAGCCGTAGCGTTTGAAATCGCTGGCTTTTTCGTTGAAACCGGCCTTGTTCAGCAGCGCCTGCAGCTCTTCGATGTGCTCAGGACGCATCTCTTTTTCGATGCAGTCCGAACCCAGCGACTCGACCTTGCCCTTGACGAAGATCTTCGTTTCATAGAGCGAATCGCCCAGCGCATCGCCGGCGTCGCCGCACACCACCAGGCGCCCGGCCTGGCCCATGAAGCAGCTCATGTGGCCGATGCTGCCGCCGACCACGATGTCGATGCCTTTCATTGAGATGCCGCAACGGGCCCCGGCGTCGCCTTCGATCACCAGCAAGCCGCCGTGGGCCGTGGCGCCTGCCGCCTGCGAGGCGCTGCCTTTGACGCGGACGTAGCCGGACATCATGTTCTCGGCGCAGCCCACGCCGACGTTGCCGTGCACGGTGATCGAGGCTTTCTGGTTCATCCCCGCGCAGTAGTAACCGGCGTGCCCTTGAATATCGACGGACACCGCTTCGTTGACGCCGACGGCCAGGTTGTGGGCGCCGTTGGGATGGGTGACCACCCACTCGCGGTCTTCGAGCTGTTTGACTTGATCGTGTAGCGCCTGGTTAAGGTCACGCACGCTGGCAGTGGAAAGATCGATGGTTTTCATGTGCGTGCTCCTTAAGCCGACTCGCGTTCCCAGATGTACATCGTCGCGGGAACGGGTTCCCAGACCTTGGCTTTCTCGATGCCCGGCAGGCTCGACAGCGCCTGATATTCCGAGGCCATGGCGACGTAGTCGTCGGTCTCGGCCAGGATCGCCGGCTTGCAGGCAATCGGGTCGCGGATCACCGCAAAGCCGTTGCGCGTGCCGATGGCAAAGGTGAAGAAGCCGTCGAGGTCTTCCAGTGACTTGTCCAGCGCGGTCTTCAGCGAGTCGCCTTGCTGCAGGCGCCAGGTCAGGTAACCGGCGGCCACTTCAGTGTCGTTCTCAGTATCGAAATGAATGCCCTCGCGGCGCAGTTCCTGACGCAGACGGAAGTGGTTCGACAGCGAGCCGTTGTGCACCAGGCACAGGTCGGCGCCGGTGGAAAACGGGTGGCTGCCTTCCATGGTCACCGCGCTCTCGGTGGCCATGCGGGTGTGGCCGATGATGTGGCTGCCCTTCATGGAGCCCAGGCCGAAGCGCTCGGAAATTTCTTTCGGCAGGCCCATGCCCTTGAGGATTTCAATGCTCTTGCCCGCGCTCATGATGCGCACGGTCGGCGCCAGTTCGCCCAGTGCGGCGCGCACCAGGGCTTCGTCCGCCTTGATTTTCAAAACGATGGCGCTGGCGTTCTGAAACCAGTCCAGCGGCGCTGCGAGTTTGCCTTCGAGTGCACCGATCAGCACCTTGAAGTCATAGCCTTCGGTGGTGGCCTGCAGGGTCAGCTTGACCCAGCCATCGCTCACTTCATCGCCATAGATGGCAAAACCGGCGCTGTCCGGGCCACGGTCGGTCATGGCTTCGAGCATCGGCTCGAAGAGCTTGCCGAGCTGGGGTTCCAGCGCCGGATTCTTGAGGTATAAACCCACGATTCCACACATATTCATAACTCCTGGGCAGACGACGCCCAACCCATTGGCCGGGCGTCAGAAACGGTTGATCAACGCGAAAAATCAGAAGAATTCGGTGTAACGCTGGATTTCCCAGTCGCTCACATGACGGCTGTACTCCACCCACTCCATGCGCTTGAGGCGGATGAACTCGCCGACGATTTCGTTGCCCAGCACTTCGGCGAACAGCGGGTCGGCTTCCAGGGCGTCGCAAGCTTCCTTGAGCGACTGCGGCAAGGTCTTGATGCCACGGGCGGCGATCTCTTCAAGGCTCAGCTTGTAGAGGTTCTCGTTGCACACGGTGTCGATTTCCAGCTTGCGGTCGATGCCGTCCAGGCCTGCGGCGATGATCGCCGCCGTGACCAGATACGGGTTGCAACCGGCGTCCGGCAGGCGGAACTCCAGGCGGCCGTAGGGCACGCGGACCATGGCCGAGCGGTTGTTGGCCCCGAAGGCAATGAAGGCTGGCGCCCAGGTCGCGCCCGACAAGGAGTTGCCCACGACCAGCCGCTTGTAAGAGTTGACGGTGGGCGCTGCGAACGCGCACAGCGCCGGGCCATGGGCGAGCAAGCCTGCGGCGAAGTGATAGGCCAGTTTCGACAGGCCCATGCCGCTTGGATCACTGGCATCGTGGAACAGGTTCTTGTTGGTGGCGCTGCTGATCGACAGGTGAAAGTGCATGCCGTTGCCCGCGCGTTTCGGATCGGGTTTGGGCATGAACGAGCAGATCATGCCCATGTCGTTGGCGATCTCGCCGGCCGCCATGCGGAAGAAGGTGAAACGGTCCGCCGACTCCATCGCATCGCTGTAGGTGTAATTGATCTCGAACTGGCCGTTGGCGTCTTCGTGGTCGATCTGATAAATGTCGAAGCCCACCGGCTGCAGCGCCTCGGTCAAGCGCTCGAGGAACTCCCGGGAGCGCGAAAGGCCCTTGTAGTCGTAGCACGGCTTGTCCAGCGCATCGCTGGCGTCGACCAGCTGCAATGCACCTGCGCCATCGCGCTTGAACAGGCTGAATTCGGGCTCAAGGCCGGTGTTCAGGGTCCAGCCACGGTCGCTCAGGCGCTCGACCTGCTTTTGCAGCACGTAGCGGCTGTCGTAGGGCCAGGGTTTGCCTTCGACATGGCCGATGCACACCACGCGGCCGTAGCCTTTCTGCCAAGGCACCGGGGTCAGCGACGACAGATCGCCCTTGGCCATGAAGTCCGGCCCATGGGGTTCCATGCCCATGCCGCAGATGGCGAACCCGGCGAAGCCCGCGCCATCTTCGGCGACCATTTCCAGACCCGAAACCGGAACCGATTTGGTCTTGGACGAACCGTGGATATCGACGAACTGAGCCAGCACGTACTTGATCCCGTGCTCCTCGATCAGCCGCTGTGTTTCGGGTGGCAACATGTGCGTTCACTCCTGGCAATGGGCAAAACGTTGAGGTGAAGAACCGCAGTTTTGCTTCCTGATCCGTACTTATTCCAATCAGGAAACTTACTTTCCCATCAGGAATGCAAGCGCCTTGCCAGTTTGGTATGCCAGCCCGGGATTTTCGTGAAACGGGAAATTGCGCTGTATATATGGGAAACTCGTTTTCACCTCGGGAATAATCCGCCGCCGACCGAACAGCCGAAGCCCGAATCGCACATTCCTGGTGCGAATTTAAAGTTATTGAACGGAAACCGTGCAAAGCCGATGACTGAAGAACAGACCCCCAAGTTGAAGCTCGAGCAGTACCTGGGCATCCAGATCAAGCGCCAGCGCCAGGCGCAGGAATTGAAACTGGCCGATGTCGCGCGCATCGCCGGGATCAGCCAGGGCATGTTGAGCAAGATCGAAAACGCCCAGGTCTCCACCAGCCTGGATAACCTCAGCCGCCTGTGCGACGTGCTGGGCATGCCTATGTCCAAGCTGTTCAGCCAGTACGACCAGCAAGGCGGCAGCGCGCTGCTGGTCAAGCGCGACGAGGGGCTGGAGGTGGTGCGGCGCGGCACGGAGAAGGGTCACACCTATCACCTGCTCAATCACAGCCGCGGGCCGAAGAAGAGTTTCGAGGCGTACATGGTGACGATGGATGACGCCAGCGAGGAGTTCCCGACGTTTTCCCATCCGGGCACCGAGTTTCTGCATCTGCTCGAGGGTGAGCTGGTGTATCGGCATGGCAATCAGCTCTATCGCATGGAGGCTGGGGACAGTCTGACGTTCGATGGCGATATTCCCCATGGGCCGGAGGAGTTGGTGCAGGTGCCGATCCGGTTGTTGTCGGTGATGAACTATGGGGCGTCGGGGGAATGACTTGTGCCGCTGCGCGGGTGGTTTTGTGGGGTGTCATTCGATCCGCGCCGGTCGTTCCAGCCGGCGCGGATCTGTAGGAGCGCAGCTTGCTCGCGATCTGACGCGCAGCGACAGAAAAACCGTCGAATGCGGTGCGTCTGATACGATTCGATTGTTCTTTCGATTTGCCTCCGGCGGGTCACTTTCGAAAAGCGCGAAAGTAACCAAAGCGCTTTTGCTCCTGGTTTGGCCCCTCCTTCGTCGGGGTCCCTTCACTCCGGCCTCGCTCCGTGGGCCCGGCGCGAATGGGCCATCCATGGCCCCGCGCCTCGCGCGGCATCCTGCCGCTTGACCCACTGCGCGAGACCTCCGTTCAGCCTGCACCCAAGTCGCGATTTGTGTCGCCTGGGAAATTTGCACATGAAGATCTAAAGCCAGATCAAAAGCGATTGAACGCCCCCCGCCCCGTAGCAGCCGGGCTTGCCCGCGGGTCGCCCTCAAGATCGCCCCGCCGGCAAGCCGCGCTGCTACGGTCGGGGTTCACCCTTGATTTTGCTTTTTGCTTTTTGCTTTTCGCTTTTCGCTTTTCGCTTTTCTGCCGAATTGAATCCAACGGTGAGGTCGGGCCCCGTCCCAGGAGGCCGAATGGAGGCGTTGCGTAGTGGGCTGCTGGGCATGGATGCCCAGCAAGCCGCTGTGGGCCATGGATGGCCCATTTGCGGCGTGCCCACGGAGCAATGCCGGAATGAGGGCAGTCCGAGCCTAGGCGAGGACCCGTATGGCGGGAAAAAAGCGCTTTGGTTACTTTCGCGCTTTTCGAAAGTGACCCGCCGGAGGCAAATCGGGAGAACAACCTCGCTTTAACAGGCTGACCACGTCCTTGCCCCACCTAGATATTTCCCACCAGTTAAAAAACTTTCCAAAAACTTCTAGACGCCCCCTCCCCCTTTCGCCTATAAAACAGCCTTCGCGAATATTTAATTCCTGACAGGAATTTTTATTCATCCCTGAAAAATTCGTTCACCCGCCAATCTCCGCCGTGCGCTGCCGCCACCTTCCAGAGGACATGCCATGCAACACGAAAAGAATCACTTCATTCTCAAGATCAGCTGTCCGGCGACCTCCGGCATTGTTGCGGCGGTGACTTCGTACCTGGCCAGCAACGGCTGCTACATCGGCGAAATGGCGCAGTTCGACGATGACTTCAGCGGCAAATTCTTCATGCGCGCGGTGTTCCGCTTCAACGACGGTCACGACGGCGACATCGCGCAGATCAAGGCCGGTTTCGACCAAGTCGCCAACGCCTTCGACATGCAGTGGGAACTGCACGACACCCGCCAGCCCATGCGCGTTCTGCTGATGGTCAGCAAGTTCGACCACTGCCTCACCGACCTGCTCTACCGCCACCACAAGGGCGAAATGGACATGACCATCACCGCCATCGTCTCCAATCACCTCGACTTGCGACCGATGGCCGAGCGCGAGGGCATCCGTTTCATTTACCTGCCGGTGACCAAGGACACCAAGGCCCAGCAGGAAGCCGCGCTGATGAAGGTCGTCGATGAGACCGGTACCGATCTGGTGGTGCTCGCCCGCTACATGCAGATCCTCTCGGACGATCTGTGCAAGCAACTCTCGGGCCGTGCGATCAACATCCACCATTCGTTCCTGCCCGGCTTCAAGGGCGCCAAGCCGTACCACCAGGCCTACGAGCGCGGCGTGAAGCTGATCGGTGCCACCGCTCACTACGTCACCAGCGATCTGGACGAAGGCCCGATCATCGAGCAGGAAGTGCAGCGCGTGGATCACGCGTACCTGCCGGACGATCTGGTCGCCACCGGCCGCGACACCGAAACCGTGGCCCTGTCCAAGGCGGTGAAATACCACCTGGAACACCGCGTCTTCCTCAACAACGACAGAACGGTGATCTTCCGGTGAACACGTCAAAAGTGATCGACGGCAAGGCCGCTGCCGCCCGGGTGCTGGCGCAGGTCAAGGCCGATGTGCAAAGCCTCAAGCGCGACGGCATTGAACCGGCGCTGGCGGTGATTCTGGTGGGGCAGGACCCGGCCAGTCAGGTGTATGTGCGCAACAAGATCCTGCGCGCCGAAGAGGCCGGAATCCGTTCGCTGGAGTACCGGCTGGACAGCGACACTCGCGAAGCGGATCTGCTCGAACTGATTGGCGTGCTCAACGAAGACGCCAGCGTCAACGGCATCCTCCTGCAACTGCCGCTG
Organism: Pseudomonas sp. 2; assembly: GCF_056627435.1. NCBI lineage: Bacteria > Pseudomonadati > Pseudomonadota > Gammaproteobacteria > Pseudomonadales > Pseudomonadaceae > Pseudomonas > Pseudomonas sp. 2. The sequence continues at coordinate 49,747 of NZ_JBWXNG010000020.1, forward strand.
CCCGCCCATATCGAGGAAACCCGCGCGCTGCAGGCCATCGCGCCGGGCAAGGACGTGGATGGCTTTCACAGCGAAAACGTCGGCGGCCTGAGCCAGGGCCGCGAGGTGTTGACGCCCTGCACGCCCAGCGGCTGCATGCGCTTGCTCGAAGACGCCTGCGGTGATTTGAGTGGCAAACATGCGGTGGTCATCGGCCGTTCGAACATCGTTGGCAAACCCATGGCCGCCCTGCTGCTCAAGGCTCACTGCTCGGTGACCGTGGTGCATTCGCGCAGTGTCGACGCCAAGGCCCTGTGCCGCCAGGCCGACATCGTGGTTGCCGCCGTCGGCCGGCCGAAGATGATTGACGCCAGTTGGCTCAAACCTGGCGCGGTGGTGATCGATGTCGGCATCAACCGCATTGACGAAGACGGCCGCAGCCGCCTGGTCGGCGATGTGGATTTTGCCAGCGCCCTGCCTCAGGTTTCGGCCATCACGCCAGTGCCCGGCGGCGTCGGCCCGATGACCATCGCTTTCTTGATGAAAAACACCGTCACCGCAGCCCTCAACCAAGCCCAGGTTCGCAGCCATTCGGAGGCCTCATGCCTTTCAATCTCTTGAAGTACGGGCTCAGCTCGGAATACCCGGTCGAGGTCGACCTGCCGGCGCCCAAGGAGCTCAAGCCTTCCTACGACGTGGTGATCATCGGCGGTGGCGGTCATGGCCTGGCCACCGCCTATTACCTGTCGAAGTACCACGGCATCACCAATATCGCGGTGCTGGAGAAAGGTTATCTGGGTGGCGGCAACACCGCGCGCAACACCGCGGTGATCCGCTCCAATTACCTGACCAGCGAGGGCGTACGCTTTTATGCGGAATCGGTGCGGATGTTCGAAGGGCTGTCCAACGAGTTCGACTTCAACATCATGTATTCCCACCGCGGCCAGCTGACCCTGGCCCACACCGACGCCACCGTGCGTTCGTTTCGCCAGCGCGCCGAGGTCAACAAGCACTTCGGCGGCCGCACCGAGATGATCGACCGCCAGCAGATCCGCGAGCTGGTGCCGACCCTCAACCTCGACCCCGGCCACCTACCGGTGCTCGCCGGGCTCTGGCACATCGACGGCGCCACTGCGCGCCATGACGCGGTGGCTTGGGGTTATGCCAAACAGGCAGCCAAGCGCGGCGTGGAAATCCACCAGCTCACCGAAGTGCAGGAGCTGGTGATCGAAAACGGCAGCATCACGGCGGTCAAGACCAATCGCGGCACCATCAAATGCGGCTGCGCGGTGCAAGCCGTGGCAGGCATGAGTTCGCAACTGATGAAAAAGGCCGGGATCCGCTCGCCGATCCAGACCTTCCCGCTGCAAGCCATGGTCACCCAGCCGTTCAAGCCGTTCCTCGACCCGCTGGTGAGTTCTTCCGCCCTGCATTGCTACGTGCAACAGACCAGCCGTGGCGAAGTGGTGTTCGGTGGCGGCTCCGATCCGTACCCGCTGTTCAACACCCGCTCCACCCTGGATTTGAAGGAAAGCCTGCTGGCCCACGCCATCGAGATGTTCCCGTTCCTGGCCAACGCCAAGTTGATGCGCCAGTGGGCCGGGATCACCGACATGACGCCGGACTACAGCCCGATCATGGGCCTGTCGCCGGTGAAGAATTACTACCTGGACGCCGGCTGGGGTACCTGGGGCTTCAAGGCCACGCCGATCTGCGGCAAGACCATGGCGGAACTTGTGGCCAGCGGCGGCAAGGTGCCGGAGCTGATCAAGCCATTTGGTCTGGAGCGTTTCTCGACCTTCCAGCAAGTCAACGAAATGGGCGCCACGGCGGCCAGCCACTGACGGAGCGGCAACTATGAAAGTCATGAATTGCCCGCTCAACGGGCCACGCAACATCAGCGAGTTCACCTACGGCGGCGAGTTCAAGCAGATGCCCGATCCGCAGACCTGCAGCGACGCCGAGTGGGCCGACTACGTGTTCAACAGCGAAGACACCCTCGGCGTGGTCCGCGAATGGTGGATGCACAACCCGTCCAGCTACTGGTTCATGGCCGAGCGCCACACCGGCAGCGATGAAATCCTGCGCACCTTCGACCCCAAAGAGCTGTTCACCACCCGCGTTGAATTCACCGCCAAGGAGACCGCGCAATGAGCCGTCTACCCGCTCCCATGGGCCTGCTGATCGACCGCAACCAGCCGCTTGCCTTCAGCTTCGACGGCAAGCCCTATCAGGGTTTCGCCGGCGACAGCATCGCCAGCGCCCTGCTCGCCAACGGCCGATTCCTGCTGTCGCGCTCGTTCAAGTACCACCGCCCGCGCGGCCCGCTGACCATGGCCGGACAGGACGCCAACACTCTGGTGCAGTTGCCCCACGAGCCCAACGTACTGGCCGATACGCACCTGCTGGAAAGCGGCGTGCAGGTCACCGGGCAGAACTTCAACGGCTCGCTGGACAACGACAAGGACGCCTACCTGGGCAAGTTCTCCAAGTTCATGCCGGTGGGCTTCTATTACCGCGCCTTCTATAAACCCAAGGGCGCCTGGAAGCTGTGGGAGCCGATGATCCGCAAGAAGGCCGGGCTGGGCGTGCTGGATCTGAAATTCCAGCCCGAGTACTACGACAAGGCCTATCTGTTCGCCGACCTGGCCGTGGTCGGCGCAGGCCCGGCCGGCTTGCAAGCCGCGCTGACCGCCGCCAACGCCGGGGCCAAGGTGTTGCTGATCGAACAGCAGCCGATTCTCGGTGGCTCGCTCACCTACGCTCGCTTCGACGTGGAAGGCGTTCGCGCTGATGTGTTGCGCCAGCAACTGGTCGAGGCCGTCGAGGGCCACGCCAATATCCAGATCCTGAAAAAAGCCACCTGCAACGCCTGGTTCACCGACAACTACCTGCCGGTGATTCAGGGCAAGCGCATGTACAAGGTGCGCGCCACGCAGTGCCTGATCGCCAGCGGCGCATTCGACCAGCCGGTGATCTTCCGCAACAACGACCTGCCCGGCGTGATGCTGAGCAGCGCCGCCCAACGCCTGATGAAACTGTACGCGGTCAAGCCGGGCAAGCGCGCCGTGGTACTGACCGGCAACGATGACGGCTATCTGGCGGCGCTGGACCTGCACGATCAGGGCGTCGAGGTCGCTGCGCTGGTGGATATGCGTTCAGGCCCCGCCGACCGCGCCTTGCTGCTGGCGCTGGAGAAACGCGGCATCGTCTGCCACTTGGGCAGCACCGTGTACGAAGCGCTGCACGAAAAAGGCATGCGCCATGTCAGCGGCGTCGATGTGCGCAAGATCACCGGCCAAGGCCAGGTGGCGAGCAGCGGCATGACCCTGGATTGCGATCTGCTGTGCATGTCCGGCGGCTACATGCCGGTTTATCAGTTGCTGTGTCAGGCCGGTGGCAAGCTGGCCTATGACGACCAGAGCGCGCAGTTCACACTGAGCGGGTTGCCGAAAAACCTCGGCGTTATGGGCTCGGCGAACGGGTATCACGGGCTGGACAACGTGCTGGCCGACGCCACCCACCACGCGGCCGAAGTGGTGGTTGCCCTGGGGCTGGAACTCACCGCCAAGCCGTTGCCGATGCGCAGCGAAGCCCAGGTCAATTTCCCCTGGCCGATCTTCCCGCACCCCAAGGGCAAGGATTTCGTCGACTTCGACGAAGACCTGCAAGTGCGCGACATCATCAACGCGACGAAGATCGGCTACCGCGACGTGCAACTGGTCAAGCGCTACTCCACCGTCGGCATGGGGCCGTCCCAGGGGCGCCATTCGGCCCTGCCCACCGCGCGGCTGGTGGCGTCATCGACCCAGCGCAGCGTCAGTGAAACCGGCGTCACCACGGCGCGCCCGCCGTTCGAGGCCGAAAAACTGGCCCACGTCGCCGGCCGCGCCTTCGATCCGTACCGGCAGACGCCGATGCACCGTCGCCATCTGGACGCAGGCGCCAAGATGATGCCCGCCGGCATCTGGCAACGCCCGGCCTACTACGGCAAATCCAGCGAACGGGACAAATGCATGCAGGCTGAAGCCGCGCACGTGCGCAACAAGGTCGGCATCATCGACGTCTCTACCCTTGGCGGTCTGGACGTACGCGGCCCGGACGCCGCCGAGCTGCTCAACCGCATGTACACCTTCGCCTTTCTCAAGCAGCCGGTGGGCCGCTCGCGCTATGCGCTGATGACCAACGAGCACGGCGTGGTGATCGACGACGGTGTCTGTGCGCGTTTCGCTGAAAACCATTTCTACGTCACCGCCACCACCAGCGGCGTGGATCGCATCTATCAGCAGATGCTCAAGTGGAACGCCCAGTGGCGCCTGGACGTCGACATCGCCAACGTCACGGCGGCGATTGCGGCGGTCAACGTGGCCGGGCCGGATTCGCGCAAGGTGCTGAAAAAGCTCTGCGCGGATCTTGACCTGTCCGCCGAAGGTTTTCCTTATCTGGCCGTGCGCCAGGGCACTGTGGCCGGAATCAAGGCGCGGCTGCTGCGAGTCGGCTTTGTCGGTGAACTGGGGTATGAAATCCACGTCCCGGCGCGCCACGCGCTGAAGCTGTGGGATGCGCTGATGGACGCGGGCAAGGACTTCGACATCCGCCCGTTCGGCGTCGAAACCCAGCGCCTGCTGCGTCTGGAAAAAGGCCACGTGATCATCAGCCAGGACACCGATGGCATGACCCATCCCGGCGAGATCGACATGGGTTGGGCGGTCAGTCGCAACAAGCCGTTCTTCGTCGGCCGCCGCTCGGTGGACATCCTCGAGGCACAACCGCAGAAGCGCAAACTGGTCGGCTTCACCCTGCCCAAGGCCAGCCCGCTACCGCTGGAGGGGCATCTGGTCCTGCAAGGCGCGGACATCAGCGGCAACGTGACCTCCTGCGAGTACTCGCAAACCCTGGATCGGATCATCGGCCTGGCGTACGCCGCCTTCGATCAGGCAACACCGGGGCAGCAGATTCCGATTCGCGTGGAGGACGGCGTAATCGTCCAGGCCACCGTGGTGAAACTGCCCTTCTTCGACCCCGAAAACCAGCGCCAGGAGCTCTGACATGTCCAGCCTCAATGCCGAACACCCGATCCAGAGCGCCCCGCTGCAACTGGGCGCCGTTGAACCCTGTGCCCTGCTGGACCTGACCAACCTGCCACGGGTCGGCTTTCGCGGCGCGCAGAGCGCCGAATACCTGCGCACGCGCGGTTTCAGCCTGCCCGATGCGCCCAACCGGGCACTGACCCAGAGCGACGGCAGCCATGTCGCGCGCCTGTCGCAGACCGAGTACTTGATCCTCGGCAGCCTGCAGGACCAGGGCGAACGCATCGCCGACGAGGAAGCACGCTGGGAACTGGACCACAGCGCCAACTACCTGCTGCCGCGTCAGGACAGCCACGCCTGGTTGCAGTTGAGCGGCGCGAGCATTACCCATGTCATGGCCAAGCTGTGCGGCGTCGATCTGCGTGCACAGGCCTTCCCGCCGGGCGCCGTGGCGCAGACGTCGGCGGCGCGGATCAACGTGATCGTGGTCAATGTCGGGGATGGCGTGCAGCCGCGCTTGCAGATCCTGTTCGACCGTGCGTCCCTCGAGTATTTCAAGGGCGCGGTGCTGGATGCGATGGCCGAGTTTGGCTAATGCCGCATTAATCCTTGTGGGAGCCGGCTTGCTGGCGAATGCAGGGGGTCATGCACCAACGCTTTGAATGACACACCGCATTCGTCGGAACGCCGCCCGCACCAAGCCGGCTCCCACAGGGACATTGCTGCGAAGGTGAGATTGGAGCCCCACCATGAACCTGCCTGAATCACCCGACAAGGAAACCGACTACAGCGTCCCGGCCCTGGCCCGGGGCCTGAGCGTGCTGGGCATGTTCAATGCCCGCACCCGCAGCCTGAGCATGCAGGAGATCGCGGCGAAACTGGGGGTCAGCACCTCGGCGGTCTATCGCATTCTGTTCACGCTGACCGACATGGGTTACCTGAACAAGCACAACACCCAGTACGAACTCGGTGCGCGGGTGATCAGTGACGGCTTCAGTTATCTGGCCAGCCGCGACATCGTCGAAGTGGCGATGCCGCATCTGAACGCGTTGCGCGATCGCACGTCGTTGTCCTGCCATCTGAGCATTCGCGAGCAGACCGACAGCCTGTACCTGTTCCGCGCCTTTGCCGCGCAACGGCTGTCGGTGAACATTCCGGTGGGCACGCGCATCGCCTGTCACTGCACCGCCATGGGCCGCATGCTGTTGACCGCACTGGACGACTCGCAACTGGGGGCGCTGTACCAGCACATTCGCCTGGACGACTACCCCACGCCCGCGCCACGCACTTTGCCAGAGTTGCAGGCGCTGATCGCAGGGGACCGGGAACGTGGCTGGGTGTTGCACCGCTCCGATTACTCGACCGCAATCGCCACCTCGATCCGCGATCACAACGGTCTGGTCAGTGCGGCGATCAATCTCTCGGGGCCCGATGCGGTGATGGACCCCGAAGGCGCGCGGGAGCGGTTTCTGGAGTTGTTGCTTGAGTGCAGCGCGAAGATCAGCGCGGATCTGGGGTATCGCGGGAACGAACGCTGAATCGTAGCAGCACGGCTTGCCGGCGGGGCGATGGACCGGACGCTACGATAGCGTCTGACAGAACGCTCCCGCGGGCAAGCCCGGCTGCTACGGGGGCCGGGTCGAATTCAAATCACACGAACGTAAAGGGGCGAGATGAACTCAATGCCCAAACAACGCCTGCACCTGGCTGTAGCCCATGCTGCTGTGGGTCACCGTATCGGACACGCCCTCTTGCAGAAACCCTCGCGCCAATTGCTCGGCCTGGCCCCAGAGGTTCAGCACCAGGCTTGACCCCGCGCTCAGGCGACGCACGCCCAGTTTCGCCAACTCATCGGCGGCAGGCAGGCCCGGCCGGGCCAGAACGTTGATCGGCAAACCGACGCCCTGGGCAATGGCCTGGATCGCCTGCAGATCCGTCACCGCCGCAACGAACAAACCATCGGCGCCAGCCTGCTGATACAGACGACCGCGCTTGAGGGTTTCTTCGAGGCGCAACTCTTCGCTCACCAGATTCGACAGGTACACGTCGGTGCGCGCATTGATGAACACATCCAGGCCGTTGCGCGCCGCCAGGTCCTTGATCGCCTCGATCTTGCGCGCCAGGAGTTCAGGCGCATCCACTCCGTCTTCCAGATTGATGCCCACCGCCCCGACGTCCAGCACCCGCTTGATGTTCTGCGCGACGGTGAGTGGCTCGTCGGAGTAGCCGTTTTCCATGTCTACCGACAATGGCACCGTGAGGACTCTGGCGATGCTCGCCGCCACATTGACCGCGACCTCCACCGGCAGCATGCCTTCATCGGCGTAACCCTGGCTCCAGGCAACGCCGGCGCTGGTGGTCGCGACCGCTTTCGCGCCCAGGCTCTCGACCAGCCGCGCGCTGCCAGCATCCCAGACATTGGGCAGGCGCAGAACCGTGGATTGGTGGTGCAGATCACGAAAGGTCTTGGCAGAGGCAGGCATGTTCATCTCCATTGAAAGTGCATGTGAGTGGTGGCGTCGCAGTCTAGAACAGGGAAGCCTGAGCCGCCTCTTTCGGCGCTGGCTCAAGACTGCCCTCCAGTGTCAGCAACAGCGCCTTGGCTTCAAGCCCGCCGGCAAATCCGGTGAGCGAGCCCGAGCGGCCAATCACCCGATGGCACGGCGCAACGATGGAAATCGGATTCTTGCCATTGGCAGCGCCCACCGCACGCACCGCGGCCGGGTTGCCGATCTGGGTGGCGATGTCGAGGTAGCTGCGGGTTTCGCCGAACGGAATGGTCAGCAGCGCCTGCCAGACCTTTTTCTGGAACTCGGTGCCATGAAAGTCCAGTTCCAGATCGAAGCGGTCACGGGTACCTGCGAAATATTCGGCCAGTTGCTGCTCGGCGCGGTCGAGGATTTCACTGTTTTGCGCCTCGGCCATGGGCCCGAGCAATATGCGATTGGGCCGCTCATGCTCCCAGAGAATGGCCGCCAGACGCGGCCCGTTGGCCACCAGCTTCAACTGGCCGACCGGGGAATCGATGAAGCGATACGTGAAAGTCATGACAGGGCTCCTGCGCTTGCAATGGGCCAATGGTACTCGCTGGGCAACTTGGGGCCATCCAGTTCTTGCGGTCAAATTCTGGACTGCCCCCTTTTACCTTTTTGGCCGGGGCTAGCTACTAACTCATGACGGCTAACGCGAAACCCGTAGCAGCACGGCTTGCCGGCGGGAGCGTCGTGTCAGGCAATGCAGTGGTGACTGTTGCACCGTCCCGCCGGCAAGCCGTGCTGCTACAAATGCATGCCCGACGCCGTAAGAAAAATCACGTCGGACACCCCACCGCCCCGCCATTGAGGTTCTGCTTGTAGTTCTCGTACTGCAGCGTGGCCTTGCCGTTGTTCCATTTGAGGGTCAGCACCAGCACCGAGTCGAAATCATCGCCGGTCCAGTCGTCGACCAGTTTGAGGCGCTTGCCAGAGGCTTCTTCGGCGACTTTGTTGATCAGCTCAGGCAGGTAGCCGTGGGACCAGGCTGTGTAGATCGTGGCGTCGTGGTATTTGTCGCGCATGAACTCGTCGGCCAGGTCGCTGGTATCGTTGGCGGCGAAGTCGATATTGACCGGCAGGCCCAGCTTGATGGCGCTTGGGCCAACCGTCATCAAAGGCCGCAGGTAGCTGTAGGAGTGGTCGCCCTCGCCCTCTTCCACATGCCGGCTGGGGTTGGCGGCGAAAATGAAGTCAGCCTTGCCGAAGGTGCTCGGCAAAACCGTGGACAAGTCGATCGCACGGTTCAGGCCCTGGCAGTTCAACTGCCCCAGGCCCATGGCCGGTTTTTCGGCGTGGCGCAAGAAAACCAGGGTCTGGGTGCCATTCTTGGGCTCGGCGTGCACGCCCTTGCCTACGGCGAACCAGAAGATGGCGGAGCAGACCAGCAGCGTCGGCAGGAAGACATAGGCGAAACGCTGGCGTGCCAGGGAAAAAACAGAGGATTTGAAGAAGGTCATGTCGGCCCGGAGTTCTGATGATGCGTGAGGGGCATGTGTGCCCTGTGCAACGTCCCTGTGAACTGGCGATCTGCTAGCGAGATGCAGGCTAGCGAAGCTTTATGTCCGTATGAAGAATGACCATCAGATGGGAAAACGCCTCAGAGGTTGCACGCAACCCCATGATTTACTGGATTAATCGCCCAACGGTATGTAAGAAAATGTATCCAGCGGCATTCAAGCCGCCAGCTCCCGCGGCTTGTAGCGGCTGCACACCAGCGCACTGACCACCACCGCCAGCCCCGCCAGGCTATACACCCAGTTCGGTGAGGCAATGGGCAGCAGCACACCAGCCAGCAGTGGCCCCACGCCTGCGCCGACATCGCGCCACACTGCATTGCCCGCAAGCGCCTGCACCCGTGCAGCGCCCGGGTTGCGCTCGGCCACCAGGGTGGTCACCAGTGGCAGTTGCAGGGCTCGCAGAATCAGCACCCCGCCCGCGCCGATGATCAGCCAGTGAAAGCCGAATGCGGTCAGCGCCAGGGTCGTCAGCGCGGAAAACACCACCAGCATACGCACAGCGCCATAGCTGGCCGCAGCGCGCCCGCCCAATGGGCTCAGAAGCATTTCCGAGGCATAACGCAGTGCCAGCAGCACACCGGCGATGAACACCGCGTTGCCGCCCAAAACCGACTGCGCCTGCAACGACAACCCAAAGATGAACAACCCGTCCAGCGCGACGCCCTCGATGAAAGACCACATCGCCACGCTGTCCGGCGCCTTGAAACGGCGGCCCGTGGCGCTGGGCATGGCGTGAGGAATGTTCGGCAGCCCTCTGGCAATGAACAGCGCCGCCAGGGAGAAAAGCGCCAGGATCAGAAAGATCACTCGCGGCCCGAAATGCAGGCTGATCAACGCGCCCAGCGGCAGCGCCAGCATCGGGCCGATGGCGATGATCGCCCGCGAGGTGCCTGATCGGCGGGCCGCGCCGCCGGGTTCGGAGGTGGCCAGCGCCTGGGTCGAGAGGTTCAGCGCGCCAAAGGTCAGGCCCCAGCCCAGGCGCAAGATCAGCAAACACCAGAAACCGGTGATGAACGAGTTGCCGAAGGCACAGAGCGCCGACACCGTGGCCGCCAGCATCACCGTCGGCCGGTCGCCGTAGCGGGCGTAGAAGCGCACCACATAGCTGTAGCCGAAGATCCGCACCAGACGGTTGGCCGCCAGCAGTATCCCGGCTTCGGCCAGGGTGATGCCGAAGGCGTCGGCGTTCATCGGCAGCAGCAGGTACAACAGGACGTCACTGGGCAAGCACAGGCTTAACACTGTCGCCGAACGGCGGGAGGCGGAATCGGCATCGCGGGCGGCAGTCATTCGCAGAAAGGTCCTGTAACACAAATGTCATTGCAGCATGCAGATCCAGCTGAGTTATAGCAACCGCCCAAGAACAACTCTTTCAATCGAGTCCAGTTCCGAGAGGGCGGTGCCTTCGAAATCGTCCCGCGGGCAAGCCCGGCTGCTACGGGATCAAGGCGTGCTGACAACTTCGCGTTTCCTCGCCCTGCGTAGCAGCACGGCTTGCCGGAGGGAGCGATCTTGAATACGCCGCAAACTTGTTGATCGAACACGCACCTTTCATCCGATCCCGAGTTGACGACGCCCACACTTTGGTGTTTCCTGAAACCGGTTTCAGAGCCACCCATGCTCTGCCCAAAAGCCTGCTGATAAATCCAACAAGGGCCAGGCCGTGAACAGTATTCCGACATCGACGCGTGCCCGCGTCACCATGAATGACGTCGCCGATCTGGCAGGCGTCTCCAAGGCCAGCGTCTCGCGCTTTATCGGCGAGGATCGCCAGCTGCTGTCTCAGGCCATTGCCCAGCGCATCGAGCAGGCCATCGAAACCCTCGGTTATCGCCCCAATCAAATGGCCCGTGGCCTCAAGCGCGGTCGTACGCGGCTGATCGGCATGCTGGTGGCCGACATCCGCAACCCCTACTCCATTGCCGTGATGCACGGCGTGGAAACCGCCTGCCGCAAGCACGGCTACAGCCTGGTGGTGTGCAACACCGACCGCGACGACGAACAGGAGCGCCTGCACCTGGCGGCGCTGCGCTCGTACAACATCGAAGGCCTGATCGTGAACACCCTCGGCCATCACCTGCAGGAACTGCGCGAACTGCATGACGAATTGCCGATGGTGCTGGTGGACCGCAAGGTCGATCAACTGCAAAGCGATCTGGTGGGGCTGAACAATGTTGCAGCGGTGAATCAGGCGCTGGATCACCTTCAGGCCCAGGGTTTTCGCGACATCCTCATGGTCTCCGAGCCGCAGGACGGCACCAGTTCGCGGATCGAGCGCATCGAAGCCTTCAAGGCGGGAATTGCCCGACGTTCCGAACTGCGTGGTCAGGTGCGGGAAACCGGCGAACAGCTGCGCGAGCAGATCCGCGAGTTTCTCGCCCAACGCAGCCACGGTCACAAAGCGCTGTTCACCGCCAACGGCGTGGCCACCCTGAGCACCACCCGCCATTTGCACGATATCGGCTGCCGCCTGTTCGACGACATCGGCCTGATCGCCCTCGACGAACTGGACTGGTATCCGCTGGTGGGCAGCGGCATCACCTCACTGGCGCAACCGACCCATGACATCGGCGTCACCGCCTTCGAGTGCCTGCTTAGACGCCTGCGCGGCGATCAGGAGCCGGTAAGGCTGTACGACTTCGCCGCTCAGTTGATCGTGCGCGGGTCGACGCGACAGCGACCTTAAACCTTCCCCTGTTTCTACCGCAGGTCCGCCAATCTGTCGATTTGAAGAACTTACTTCGAGCGAAAACGCTCGTAAAAAAATGAAACCGGTTTCAGAGGACAATAACAATGAACCGATCCCCCGTAGCCATCAGCCTGGGCGCCTTTGGTGCCGACTTCGTCCGCGAGAAAGGCCAGGCCAGTTTCATCCCCTTGCTGGTCGACGCCGGCGTCTCGCGCATCGAGTTGCGTGAGGAACTGTTCAACGGACGCGAAGACCTCGCCGCCCTGGGTGAGGCGATTCGCGCCCAAGGCCTGGAATGCCTGTATTCGGCGCCGCTGGAATTGTGGCTTGCGGGGCAGCATCAGCCCAATCCGCAACTGGAGCCGACCCTGCAGCGAGCGTCGGCCTGCGGCGCGGCCTGGCTGAAGGTTTCCCTGGGGCACCTGACCGAGGACAGCGACGTTGCGGCACTGGCCGAACGCCTGGCCCGTTTCGATGTGCATCTGCTGGTGGAAAACGACCAGACCCCGCAAGGCGGTCGCATCGAGCCTTTCAAGCAGTTCTTCGCCCGCATCGACGCATTGCAGATGCCCATCGGCATGACCTTCGATATCGGCAACTGGATGTGGCAGGAGCAGTCGGCCAGCGCTGCGGCGCAGCAACTGGGGCGTTACGTGGAATACCTGCACTGCAAGGCGGTGGCGCGCAATGCGCAGGGCAAACTCATCGCCGTGCCGCCCCGCGAGGCTGATCTGCACCTGTGGGAGCAACTGCTCAAACACATGCCGGTCGGCGTGCCCCGTGCCGTCGAGTTCCCGCTGCAAGGCGACGACCTGCTGGACGTCACCCGCACTCAGGTCGACGCCCTCGCCCGTCTTGGCCAGCCTCGCGTTCAACCTTCCCACGAGGCGCTGAGCCATGTCTGAGATCGATATCCTGTCCTTCGGCGAAACCATGACCATGCTGGTGGCCGAGCAAACCGGCGACCTGGCGGCCGTGCGTCACTATGAAAAACGCATCGCCGGCGCCGACAGCAACGTTGCCATCGGCCTGTCGCGGCTGGGTTTCAACGTCGCCTGGCTGAGCCGGGTCGGCAACGATTCCATGGGCCGTTTCGTCACCCAGAGCCTGGAGCAGGAAGGCGTCAATTGCCGCCATGTGACAGTGGACCACGGGCACCCGACCGGCTTTCAGTTCAAGTCTCTGGAGCTTGAGGGCGCCGACCCTGTGGTCGAGTATTTCCGTCGTGGTTCGGCCGCCAGCCACCTGTCGGTCAACGACATCGTTCCCGAACTGCTCAAGGCCCGGCACCTGCACGCGACCGGCATTCCGGCGGCGCTGTCGGCCAGTTGCCGCGAGCTGTCTCACGTGCTGATGACGCAAATGCGCGAAGCCGGACGCAGCGTGTCCTTCGATCCCAACCTGCGTCCTTCGCTGTGGCCGGACCGGGCGACCATGATCCGTGAAGTGAACCGCCTGGCGGGCCTGGCGCACTGGGTCATGCCGGGCCTGGCCGAGGGCGAACTGCTGACCGGCTACGACACCCCCGCGCAAATCGCCGGCTTTTACCTGGACATGGGCGTCGAGGCGGTGGTGATCAAACTCGGCGCCAAGGGTGCCTACTACCGCACGCACATGAACGAAGCCTTCGTGCCCGGCGTGCCGGTGGCCAAGGTGATCGACACGGTGGGCGCAGGCGACGGCTTTGCCGTGGGCGTGATCAGCGCGCTGCTGGAAAACCTCGACTTCGCCCAGGCCACTGCCCGTGGCAACTGGGTCGGCAGCCTGGCCGTGCAGAGCCGTGGCGACATGGAAGGCCTGCCCAGCCGCTCCGCCCTGCAATCCGCTGAAGCGAACCGCGCGAAACGACGACAACCTGCCTGATTTTCCAAACGACCCGTTCCATTCACCTGCTGCGACAAAAACAACATGCTCAGGGAGCCCCACATGGAAAAGCTACTCGACACCGTGAAGCACGCCGGCCTCAAACGTCGCTGGCTGCTGATCATGCCCATCGTCTTCATCACCTACAGCCTGGCCTACCTGGATCGCGCCAACTACGGCTTCGCTGCCGCTTCCGGGATGGCCGAGGACCTGCACATTACTCCCGGCATGTCGTCGTTGCTGGGGGCACTGTTTTTCCTCGGTTACTTCTTCTTTCAGGTGCCCGGCGCGATCTACGCGCAGAAACGCAGCGTGAAAAAGCTGATTTTCGTCAGCCTGATCCTCTGGGGCGGCCTGGCCACCCTGACCGGTATCGTCTCCAACGCCTACATGCTGATCGGCATCCGCTTCATGCTCGGCGTGGTCGAAGCGGCGGTCATGCCGGCCATGCTGGTCTACCTGTGCTACTGGTTCACCAAGGCCGAGCGCTCGCGGGCCAACACCGTGCTGATCCTCGGCAACCCGGTGACCATGCTCTGGATGTCGGTGGTCTCGGGGTATCTGGTGGCGCATTTCAGCTGGCGCTGGATGTTCATCATCGAGGGCCTGCCGGCGGTGATCTGGGCGTTTATCTGGTGGCGCCTGGTGGACGAGCGTCCGGCCCAGGCCGACTGGCTGAGCGCCGAAGAGAAGAGCGAACTGCAAGCGCGCCTGGACGCCGAGCAGGTCGGGATCAAACCGGTGAAGAACTACGCCGAAGCGTTCCGCTCGCCCAAGGTGCTGCTGCTGGCGGCGCAGTATTTCTGCTGGAGCATCGGTGTCTACGGCTTCGTGCTGTGGCTGCCGACCATCATCAAGAAAGGCATGCAGATGGACATGGTCCAGGCCGGCTGGCTCTCGGCGCTGCCGTATCTGGCGGCGGTGATCGGCATGGTCGTGGTGTCCTGGGCATCGGACAAACTGCAGCGGCGCAAGCTGTTCGTCTGGCCGCCCCTGCTGCTGGCAGCCGTTGCGTTCTATGGCTCCTACGCGCTGGGCACCGAGCACTTCTGGTGGTCGTATTCGCTGCTGGTGATCGCCGGCGCCTGCATGTACGCGCCCTACGGCCCGTTCTTCGCCATCGTGCCGGAAATCCTCCCGGCCAACGTCGCAGGCGGCGCCATGGCGTTGATCAACAGCCTTGGCGCGCTGGGTTCGTTCGCCGGCTCCTACCTGGTGGGTTACCTCAACGGCGTGACCGGCACCCTCAGCGCCTCGTACCTGTTCATGAGCGGCGCGCTGCTGGTCTCGGTGGTGCTGACCCTGCTGCTCAAGCCCGACACGGCGGCAAAGCCGCTGCGCGATGAGCCAGAAGTTCGTCGCAGCCCTGCCCATACCTGATCGATCGACTCAGGCCGAAGCACCCTCCTCGCCGACTGACTTGAGCCAGTCGCGAGGATTGCTCCCTGTCTTGCGCCGAAAGGCCCGGGCCAGGGCCGACGGACTCTCGTAGCCCACCTGGTCGGAGATCAGCGCGATGGGCCGGCCCTCGCGCAGCAATTTCTGGGTCAGGCTGATGCGCCAGCTCAGCAAGTATTCAGCGGGCGTCTGCCCGACCACCTCCTTGAAATGCGCGGCGTAACTGGCTCGCGACATATTCGATTCATCCGCCATCTGCGCGATCGACCAGGACTGGCGTGGATCTTCGTGGATCTTCACCAGCGACCTTGCCAGCCGGGGATCGGCCAGCCCGGCCATCATCCCGGACTTCAGATCGTGATGATCGAGCAAGTGACGCAGCAGCAGAATCACGATCAGCTCGAACAGCCGATCCAGCGCCGCGTGGCGCCCGCAATGATCCTGCGCCGCCTCGACGAACAGCCAGCCAGTGGCGTCCGCCAGCATCGGCAGTTCGGCCAGCGGCAGCACGACCATATCCGGCAATGACGCTGCCAACGGATTGTTGACCCCACCGGCGAATTCCAGCGACGCACATTGCAGCTGCGCGCCGTCCTCCTCGCTGCTGATCAGCTGGTGCCGGGTCGGGCGCGGGATGAAGATCAGGCTGGGCTGGGTCAGCCGTTGCACGGGCTTGCCGGGCATGGCGAGCCCCAGCTCACCCTTTTCCAGAAGGTGGATATGCCCTCTTCTATCCGCGCCCTCAAACACGCTGATCCCGCACAGCGCGCCGCTGTAGAACAGGTTCGCGCGTACGCCGAACAGCGACAGCAACGTCGATAAACGGTCCATGGCCTCTCCAGATTGGACGATCTGCATCAAATATACGACTGATTGCGTCCTTTACTCCATCCTCTCATCGCATCATGGCTACGTAGTCAACACACACCGCCTGCCGCCTGATGCGAACAGGCCCCAAGCCTTCTTGCACAACTTTGAACAGTATCCGGAGAGACGAAATGAGCACTTCCATCCTCGACAACGGCAACACCGCAGTCAGCTTCCTGAAAAAAGGCCTCGGCGCGAAAGTGACCCGCGCCGGCGTCGCCGCGCTCTACCTGGCCATGACCGTGATCTACCTGTGGTTCGGCGGCATGAAGTTCACAGGCTATGAGGCCAATGGCATCCATGGCTTCGTCAGCAACAGCCCGCTGTTGTCGTGGATGTACAGCTTCATGAGCATTCAGGGCTTTTCCAACTTCCTCGGCGTGCTGGAAATCTCGGTGGGCGTGCTGATCGCCGGCCGCCTGCTCTCGCCGAAACTGTCAGCGCTGGGCGGCCTGCTGTCGGCCGGGCTGTTCCTCACCACGCTGTCGTTCATGCTGACCACCCCAGGCGTATTCGAGCCTTCGCTGGGCTTCCCCGCCATTTCGGTGGTGCCTGGCCAGTTTCTGCTCAAGGACCTTGGCTTGCTGGCAGCGTCGATCTTCATCGTCGGTACTTCGCTGACAGCGCTGGAGAAGTGATGCATCTGCAATGAAGCGCCGGGAAACGGCACTTCGAAAGGCGCCCCAGGAAATCTGGGGCGCCTTTTTTATGTGGGCGATTTGAGCCGGGTTCAGACGAACGGATAAATAACCTTCAAAAACCTATTTGACAGGTTACCAACTCAAGAATAACCTCTCAAACACAAACAAGGCAGTTACCAAGATTTCTCTGTGCTGACTGACCCACCACCGCGCGTTTGAACAATCCCTATCCTCATTCGAGAAAGCGAGACTGACGATCATGAGCAACCTGACCTCGACCCCAGCATCCACCCAGTACAAATTCGCCGAAGCCGATGGCGTTCGCGTGTTCTATCGTGAAGCTGGCGACCCGGCGCTGCCGACGCTGTTGCTGCTGCACGGCTTTCCGAGTTCGTCGCACCAGTTTCGCGACCTGATTCCCTTGCTCAGCGAGCAATTCCACCTGGTTGCCCCCGATCTGCCAGGCTTTGGTTTCACCGAAGTGCCCGTCGAGCGCCACTACCGCTACAGCTTCGACGCGCTCGGCGACACCCTCGCCGCCTTCGTCGATGCGCTCGGCCTGACCCGCTACGCGATGTACGTGTTCGACTACGGCGCCCCCACCGGCCTGCGCCTGGCGCTCAAGCATCCGGAGCGAGTGACCGGGCTGGTTTCGCAAAACGGCAACGCCTACCTTGAAGGCCTGGGCGACGCCTGGGCTCCGATCCGGGCTTATTGGGCCGAGCCTTCGGCGCAAAACCGCCAGACCGTGTCCGATGCCGTGCTGCATCTGGCCGGGACTAAATGGCAGTACGAGCATGGCGTGGCCAATCCCGAGGCCATCGCGCCGGAGTCCTACACCCTCGACGCCTTGCTGCTGGAGCGCCCGGGCAACAAGGACATCCAGCTCGACCTGTTCCTCGACTACGCCAACAACCTCACGCTGTACCCTGCGTTTCAGGCTTTTTTCCGCCAAGCGAAGGTTCCGACGCTGGCTATCTGGGGCGAGCACGATCCGTTCTTCATCCCACCAGGCGCCCACGCCTTCAAGCGCGACAACCCTGATGCAGTGGTGGAGTTGCTGGACACCGGGCACTTCGCATTGGAAACCCACGCGCGGCATATCGCCGGGCGCATCGTCGATGTCCTGATCGGTCACCCTGCCAAGCGCGCCTGACCCTCTGAGGCCCGTTCAACGCCCGGCTGCCAGACGCAGCCGGGCATTGTCGTCATAACTTGCCAAAGCGTCTTTGTATGGTTACCTTTCGCTTCATGTCAAAAATCAGGTGAACGCCCATGACCACTAACTTACGTGGCCCAGCACACTTCATTGCCGATGCGCCGGCGCTGGATTTCCTGAACTCGGTGGCCACGCCTGTGAGTGAGCCGGTCGACTGGATCGAAGACGGCACTGGCATGATCGACTGGCTCAGACAAACCGGCTGGATTGATTCCGCAACGCTTGCAGATCTGGAACAACAGGCCATGCCTGGCGAACTGGATACGGTCGCCACGCAACTGCGGGCATTGCGGGACTGGTTTCGCCAGTTCGTCGGCAAATACCGCGGCGCTCCGCTGACAGCGGATGCCATGGATGATCTGGCAACACTCAATCGCTTGCTCGAACGGGACGACAAATACACCCACATCAGCCTGGCACCCGGGGAATCGGGGAAATTCCAGGCGCAGTTGCGCAGGCGCTGGCCTGCGCCCCACACCCTGCTGCTGCCCGTGGGCGAGGTGCTGGCGGACTTCATTTGTTCGGAAGACTTCACCGACATCAAAAGCTGCGAAGGCGCAGGCTGCACCCTGATGTTCGCCGACCATACCCGTGGCAGAAAGCGCCGCTGGTGCAGCATGGCCGTGTGCGGCAACCGGGCCAAGGCGGCCGCCCATCGTGAACGCGCCAAACTGTCCGGCAACTGAGGGTCAGCTGCCGGACCTTGCGCGTGTGAGCATCACACTTTGAACCGCGCCACCATCGCCTTCAGATCGACCGCCAGACGCGACAACTCATGGCTGGCGGCGCTGGTCTGATTGGCTCCGGCTGCCGATTGCGCTGCCAGGTCACGAATGTTGACCAAGTTGCGGTCCACTTCGCGGGATACCTGAGCCTGTTCTTCCGAAGCACTGGCGATCACCAGGTTGCGCTCGT
Organism: Pseudomonas sp. 2; assembly: GCF_056627435.1. Lineage (NCBI taxonomy): Bacteria > Pseudomonadati > Pseudomonadota > Gammaproteobacteria > Pseudomonadales > Pseudomonadaceae > Pseudomonas > Pseudomonas sp. 2. Next base: position 68,399 of record NZ_JBWXNG010000020.1, read on the forward strand.
TGATGCGCGAGATGGCTTCGGTAATGAGCTCCAGCGCATCGCCAGCGGAACTGGCCAGGCTCAGGGTGCTGCGGGTGCTGTCGGTGTTGCGCGACATCGACTCCACGGCATCGCCGGTGCGGGTCTGGATACCGGCCACCATCTGCTCGATTTCCGTGGTCGACTGCGCCGTGCGATGGGCCAGCGCCCGTACTTCATCCGCCACCACAGCAAATCCGCGCCCTGCCTCGCCGGCCCGTGCCGCCTCGATGGCGGCGTTGAGCGCCAACAGGTTGGTCTGTTCGGCGATCGAACGAATCACATCGAGCACCTTGCCGATGTCGCGGCCCTGCTCGGCCAGGCCTTCCACCAAGCCGGTGGTGGCCTGGATCTGCTGGGTCATGTCCTGAATCGAACGTACCGTCTCGATCACACGGTCGCGGCCCTGGCGCGCAGTCTGGTTGGATTCTTTCGAGGCTTCGGACGTCGACACCGCGTTGCGCGCCACCTCCTCCACCGCAGCGGTCATTTCGTTGACGGCGGTGGCGGCCTGTTCGATTTCATTGTTCTGTTGTTGCAGGCCGCGGGAGGACTCTTCGGTCACCGCGCTGAGCTCTTCAGCGGCCGACGCCAGCTGCGTGGCCGAGCCTGCGATCAGTTCGATGGTCTTGCGCAGGTTCTGCTGCATGGTCGCCAGGGAATGCAGCAGTTGCGTGGCTTCGTCCTTGCCGTCGATTTCGATCGGCTTGGTCAGGTCGCCGCCAGCAATCTCCTCGGCCACACGAACCGCTCTGGCCAGCGGGTTGACGATACTTTTTGTGAGTAGCCAGGCCAGTAACACCGTCAACAGAACGGCAATAACCGACACCACGACAATGCCGAGATTGGCACTTTCGTACTGTTCTTTGGAAATAACCGAAGCTTCACGGGCGCCGGCCTTGTTGATGGTGATCAGTTGATTGATCTGCACGCCCATCAAGTCTGTGGCGTCTTTCATGCGCGTGTTGATCAAGTTGCGCATTTCTTCGGCCTTGTCCTGACGCGACAACTCCAGTACTTGCGCCTGAACATCGAGAAAAGTCGCCAAGGTCGCTTCGAACTGGCGATACACCGCCAACTCCTCACCCTCGGCGGGGAGCACTGCGTAGTTCTTTTTCGCTTCCTGCAACTTGCCGATCAGCTCGGCAATGCGCGCCTCGGTTTCACGCAGCGCGGCCGGATCGCGGTTGACCAGCGTGCGGAACGAGGTAATGCGCAGGCGCAGGCTGTTTTCCAGCATCGCGCCCAGATAGCTCACGCTGGGCAACTGGTTGGTTTCCATGTCGGTGGTCGCCTGGCGGATCAGGGCCATGCGATTGACGGAGAAGAATCCCAGCCCGATCACCAGTACGGCAATAAAGGCGAAGCCCAGGAATGCGCGTGGCGCAATGTTCATGTTTCGTATCGACATGGAATTACTCTCATTGAAGGTCCGGCTGAAACTCATATCGGCCGCATTCAACGATTAATTCAGTGCCCTTTAGTTATTTTTTTAAACACAAGTTTTAGTGGATCCAAAATAACAGGCGAAAACGTTTGCCTGTTAAGCCAGCTTTACACCTGTCATCAAAGTGTGAGTTTTTAACGGGCTTTAACATCACCAAAATGGTGGCTTAGTGCCTTATTTTGAAATAACGATTCCGCATCAGCAACATCTGAAAACTGGATATAAGGGAATATGACCTGCATCAAGAAACGGTAATTTTCCGGCGCTGTAGGAATTTTTTCTCATCCCTGTCAGAAACCAGTGCTACCTTTATCTGACGCATCCACGCCTCGACCGACGCGAATCACAGAACAAGCACTGCCGGGCTCTGGCCCGAGCGTTGCGCCGTTGCTCGACACTGGCTGAATACAACCGTTTTCCTGCCCTGCGGAGCTAGTGAATTGCTCGATTGAACGAGGTAGGCCCCATGAATAAAGTCACGTTCCCCAACGCCTGCCAGCTGATGCGCTGGCATTTTCATCCCGTGGGCTTCGAAGCCAGCATGGATGCGCCCAGCAGCATGGTGGCGCGCCTGTTCGACCGTGCCAGCGGTGAAACGGTGATCGCCATTGCCGGAATCCCCTGCGCGACGGTGATGAACGCGATGGACGTGGAACGGATCATCGAGGCCATCGAGCTGGAGCTTGAGACGTTCGTGCCCAGCCGGATCGAGTATTTGCAGCAGGCCTAGCCTTCCACCCGTTAACCAATGTGGGAGCCGGCTTGCTGGCGAAAGCGGCGTGTCAGACGACACAAGGTTGAATGCCCCATTGCATTCGCCAGCAAGCCGGCTCCCACATATCAAGCGCCGCCCTCTTGAGCTACGCCCCCACGCCGATCCTCGAAAAACGCCTTGTCCCCGGCAATCCGCGCCGAAGCCCTCGGCAGCGCGGCCTCATCGTTGCCCGGCGCGTCGATGAACCAATAGCAATGGCGCACCGCGCGGGTGATGGCGACATAGGCCAGACGCAGCACCTCGTCCTTCTGCGCATTGTCGAACGCTTCCAGATCGCCCTCCTTGCCCAGGCCGGCCAACTGGTAGACCTGATTCTTGTACGGCGACTGAGTCAGGTGCTGGCAATCGCCGAGCAGGAAAACCGCATCGGCCTGCAGGCCCTTGGCGCTGTGGTAGGTCAGCTGTTTGAGGCGGCGCTGCTCCGGCGGCAGGGCGTAATCGGCGTCGACCACCGCCTGCAGCGCCTCCGGCAACTTGCTGCGCTCACTGCCCTTGCGATAAAGGAGCAATACCGAATCCCCGGCGTTGTAGTGCTCGATCAGGCTGGCTACCAGGCGCTCATCGTCCCGATCCAGTACGGTGACCGGCAGCAACTCCTGCACCGGCCCGCTGGCCCTGGCCTTTTTGCCGCTGATCGCAGGCGCCGCACGCACGATGTGCTCGGCCGCATCGATGATGTGCTGATGGCTGCGGAAGTTGTCGCTGAGCATCACCTTGGTGGTGGCAGGCGAGGAGAACTCCTTGGCGAACTCCATGAAGAACTTCGGCGAACTGCCGCGCCAACCATAGATTGACTGCCAGTCATCACCCACGCACAGCAGCGACGAACGCTGCGCGCCGCGCCCGGTATGCAGGCTCGAACCACGGCTGCGCACTTCGCGCAGGCTTGCGCGAATCCAGGAAACGATCTGCGGCGAGACGTCCTGAAATTCGTCGATCATCAGGTGCGACAGCGGGCGCAAGCCTTCGTCGCTGACCAGTTTGAGGTTTTCCGGGGAGTTCTCGCCAAACAGCGAGAACATGCGGTTGTAGGTCATGACCGGCGGCGTCTGGGCCAACAGGTGATCTTCAAAGGCTTTCCAGTACAGGCTCAGGGCTTCGAAGAAGAAGCGGTCCGGGTCCTGGTCCGAAAAGCTCATTCGCGACACCGCGTCCGGCACGTCCAGCCCCAGGTTTTCGATGAAACCGGCGGCAGAGACGAAAGCGTCCAGCAAAGGCGCAGCGCTCAGCTCGCCCTTGACCTTGTATTCGAAGCCCGGCCCGGCCACCGCCGCGCCCGACAGCGACTGCATCATGCCTCGCGCAGCTTCGTAGTTTTCCAGCCAGATCACCGGCTTGCGGCAGAAGGCCTGGAACAGCGTGCGCTTGATCACCCACTCGGCCCACACCGGCAGCTTGGCGTCCGGGCGACGAAGGTGCTGGTCTTCGCTGGGGTCGAAGCCCAGCACGATCCAGGCGTCGAGCTCGGCGGCGTAACCGTGGACATGGAAGGTCAGGCCGCTGACCTCGACGGTCTGGCGCATCGGCTCCACGCCCTGGATCGGCCAGGCGCCCTTGCGAATCCACAAGTCCTCGACCACATCGCACAGTTCTTCATCGCGCTTGGACGACAGGCCCATCACCGTGATGCGCTTCTGCACGTCCGGGTGGTCACGGTCCAGTTCCTTGAGCTGCAACGAATGCCGGTACAGCGGCGCCATCACCTGGCGAAAGCGCTGGTTGCTCGCATACAGATCGCGATAACAAAGATTCATCTGCTGGCGCTGGGCATCGTTGATGCGCAGGTCGAACGGGTTGCTGTCGGCACCATCGTTCAACAGCTGGCCGCCGAACAGGTCGGCGCTCTGGCTGCTCAGGTTCTCGAACGCCTGCAGTTGCTCGAACCCCGGCAGGCTGCGCACCAGCGGCAGAATCCGCGAGTGGAAGGTGCGCACCACTTCACGGGCCTGGCGCAGGGTCAGCGTATGCCCCCACAGCGCCATGATCTCGATCAGCTTGTTGATGAAGTCCTTGCGCGACTCGCGGGTGAAGGTCACCACGGTCATGGCGTCGAGCTCGAAACCCAGATAGTGGTGCAGCAACAACACCCGTAGCACCAGCGACGTGGACTTGCCCGCGCCAGCGCCCGCGATCACGTAGGTCGACGGCGTGTCGCTGAAGATCATCTTCCACTGCGCGGTGGTCGGTTGCGCATGGGCCGGCAGTTTTTCTGCGACATCGGCCTTGATGCGCTTTTTCAGCTCGTTGTTCAGCGGCAGTCGCCAGTCGTCGAACAGGTGCTCATCGACGCGGGGGCCACGATGTTCTTGCGGCCGCGTGTCGCGAATCACCAGCACCCGGCGCCCTTCCTCGATGCCGTCCAGGCGGCCTTCGGCGTAGCCCTCGTCCATGCCCTGCTCGTGGCCGTTGAGATAACCGTCGGCGTGACCCTGATGCCAGGACGGCACATGCTGGGCCTGCAGGCGCGACAGCCCGCGACCGATCATCCGCGCCAACAGGCGCTTGAAGAACGGCAGACGCTCGGGAGCATTCAGATCAGGTGGAAGATCGGGAGATGGCTTGGCGGAAAAATCGTGCGGCACGCAGGCTCCGGCTATCAGGTTAAACGTGAACATAAAGGCGCCTATGGTCGCCCCATTCGCCGCCAAGCTCCAGCGAAATGCTTTGCGCTCATGGAGTTAGCCGATCAAGTGCAGGTAACTCGGCAGCATGACCACGCCAAAAACATCTAACAAATCGATCAGAATGACGCAAAACTTACGCTTTTTATCGATAATAAATTGATAGATGATCACTCCATCGACTAACCAGCGGCGCCGCGATAAACGGTCCGGCCCTGCTACGGAGGAACTGATCATGCTGCAACTTCGACCTTTCAAATCCCTGGGCGGTGCCGACCACGGCTGGCTGAACGCGCATCACCATTTCTCGTTCGCCAACTACTACGACCCAAGCCGCATGAGCTGGGGCCAACTGCGGGTGTGGAACGATGACGTGATCCAGGCCGGTACCGGCTTCCCGCGCCATCCGCACCGTGACATGGAAATCATCACCTACGTTCGTGAAGGCGCCATTACCCACAAGGACAGCCTGGGCAACGAAGGCCGTACCGAAGCCGGTGACGTGCAAGTGATGAGCGCCGGAACCGGTGTGGCCCACAGCGAGTACAACCTGGAAGCGACCGACACCAAGATCTTCCAGATCTGGATCATGCCGGACGAAGTCGGCGCGCCGCCTTCCTGGGGTGCCAAACCCTTTCCAAAGGCCAATCGCGAAGGCTTCGTGACCCTGGCCAGCGGCAAGGCGGACGACGACATCGAACTGCGCATCCGGGCCAACGCGCGTCTGGTGGCGGCCAACCTGAAAGCCGGTGAAACCGCCGAGTACCGCTTGGACGAAGGCCGCCGCGCCTACCTGGTGCCGGCGACCGGTGCCATCGAAGTCAACGGCCTCAAGGCCCAGTCCCGTGATGGCGTAGCGGTCGAAGACGAACGCGTGCTGCGGGTGACCGCGGTGGAAGACAGCGAGATCGTGCTGGTGGATGTCGCTTGATCAACTGCTGACCCGGTAAACAAAAAGCCCCGACGCTTACGCGCCGGGGCTTTTTCATATGCGGTCGACAGCAAACCGAATAACGGCCTTCGCGAGCAAGCTCGCTCCCACAGATTCATGGCTCATTCAGCCAAGATACGATCCGGTGGGAGTGAGCTTGCTCACGAAAGCTTCAGCACGGTCAACCCGTCACTTCGGTGTAATCGCCCCATCCACCAACACCTGCGCCTCAGCCACCAGGCGCTTGAGGTGTTCCTCGCCCTTGAAGCTTTCCGCGTAGATCTTGTAGATGTCCTCGGTGCCCGAAGGCCGCGCGGCGAACCAGCCGTTTTCGGTCATCACCTTCAGGCCGCCAATGGCCTGATCGTTGCCCGGCGCCTTGCTCAGGATGCGGGTGATCTTCTCGCCCGCCAATTCAGTCGAAGTGACCTGTTCCGGCGACAGTTTGCTCAGCAATGCCTTCTGCTCGAAGTTGGCCTTGGCCTCGACACGGGTCGACACCGGCTCGCCCAGCGCATCGGTCAGCGCCTTGTACATCTCGCTCGGGTCGCGGCCCTTGCGCGCGCGGATTTCAGCGGCCAGCAGCGACGGAATCAGGCCATCCTTGTCGGTGGTCCAGACGCTGCCGTCACGACGCAGGAACGACGCACCGGCGCTCTCCTCGCCACCAAAGCCCAGCGAGCCTTCGAACAGCCCTTCGGCAAAGAACTTGAAGCCCACCGGCACTTCGTACAGACGGCGGCCCAGGCGTTCGGTGACGCGGTCGATCATGCCGCTGCTGACCACGGTCTTGCCCACGGCGGCATCGGCGCGCCACTGCGGACGGTTCTGGAACAGGTAGTCGATGGACACTGCCAGGTAATTGTTCGGCGCCAGCAGCCCGCCGGTCGGGGTCACGATGCCGTGGCGGTCGTGGTCCGGATCGCAGGCGAAGGCCACCTGATAGCGGTCCTTGAGACCGATCAGGCCCTGCATGGCGAAGTTGGACGACGGGTCCATGCGGATCTTGCCGTCCCAGTCGACGCTCATGAAGCGGAACGTCGGGTCGACGTGCTTGTTCACCACGTCCAGGTTCAGGCCGTAGTGTTCGCCAATGGCCGACCAGTAGCGCACGCCTGCGCCGCCCAGCGGATCGACGCCCAGACGCAGGTTTTCGCCGCGAATGGCGTCCATGTCGATGACGTTTTTCAGGTCAGCCACATAGGTGTTGACGTAGTCATGGCGGTGAGTGGTGGCCGCGCGCAGCGCCTTCTCGTGGCTCATGCGTCGAACGCCTGCGATCTTCTCGGCCAGCAATTCGTTGGCCTTGTTCTCGATCCACTTGGTGATGTGCGAGTCGGCCGGGCCGCCATTGGGCGGGTTGTACTTGAAGCCGCCGCTTTCCGGCGGGTTGTGCGACGGCGTGATGACGATGCCGTCGGCCAGGCCAGACGTGCGGCCCTTGTTGTAGCAGATGATCGCGTGGGACACCGCCGGCGTCGGGGTGTACTCGTCACCTTCGGAAATCATCACGTTGACGCCGTTGGCCGCCAGCACTTCCAGCGCCGAGGCCGCAGCGGGCGTGGACAGCGCGTGGGTGTCGGCGCCCATGAACACCGGGCCGTCGATGCCGTTGGCCTGGCGGTACAGGCAGATGGCCTGGGTGATGGCCAGCACGTGCCATTCGTTGAAGCTCAGGTCGAACGAGCTGCCGCGATGGCCGGAGGTGCCAAAGGAAACCTTCTGGGTGGCGACCGATGCATCGGGTTGCCCGGTGTAATACGCCGTGACCAGACGAGGAAGATCGACCAGCAATTCTGCAGGCGCCAGTTTGCCCGCGAATGGACTGATACTCATGCGAAACCTCCGTGGATGAAGAAAGAAAATAGGTACGGCGAAACAGGAAAAAAGCCTGCGGCGCGGCAGTTTACTGGCACTTGGACCGTCGTGCTTGAGTATCGATCCGTAACCCGTTGAGACAAATAGCAGCTGTGATTCAGATTTGCCACCACGCGGGCAACAATTGCTGAATCCGCCGCTCGCGAAAGCGATCATCGATCAGCACCACTACGCCACGATCGTCCTGCCCGCGAATCACCCTTCCGGCCGCCTGCACCACTTTCTGCATGCCGGGGTACAGATAGGTGTAGTCGTAACCGGCGCCGAACAACAGGCCCATGCGCTGTTTGAGTTGCTCATTGACCGGGTTGACCTGCGCCAGCCCCAGGGTGGCGATGAACGCGCCGATCAGCCGCGCCCCAGGTAAATCGATGCCCTCGCCAAAGGCACCGCCCAGCACCGCGAAGCCGATGCCCTGGCTGTCCGGCGTGAAGCGATCGAGAAAGGCCTGTCGGTCAGCTTCGGCCATGCCGCGAGACTGCTGCCACATCGGGATCTGCGGATGCGTGTCGGCCAGCAACTGCGCGACCTGTTGCAGGTAATCGAAGCTGCTAAAGAACGCCAGGTAGTTGCCCGGCCGCGCCTGAAACTGCGCGGCCATCAACTCGACGATGGGCGCCAGCGAGGCCTGCCGGTGATTGAAGCGCGTGGACACGTGGCTGGCGATCTGCACATCCAGCTGCGAGCGCTGGAACGGCGAATCGACGTCTACCCACGCGGTGGTATCCGGCAAGCCCAACAGATCACGATAAAAATGCCGCGGGTTGAGCGTGGCCGAGAACATCACCGTGCTGCGCGCCGCATTCAGCCGCGGACGCAGAAAACCGGCAGGCACCACATTGCGCAGGGTCAGCCGAGACAACGCGCGCTTGCCGCCGGCCTCACGCTTGCTGATGTCGAACAGAAAATGCTCGTCGAACAGCTCGGCAATCCGCCCGAAGGCAATCGCCTCGAAATAGAAGCTTTGTAGCTCGCCGTTGGCGGCCTGGGGGTGATCGTTGAAATAGTCGCCGAACGCGGCGACACACAGGTTCAGGCTGGCTATGAACTTGCCCGGTGTTTGCGCATACGCCTGATAAGGCGCCAGCTGATCCTTGTGCAAGGCGTTCCACTCGCGGTTGAGCCTTTGCAGCGGCTTTTTCAGCGGTTCGGGCGCGCTTTTGCGCAACAGATCGAGGCTGAACTGATCCAGGCTGGCGCTGTACATCTGCCGCGCGCGCTCGACCATGTTGTGTGCTTCGTCCACCAGCACCGCCACGCGCCACTGATTGAACTGACAAAGCCCGAACAGCAAGGCGCTCAGGTCGAAGTAATAGTTGTAATCGGCGATCACCACATCGCACCAGCGGGCCATTTCCTGGCTCAGGTAATAGGGGCATATCTGGTGACGCAGCGCGACGTCGCGCAGGCCGGCCTGGTCCAGCCGCGGCTGATCGACAGCCTCGCTGCGGGCAGCGGGAAGTCGATCGTAAAAGCCCTTCGCCAGCGGGCAGGAGTCGCCGTTGCAGGCGTTGGTCGGGTATTCACAGGCCTTGTCCCGGGCCACCAGCTCCAGCACGCGCAACTTGAGTGTCGGAGCACTTTCGCCAATCACGCTCAGGGCATCGAGCGCCAATTTACGGCCGGGCGTCTTGGCGGTGAGAAAGAACACCTTGTCCAGCTGCTGGGTGGGCGCAGCCTTGAGCATCGGGAACACCGTGCCAATGGTCTTGCCGATCCCGGTCGGCGCCTGGGCCATCAGGCAACGGCCCGTGCTGACGGCCTTGTACACCGATTCTGCGAGCACCCGCTGACCGCTGCGAAAGTCCGTGTGGGGAAATTGCAGCGTCGTCAGTTGCGCGTTGCGACGCTGCCGGTGGGCCATTTCCTGCCGCGCCCAGTGCAGAAACACTTCGCATTGCTCATTGAAGAACGCCTGCAATTGTTCAGCGCTATGGCGTTCGCGGATCAGGGTTTCCTGCTCGCTGACGATGTTGAAGTAGACCAGGGCAATGTTGACTTCGGGCAGTTGCAATTGCTGACAGAGCAGCCAGCCATAGACCTTGGCCTGGGCCCAATGCAGTTGGCGATGATTGGCGGGCATCGCGTCGAACTCGCCGCGGTAGGTTTTCACTTCTTCGAGTTGGTTGAGGGCCGGGTCGTAACCGTCCGCTCTGCCCCGCACGGTCAGCTCGGCGAACTGCCCGGACAACGCCACTTCGGTCTGATAGTCGGCGCCCCGCCTGGTCGCCACCGTACGATGCCCGGCGATGCCTTCCTGCGCGGTGGGCGACGGGGTGAACCGCAGGTCCAGATCTCCGGCCTTGGCGGTGAACTCGCACAGGGCGCGCACGGCGATGCTGTAGCCTTCGGCGGGCAGCTGGGTTTGGGGCTGGACGGGGGCGATGGCAGTCACGCGGGTCGAGTCGCTGGGAGTGGCACTGGATGGGTGTACAGTTAACCGATCGGCGGGGTGGATGGCAAATGGAAATAGACGGGGGGCTTGCGCTTTTTGGCTTCGCCCTGAGGTTGGTGCTGATGTTGGGGGCTTATCCGGGTTAAGTGGCGACGCTGAATTTCTTTGTTCTGGCTAACGCCAGACCCGTTTCGGCTTCGCCGAGTTACTTGGAAAGGACCCCCAAGTAACCAAGGGGTCTTGCTCCTGGTTTGGCCCTCCTGCGTCGGGTCCCTTCACTCCGGCGATGTTCCGTGGGCCCGGCGCGAAAGGGCCATCCATGGCCCACGCGCCTCTCGCGACATCCTGTCGCTCGACCCACTCCACATCGCCTGCGTTCAGCCTGCACCCAAGTCGCGATTGGTGGTGTCTGGGCTATCGCGCATGAAGATCAAAAGCCAAATCAAAAGCGATCGGCTAACGCCGTCCCCGTAGCAGTCCGGCTTGCCGGCGGTCTGGCGCGCAGCGGCAGTAAAATCAGGCGCCTTGGTCGTGTCAGATACACCGTATGCACAGGTTTTGCTGCCGCTTCGCGCCAGACCGCCGGCAAGCCGGACTGCTACGCCCTTCGGGCAGAATCAAAAGCAGATCGCATAACACCCAGCCGTTGCCGTTGCCGTTGCCGTTGCCGTTGCCGTTGCCGTTGCTTTTGATCTTCATGCGCAAATATCCCAGACGCCACAAAACGCGACTTGGGTGCAGGCCGAACGCAGGCGATGTGGAGTGGGCCAAGCGGCATGGATGCCGCGCGAGGCGCGGGGCCATGGATGGCCCATTCGCGCCGGGCCCACGGAACATCGCCGGAGTGAGGGAACCTCGACGAAGTCGAGGCCAAACCAGGAGCAAGACCCCTTGGTTACTTGGGGGTCTTTTCCAAGTAACTCGACGAAGTCGAAACAGGTCTGACGTTAGGAAGAACGCTCTTGATTTTGATCTGAGAGCCAAAAGCTAAACCCGCTCCTGCACCAACACATTCCTGATCGTCACCAACACCGATTCGATATCCTGACTCCAGTCCGCCGCCCCGCTCAGACACAGGCTCTGCTGATGCAAGCCCTTCACACTGAACAACTCCCCCGGCGCAATCACGATCCGCTGCTCCAGCAGACGCTCGAACACCCGGCCCATGTCCACCGGATGCACACCGTCCAGCCAGAGCATCGCCCCGCCCTGCGGCGCCTGGAAACGCACCTCCTCGCCCAGATACTGCCCCGCCAGCGCTGCCAGCTGGCTCATTCGCGCCTTCAGGCTCTCGCGCAGCCAATGCAGATGCCGATCCACCTGCCCCGAACCATACAAACGAGCAATCGCCTTCTGCCTGATCGGCGGCAGGCGAAACGAGCGCAGCAGCATCTGCTGATGCCACAACTCGCGGGAATGGCGGCTGAGCAGATAACCGAACGGCGCCTCAAGCCCCAACGTCTTGTCGAACGCCCCCAGCACCAGCAAGCGTTTCGGATCGATCAAATCCCGCAGCGGCCGCGATTGCTCGATGAAACACAAGCCGCCATGGGTATCGTTCTCCAGCACCCAGACGCCGCTGTGATTTAGCACTTCGGCAAGCATCTGGCGCTGCTCCAGCGCCCTGACCCGCCCCCGCAGCGGGTCCATGCGCGACGACAGGATTGCCATCTTCACCTCGCCGCGCTTGAGCAGGCCTTTGAGTTCACGTACGTCGTACTCGCCTGATCCATCGGCACACCACTCGACGACGCGAATGCCGAACGATTGCAAGGTGCGCAACAGGCTCCAGCTGCACGGCGATTCCACCAGGACTGCGCAGTCGCGCAGTTGCAGGGCCTTGAGCACGGTTTTCAGTACGCCGGTCTTGTCCGGGCCGATGAACACGTTGTCCGGGTGCCAGCAATGCTCGGTGGACGAGGTGTAGTGCGCCGCCAGCGCCGTGCGCAATTCAATATCGCCGAACGGCTGGAAACGCGGATCGGGCTGGCAGGGATAGTTGCGCACCAGTTCGCGTTCCAGGGCGAGCAAGGCGCCGTCCAGCGATTGCAGCAAAGTCGGCTCATCGGCACCGAAAACGAACATGTCGGTGCGCCGGGCGCTGGCCTGGTAGCGCTCCAGCGCATCACCGCCTTCGCACAGGACGTCGTTACAGGGTTGCGGCAAGGCGTAGTAGCCCGACTTGGGCACCGAGCAGATCCGGCCCTCCTTTTCCAATAATGAGTAGGCGTTTTGCACCGTGGAAATCGACACCCGGAGCCGGCGGGCCAGCAGGCGCAGCGAAGGTAGCTTGACGGCCGGCCCCTGGGGCAGTTCATTGGTCAGCCGCGACAGGTAGCGGTACACCACCTGGTAGGCGAAATCGGTCTTGTTGTTATTCATCGGACACACCCCATCCATGCGCAAGGCGCAGGGTCGTAAAGAGAAAATGCATGTTCGGCGGCCAGTCGAAGCCGCCCCATCACGGGCAGAGAACGGCTAGCGGCCGGAAATCCATTGCGAAACCGTTTCCCCGGTCTCCTGATCAACCGTCGTGACCCGGCCCTTGTCGGGGTCGCTGGCACGCACCCGGGCAATGATCGAGCGGTCGTCGAGAAAGTCCACGCGCCGCTTGGCGTACAGGTTTTGCAGACCCTTGAGCGTGAGGCCACTGACGTCCACCAGCCACTGAATCACTTGGTCAGATGCGCCGTCGCCAGACAGCACCTTGTGCAGGTCCGCCAGCGCCACCAGCATCCCGGCGTGACAACGCCGCAGGAACGTCTCCAGTTGCGCGCCGTGATCGACGAAGGGCGCGAACATCAGGCACACCAACTGAGCTTCGTTCAGGCCGAACGCTTCCTGTGCGTATCCGGCCGCCAGCTCGCGCCGCTGCTGCAACTTGTCGGGCGTGGCGTAGGCGGCCATGGCCTGATCGATCAGGCGTTTGGGCATCCCTTTGCGGCGCATCATGCCCGCCGCCAGCTCCAGGTACTCGGCGATGCCATCGGCGTACTCGCGCCCCTGGACGAATTGGGCCATGAGCCCGCGCATGTGGGCCATCAGCAGCGGGTTGGCGCAGTCCGACTCACTGAAGCTGAACGCCAGGTCGTCGAAGCGGAACCCGAGAAAATCGGTGAGCAGCGCCCAGTGATCTTCCAGCCTAAATCCGATCAGGTCAGCGACCGTGAGAAACGCCGGGGTCACCGGACTGCCCGGGTACACCGACAGTCGCCGGCTCGTTGCCAGCGGCTCGGACTCGTCGCCATACAGCTCGTGGTAGTAGGCCTGCCCCACGCTGTCGATGGTGCTCAGCGCGGTGCTGAAGGCGAGCTTGTGCCAATGCTCCACCGGCTGGCCACCCTGGCGCGCCAGGCGCATGATCCAGGTGGCGTACTGTTTCTGCTCCTTGAGCGAATCACCGCTGAGCACCGCATCCACACCCTCGCCCCAACAGGCGGCACGCCCCAGAAACTCGCTCATGCCCAGGTAGCAGCTGTTGCAGAACGTGGTGCGCGCATCCCCGGCGGTCAAATGGCCGCCCAGCAGCATGTCGGAGCGATTCTGCTCACGGCCGGCGGCGGAAAACGGCAGGTCAGGCTCGAAGGTCTGCACATAGCGGTGATCCACCACCAGCAACTCGACACGCGGGTCGTCGTGCAGGAACAGCGCCGAGTAACAGCGGTTGATGTTGTCCATGACCGCTGAGGTCATCCCGGCATGGCGCATGTTGGCGATACGCAGATTGAATGTCATCGGCGCCCGGCAGGCGATACTTAATTGCGCGGCGCGTAATAACGCTACGGTATAAGCGCTGTCCTTGCCGCCACTGAAAGCCACCAGAATTCGATATTGACCAATACGCTCCATGCCACCGGCGGCGACGATAAGCCGTTGAATCAATAATTGCAGTGCCGTGCGTTCGGTACGGCTCAAATAACTCAACAGCCGTTGCAGCACTTGTTGATAGACATAGGTCATTGCTTGTTCGTGAATAGCACCCATCACTTGGTTATCCGTATTGCTGTTTCACTCCACCATCGGACTCTGCGGCCAGTCACCGTTATCCAGAGTCGATGCCCTGCGCACCGCGGCAAACAACTCGTCCCGATCAGCTGCTGCCTGGCACTGGATAACGCTGAGCGCCCCGTTCTGCGGGCCTTTCGCATCGAGACCGGGAGGCCAGGTCGGCCTTTTCAGCCCCTCCCGCGTAACAAAGATGCAATGGTTGCAGCACAGGGAAACATGAAAAACCGATGCCACTGCGCATCCGGCACTGAGTGATCATCGGCAACGAGAGAAAGTCAGACATGACTCATTCCTTGAGTATTCGTTCACCCCGTTATTATCGATGCTCGAATAACAATTACAAGCTACAGAAAGCCGACGGATTGCCTGTCAGCTTTCCACCCAAAGATGAACCTGTTTAAACAAACTTGTTTAATAATGCAGTGCATTGAAAAACATAAACCGCTCTAACGTCGCACAGAGCGCCAGGCATTCAAATGTTTAACAGCAAGGGTGGATAAACAAAAAAGCCTTCCTGAACGATTCGGGAAGGCTTTGTCGGATGTTGCGTGGCCGGTAAATGACGGGGCGGACACCTTGGGCAGGTGACCGGATCCTCAATGTCGACGCCGTGGCCCAGGCGTCGAACAGTCAGCCTTGCGCGATGATTTGCGCTCAGGCGGGCTCGACTTCCACCACCACACGACCGCCTACGGGGCAGCCATCCATCACGCGGTGGGCTTCAACGACCTGATCGAACGGGAAGACCTTAGTCAGTTGCGGCAGCAGCAGCTTGTCGCGGGTCAGTTCGTTGATCTTGAGCAGTGCGCGCTCCACCGCTTCCTTGTCCTGGGGAATACCCAGTTCCGGCTTGCCGGTGAAGTTGCCGACGCAGTGCACGAAGAACTGAATGTTCTTCTGGAACGCGGCGCAGGCCGGGAATTGCACCTGGTTGCCGCCTTGCAGACCGTACAGGATCAGGCTGCCGCGTGGCGCCAGGGCATCGCCCAGAATCGACATCTGCGGACCACCCAAACCGTCGAGGATGACGTTGACGCCCGCCTTGTCGGTATATTTGTTGATCGTCATCAGCAGATCCTGCTCTTCGGTGACGATCACTTTGTCGGCGCCCAGAGAAGTCAGGTATTTGCGCGAAGTGCCTTCTTCATCATCGGTCTTGATCGCCGCGATGACTTTCAGGCCCAGTGCCTTGCCCAACTGCAGGAATGCAGGGCCTGCACAGTGGCCGGCGTCGGTGATCAGGGCCACTTGCCCCTCTTTCACACGGGCCAGTTCCACGTAAGCGAAATACGCCACCAGCATCGGGGTGTAGTGCACCGCGGCCTGGTTGGGCGTGAGGATGTCCGGGTATTTGGTCACGGAGGTGCGTGGCAGCACGATGTGCTCGCCATACACGGGATGCTCGTTGGGGTTGGCGGACGGAAAGCTGGCCACCTTGTCGCCGACTTTCAGGTCTTCCACGCCTTCGCCGACGGCGGTAATCACGCCGGCCATTTCAGAGCCCAGGCCGGCAGGCAGCTTGGCCTGGGAAGATGCCAGATTTTGACGCCACAGCACGTCGTACCAGGTGACACCAATCGCCTGGACGCGTATCTGCACCTCTCCGGGTGCTGGCAACGCGGCGGGTTGCTCTTCTACCTTGAGCACCTCGGCCGGGCCAAACTGATGAAAACGGATCGTGCGGGACATTTCGAACCTCGCCTTATGAACCTTGATGCCATGAACTCTATCCGGGCGTTGCCGGTAACACTATCAGTGGCTATTAATAGTCGACATGCCTGTCATCGATTCTGTTGCTGAAAGGCGGTCATTAGATAACCATCGAATGCTCAGGGATTCAAGGCGGCCATTGTTGTTTTCTCGTATCGACAATGCAACCCGCCGGGGATTTTCCGGATGAACGTCACCCTGGTCGGCGCGGTATTTGCGATGACCTTGCGGCGTTCGCCCAGCGGGAAACCTATATTCGTTGGTCAGAATCGACACGCCAAGGTTCAGCAAATTATTGATAGCCGTGATGGTTAACACGTTTGTATGCTTGCAGACGAATTCAACGGTGCGCAGAATCCGCCAATACCCGTATCATTCGCGCCTGAGCTGAAAGCGGCCCTGCCTTGCGGGCGGCCAACGTATCGACCCACGTCCCCGAGACCCCGTCATGAATCGCAACGATCTGCGTCGCGTCGACCTCAACCTGCTCATCGTCTTCGAAACCCTCATGCATGAACGCAGCGTCACGCGTGCGGCGGAAAAACTCTTTCTTGGCCAGCCGGCCATCAGCGCCGCCCTGTCGCGCCTGCGCGGGCTGTTCGACGACCCGCTGTTCGTGCGCACCGGCCGCAGCATGGAACCCACCGCCCGCGCCGTGGAAATCTTCGGCCTGCTCTCGCCAGCGCTGGATTCCATTTCCACCGCCGTGAGCCGCGCCGCCGACTTCGACCCGGCCACCAGTACCGCGGTGTTCCGCATCGGCCTGTCGGACGACGCCGAATTCGCCCTGCTGCCCTCGCTGCTCAAGCGCCTGCGCTCCGAAGCGCCGGGCATCGTGCTGGTGGTGCGCCGCACCAACTACATCCTGATGCCGTCGCTGCTGTCGTCCGGGGAAATCTCCATCGGCGTCAGCTACACCGACGACTTGCCCGCCAACGCCAAGCGCAAGGTCCTGCGCCGCAGCCGCCCTCGCCTGCTGCGCGCCGACTCCATGCCCGGCGCCATCAGCCTCGATGACTTCTGCGCCCGGCCCCACGCGCTGGTGTCGTTCGCCGGTGACCTGGGCGGCTTCATCGACGAACACCTGGAAAAACTCGGCCGCAAACGCCACGTCGTGCTCGCCGTGCCGCAATTCAACGGCCTGTCGACCCTGATCGCCGGCACCGACATCGTCGCCACCGTCCCCGACTACACCGCCGACGTCCTTACCGCCGCCGGTGGCGTACGCGCCGAAGACCTGCCCCTGGAAACCCGCACCTTCGAACTGCACATGGCCTGGCGCGGCTCGCAGGATAACGACCCAGGCGAGCGCTGGTTGCGGTCACGGATTCAGATGTTCTTTGGCGATACCTGACGGTCTTTGTGAGACTCTGGCACCTGCGGAAAACAGGTTCCACGCGTCCAGATTTATCCATTCGAGTCCACAGTCACATCTTTGTGGGGGTATAAATAGGGGTACGAGCAATCCATTGAAAAAATGGTACCCCCAATTTTTCGAACTGCCGCTCTGGAAGGCGGAAACCCGCTTTCCCCCATTGACGCGGCCAGCACTAGATTGGCCAACTCTGCGAGCGCCAGTCCCGCTCCCGGGAGGGACAGATGCAGAACTCCCTCTAAGACTGCAACATCCTATCAGCCGGCAATAGCAGTTTTCGTGATCGCCGCACTGATGGCCACCGGAGCAAGCTGGGCAGCATTCAGAGCCTTTTTCGAACCGAAATGATCACCTGGTTCATCGCCTTCAGTATGTGCATCCTTGCCCTACTCAAGCTTCGTGATCTGGAATCGCTCACCGATATGTTTCTAGGGTACGACCTGCTGGCGCAGCGGGTCGTCCGATACGCATATGTGTATCCCGTCGCTGAGGCTGTCGCTGGAGTCCTGATGATTTCGGAGACGCTCATCTGGGTTGCCTCCCCTGTCGCGTTGTTCATTGGCACTGTCGGTGCATGGTCGGTCTTCAAGGCGGTGTATATCGACAGGCGTGAATTGAAGTGCGCCTGTGTGGGTGGCGACGGCAATGTTCCGCTAGGCTTTGTGTCGCTGACTGAAAATCTGATGATGATTGGCATGGGAGTAGCCGGAATGGTATCGCTCTATACCTACGTCAGCGTGACGGCGTAAGTCGCCCGTCCTTTGGGCAGAAAGGTACTACCTGCCAGGGAAGGAGGGTCGAGATGTCGCTTAGCCGACGCCAGTTCAATACGTTCACCGTGCTGAGCCTTGCTGGCTTGGGAGGGCTGCCTATGAAACCTGTGTTTGCCGCGGCCGCTGTTCAGAAATTGTGGTTTAAAGAAGCCAATCGAGGAATCCCTAACAACCCGACACTGCCTGTGTTGATTTATCCAGGCGCAGTGCAGGTAACAAGCGGCGATGCCGCGCGGCTTTTTGAAAAAACGTTTTTTGACAATGGCTGGCCACCGCAATGGCGTTACGGCGTGTATAGCTACCACCATTACCATACCCACGGACACGAGGTATTGGGCGTCTATGCTGGAAATGCCCGCTTGATGTTGGGAGGGCCTGATGGTCATGTGGTGCAGGTGAACGCGGGGGATGTGCTGTTGCTCCCAGCAGGCACTGGCCACTGCAACCTAGGCTCCAGCGATAACTTCATGGTGGTCGGCGCTTATCCCCCAGGTCAGGAAGGTGACATCAACCGAGATCCGGCCACACCTGCACAGATCGAACAGATAACGCGGTTGCAGTTCCCGTCCACCGACCCTGTTTTAGGAACAGCGGGCGGCGTGGCGGATTACTGGAAGGCATGACTGGTCGCGCTGCTCTGTTGGGAAGAACCACAGACAAGTCGACATATGCCTGACGTAATTTCACATATCGGCCCGAGGCATCACGCCTTTAGATGACCCCGGGGAGCTGCCATTGCTAGTTTCCACTGCTTCACATCTGAATTCCCCGCCGCGCATAATTCATGATGCGATTCGACACGCAATCGCAGCACACGCAGCTCAGGTCTATCAGCAAGCAGATTTCACAATTAAGTAGGGCCACTTTCCAGCATGGCCAAATGCCTCTCTTTCGCTTAGACGCGAAAAAGCGCAGGGTAATGCGATAAGCGCAGTAGCCTTGAGAAGCCCACTATGACTGGTTATCAGCGACAGCACCTGACAGAGCCATCACCAGATTCAAAAAAGTCTGAATTAGCTCAAAGCGACGCTCAATGGCGGAAGGCGCTTCTAAAGCTTGAGTTAAGTCGAGATTCTCATCGGGCTGCAGATTGCTATCGACGCTGCTCTGCCCTCTTTTCTCATCTGGTGGAGAGCAAGCTAGTAACACCTGCCCAAGAGGCGGCAATGCGGGTGGAGATCAAAAACGCTTGGGTGGCGGCGGTTGAACGGGTAAATGAGCCAGATTCAGTTCCCATCCGGCAGCGGAACCAGCACGCGTGCGATCAAGACATCTCGATCGATCATCCAGGTCGCTGATAAATCAAAAACACTGTTGATTCTTTCTCACTTCCGAAACGCATGGAGCAACTTGATAGTTTGATCGTCAGGCACTCCGCCGAAGAACTGATCGAGTGCTCGCTGGAAGAACTCAGGTTCCGAGTCCGCCTCGTTGAACAATGTCAGGCACGAGTGCAGCTTCATATCATCAGGGGTGCCAAAAATTTTAAATGCACTCAAATCGCCATGCTCGAAGAGCATTTGGACGCACTCATCAAGTCTCGGCCCGAGCACTGGGTGTGCTAGGTAGGCACGAGCCTCCCCCAAACTGGTGATGCCGAAGCGCATGGCTGTTTCGCTTTTGCCCAACCCTTTGAGCTGAGGGAAAACGAACCACATCCAGTGACCCGTTTTACGCCCTCCTCGCAGCTCACCCATGACTTGGACAAAGAGTGGACGCTGCGCATCAACGAATCGTGACAGGTTGAAAGGATCATACATGCTGCGACTTCCTCAGGGCGTAACACTAGGGTGAGCGGACAGCAGCCAAGCAGTTCTATGAGCCCCAATCTAACCAGGCAAGCTCTATAATTTTGTGGGCTGCTTTACTGGTCGGTTTCTACTTCGCCAGAGCGATCAGGATCGATGTCATCTTCGTCTGCCTCTACCGAATCACCATTCGGGTTAGAGGATTTAGAAGACGGCTTTTGAGGATCGTTGATGAATGGAACGCGGCTCGGGCCTTTTTCTTCAAGCCCTTCAGTCTTCGGTTGCATGATAACTCCTCCACTTATGTGCTTTGGAAGACTGCTGAGCGCATACGTTCACTCCAATCAGCTAGGAGGCCGTTTTCATTCACGATTTGACCGGTGAGATACCAGAGGCTGACGCCCAGATGGTCAGACGCCTCGTCTCCAATACGTTGATCATGCGAATGAAAAACTGGAGATCTTCATAAGGCCGGTTTTCGATGTACATTGAAAGTCCTGAGTGTCCCATGCAAGCCCGCCTTGACTGACCGTCGTACAGGAAAAACCTATGGCAGAGCAAACACAGTTGACTCCATTCGAATCGGTCGGGTGCGCTGAATGTCGAAACCTCGACAATTTGGGCTTCAGTTTTACCATGGCCTTCCAGCCAATCTTCAATATCAGGACTGGCTTGCCATACGCGTACGAAGCCCTTGTCCGGGGTCTGAATGGCGAAAGCGCCGCCAGCATCCTTGGGCTGGTAAACGACCAAAACCGATATCGTTTTGATCAAGCGTGCCGGGTGCGAGCAATAGAACTCGCTGCGGAGTTAGACCTCCCAACGATTCCGGACTGCAAGCTCAGCATCAATTTCCTACCCAACGCTGTGTACAGAGCGGAAACCTGCATTCGAGCCACATTGGAAGCTGCACGCACGTTTGGCTTCCCGGTTGAGCGTCTGATGTTTGAGGTCACTGAAGGTGAGCGAGTGGATGACCCTGATCACCTCAAATCCATTTTTCAGGAGTACGAGCGCCAAGGGTTCACAACCGCGATTGATGATTTCGGATCAGGCTATTCAGGGCTGAATTTCCTTGCGATGTTTCAGCCGAATGTTCTCAAAATCGACATGGCGCTGACACGAGGTATTGATCGAGATGGAGTACGGCGCGCCATTGTTGAAGGCATCGTGCTGGTATCTGAGCGACTGGGAATCACCGTGGTGGCTGAAGGCATCGAGACGCCTGAAGAACGAGATACGCTGTTGGCGTTAGGCATCGACCTCATGCAGGGCTACCTCTTTGCCAAACCTGTGGTGGGTAAACTACAGACGATGGCTGAAGTGATGATCTCCACTCCTCGTTGAACGTAGTCTGCCAACTCCTATCATGTCTCGGCTGTTTTTACCGACTGACAAGCCGACGCGCGCTTTCACTCACACGTCGGCGCTGCCTGTCATTCGGTTGGCGATTCGGTGTTGATATACGGTGGTGCCTTGGCTAATGCCAGCTTCCGAGCCTGAGTACTTCGAGGGCAAGGCCTCGGAGCCAATGGTTCGAGTTTCTGCGGCATCCCAGTCTCCAGCGCGCGCTCGATTGCCTTTACCACCCTGACGTCACGCCAGCCTTCTTGCGCATCGGGTTCGGGCGACTGGTCGTTGAGAATGCAACTTGAAAAGTACGAGGTCTCCCCCGCGAACTGATCCACTACCGGATAAACATGGTCAGTGGTCTGGCCATCGATGATCATTCGATAGCTGATCGCTACTCCCTCCCCATATCCAAAACAGGGCGAGGCTTCGATTTCGCCCTTCGTTCCGAGCAACTGAAACCGCTCAGTGCCAGGCAGCGTGTAGCTCACCGTGAACTGAGCGAGTTTTTCTTCCGGGAAGCGGAGCGTCACGGTGACCGTGTCCCATGAGTCCAACGGTGAACCTGGTGTCTTCGAGCCCAGCGCCATGACTTCAATGGGTTCGGCGTTGAATAACTTGCGAACCATGTTCAATGGATATGGCCCCATGTCGGGGACAGGGCCAGCCGCGAAGCCGTTCTGAGCTCGATGGTTACTGGCTTTCACGGTCTGCGTGAATGTCGAGGTGAACAAGCGTGGCTCTCCGAGATATCCGCTCTGCACGCGCTCGATCATCTCAAGCGTCCCTGGCTCACAATGGAGACGGTAGGCAACCATGAGCTTTGCGTTCGTTCGTTCAACGGTATCGATGATCTCTCGGCATTCGGCTTCGCTGATCGCCATAGGCTTTTCCAGAAGGACATGAATGCCTGCGGTGAGTGCGGGAAGCACAAACTCGGCATGAAGAAAATTCGGTGTCGCTATGTAGACCGCGTCTATTTCGCCGGAAGCTAACAGCTCGGGATAGTCAGCGTACGTGTAGGGCTTCAGGCCATACACCGCAGCCAGATCCTGCGCTTTGACCGGGTCTCCGGTAACCAATGCTGTCATCACTGAATTATCGGTCTGCCCTACTCCGGGCATGAATGCGCCCTGAGAAATTGAGCCGCCACCGACGACGGCATAACGAATCTTTCCATCTGAGCCTGGCATCACTTCCTCCCGTTGAGTCTCGACTGCTCACACAAGGAGTGGGCAAGCCTGGCCTGCCAAGGTTCCATCTTTGTAGGCTCGTCGCCCGTATGCACTTTTGGCCCGCGTAAATCTACAACCTCAAATCTCCGGTGATCATCCTCTCGGAACAATACTGGACTGAGGAACTCATCTTAAAAGACGGATTGAAAATCAGGCCTTTCCAGGCTCGTCCGGATTTCTCCGGATTTGATAAGGCGCAGCCCACACCCTACAAACCTTGGCTTCAGAATGTACCCACAGAAGGAATGACCTATGCGCTCCAAACAACCAATCGCTGCCTTAGTCATCACTTTACTTTGCACAGTGTCAGGCGTCTCTCATGCGGCAGATGACCCCAGCGTTACGCTGAATCGGCCTGGAACCGGGGACAGGGAATACAAAGTGGGTGATCCTGTGCCCGATGAATATCAACGCGAAAGCATGGAGGTCAAAGACTGGAAAAGCCGCCACTTGAAGGCGCCGGCCGAGCATGAGCAATGGGTGCAAATCAAAGGCAGATACGCCTTGATCAGTGTGCCTACGGGCACGATCAAGGAAATGGTCGACAAATAGTCTTCAGGAGACCACAACCTCCTCCGCTACTGTTGAAAAGCACCGGGAGTGCTCATTCAGAGCACTCGTCTGGGCTGAATTTCGTGATGATGCGCCGCCGCCTGTTCAGAACAGAGATGAGGACAACCAGGTTGAATACTTCCGCCTGGCAAATACTGGGAACGATGTTTCCAGTACGCCGCTCCCTACTCCATGGACAGCCGTTGTCCATCAAGGAATGAAGAGGAATTCAGCATGTTCAATCCAATAAAAAGATCCGTTCCAGCGTTCGCCCTCATCGTCGCGTTGGGTACTCCCCTAGCCTACGCAGCTCAGGACGATGACTTCGTTGAAGACGCCTCCGCCAAAGGCGTGGCGGAAGTGGAAGCCGGTAAGCTGGCCCAGGAAAAAGGCACAGCCGCCGACGTAAAAAGCTTTGCTGACATGATGGTCAAAGACCACACTGCCGCCAGCGCCAAACTCAAGTCGATTGCCGATGCCAAAAATCTTGAGGTCTCTGACAGTGCGGAGCTGGTCGACAAAGCGAAGGCTATGATTCTTGAACTGAGAGGCGCCAAGTCGTTTGATCAGGCGTACGCGAACAATCAGGTCAAGGCTCACGAAGCGACCATTGAGTTGTTCGAGAAGGAGGTGTCTGACGGCAAGGATGCGGAACTCAAAGCTTTCGCATCCGACACTCTGCCAAAACTGAAGACCCACCTGGAGCATGCCAAGACGCTGGCAAAAGCCCATGGCGGTGATGCCGCGAACTAACATCACCTGCGCCGCGCTTCTTAAGGGCGGCGCAAATCACCACGTGCAGAAAAGGATTTCGATATGACCATCTCTTACGACGGTATCGCTTCGCTGTGTGTTTCCGCTGGCGAGGATCAGTCAAAGGTTCGTCGTCTACACACCATCGTCTTTATCAAACTAAGGAGTGAATATCCGAAAGGGCTGGGCTTGGTGGACTTCGTGGGTCATTTGAATCGTCCCACGGGTTTCAAACATGTGCAGATTTGCACCTCAGGAGGTCCATCCGTGTCAGGAGAGGTCATCGATTATCTGGAACACACTAGCGGAGGCTGGATCAGGTTCGAGGTAGGTGGATCATGACCTTTTGCCTTCCACCTACTGGAGAGATATAGCGACTAATCACGCAATTTTAGGAGGCAGCTGTTTCTTGGTGTGGGATATGGCGGCGAACTCCGTTCGAAGCTCCCCTATGAGTTCAGAGATGGCCCGACTGGTGCCCAGCGTCGCGATATCAATCCCGCCTACCGCTAAATTGGCACCCGTCATTCGGTCGATGATTTCGATGGTTAGCTCGTTGGCCGAAGGTGACGTGCATCGACATTCGAGAGGCAAAAAACTCGACTCGATGATGTGGCGTAACTCAAGCGGAGAAATAGACATGGTGTTTTCCTTTTTTTGTGTGAGCGGTCGACTCCGAGACAATTGTGTTAATTCAATCTTTCGGCCTGAAGGCGGCGATAGAAACCTTCCCATTACCTGTCAGGAGGGCACATGAACCAATCCCACCCAAACGCTGAAGCAGAGGTGGCGAGCCACCTACGCGGGCTGCGTAGCGCCATTCAAGCTCTCGCTGAGCGCCACACCTCTGAACCCCATGAGCTTTCCGGTCATCAGACGGTGGATTCACGGCAAAGCCTGCTGCTCAGCTTCGAACGGCTGGAGGCCTGTGTCGATGAAATGCAGCAGATCCTCGCAACCATCGTGGAAGCCACGCACCAGGGATGACCCAGGCGCCAGAAATACTGACGCCACCCCCTGAATTCGTGCGTTGGGTGTCATCTGTCCACGCCCAACAAACTTCGTTGAATTAATCCGCAAGGCATTTCTCTCACCTACATACCAAGAAAATTGTGTAGGCCTACCTATGACTTCTCTGCGAAGTGTCACTGACTGTCTGATCTCGAAACCGACGCAAACATCAGATGCGGTTTCCATCTACCTCGCCCTCTTGAACCGGCCTCAGGACGTCGCCTTTCCGGAGATTCGGGAATTCCTGGACTCGCAGTTGATGCTCGCCAATCAGCACACTGACGCCGCAGAGCTTCCTGTCGACCTCAGCAATTGGGCAGCGTGGATCGAGCGCAACGCAAGACAGGTGGCAAGCGCCTATCGCGAATATCTGGAAGGCCGACACGCCGGGCGTGGAAGAGAACTCTTTATCCACAAAGCCCACGCTTTGTATTTCCTGCAGCACGTGGCACCGACCAAACTGGTCGACGGTGCCTGGCTGTATGACGCAGTCAATCATGCGGCTGACTGGCGCTATCACCCCCTGATTCGCACGTATCTGGAAGAGCTGGGCGATGGCGATCCAGCCATGAACCACGTCGTGCTCTACCGCAAATTGCTGGCAGATCATGATTGCACGCCAACTGAAGTGCTTGATCGGGAGTACTACGTACAAGGCGCCATCCAACTGGCATTAGGGCATGCAGGCCACGCGTATCTGCCTGAGGTGCTGGGTTACAACCTAGGTTATGAGCAACTGCCGCTGCACCTGTTGATCACTGCATTCGAGCTCAACGAACTGGGCATCGACCCCTACTATTTCACACTCCACGCCACCATCGACAACGCCAGCACGGGCCACGCCCACAAGGCTGTGCAAGCCGCGCTTGATCTCTTGCCCTTCGATGACTCGCGTGAGGAATTCATCGCACGGATGCGCACAGGGTATCTGCTCAACGAACTGGGCAAAGGCACCACGGCTGTGATTTCAAGCTTCGATCTGGAGCAGGAAGTCATCGCTATGCTGGAACGCAAACGCACATTCGGACAGCACATGCATTCTGATTACTGCCGTCTCGATGGCATGACTGTCAATGAGTGGCTTTCTGAACCGGGGCGTTGCCGGGCTTTTCTTGCCGCCCTCGAAAACAAGGGCTGGATTAAACGGCATCAGGATCCGGCTGAAAGCCGTTTCTGGCAACTGATCGATGGCCCAGGTTCAGTGATGTTCGGGGTATTCAGCGGCTACGAAATGCAGCTGCTGCGAGACTGGATTGCGGGGAGGTGGCAGGTAGAAAACCAGTTGAAAAAGGCCAGCCCATTTCGCGCGCAATTCCGGCGGCGTGCACCTCGCGTTGAGCGCCCTCCGACAATTTCAAGCGCCTTGCC
This sequence comes from Pseudomonas sp. 2, assembly GCF_056627435.1. Classification (NCBI taxonomy): domain Bacteria; kingdom Pseudomonadati; phylum Pseudomonadota; class Gammaproteobacteria; order Pseudomonadales; family Pseudomonadaceae; genus Pseudomonas; species Pseudomonas sp. 2. The sequence continues at coordinate 94,347 of NZ_JBWXNG010000020.1, forward strand.
GATCAAGCACCTGACCACTCTCCTTTCTCCGGCCCTGCATTCCACTCCAGACGGCCTGAATGCCACCCGTGTGTTTTCCCGCCAACTTGCCGAAGGATCTTCAATCCGATGAGCCAAGCTATTGTCCATTCCCAGCCCCTCGATGTGATCAACCCCGAAGATCAAACGCATGATCTGGCACTGTTGCAGTTGGGACGGCGTCTTTTGGCGGACGACTATCGATTCATTACCGTCACTCCGCTTACTCACCAGCGCAATAACAGCCGTCCCGAGAATCATCAGGCACGCGATCTCAGAGACATTTTCGGTTGGAACAGACCCTTTGCTTCTGAGCTACTCCCTGAGGCAGAGCTGGAAGCCCTGCTCAGACGAGGCATCCTGCGCGCCCATGCGGGGCTCTGGATCAGCGAAGTGCGTTGGGCGAGCCTGCATGATCATCTGTTCGTGCACTCCGCTTTCCCCACCGTCTCGAACGACTCGGTGTTCTTCGGCCCTGACACCTACCGGTTTGCAGAGGCCATCGAGGAGCACTTGCGCACCTCGACGCATCCCATCCGAACGGCAGTCGACATAGGCTGCGGCAGTGGTGCTGGCGCCATCCTGATCGCCAAGGCCAGACACGACGCCCAGGTACTGGCGCTAGACATCAACCCCACGGCGCTGAGGTTTACAGCTGTGAATGCCGCGCTGGCTGAGACGGACAACGTCTCTGCGTGGCACAGCGACCTACTCGACAGCGCCTCTGGCGATTTCGATCTGATCGTTGCCAATCCACCCTACATGCAAGACAGTCGGAAACGCGCCTACCGCCACGGTGGGGATCGCCTGGGTTCGGAGTTGTCTGTACGTATAGTGGATCAAGCCATGAGCCGCCTGACTGTAGGCGGGAGCCTCGTGCTCTACACCGGCTCGCCTTGGGTCGAGGGGGTGGATTTGTTTCTGGAACAAGCCCGCCCGCTGATCGACAGACCTGGTTACAGTTGGTCGTATCGTGAGGTCGATCCTGATGTGTTTGGGGAAGAACTTGAGACCAACATTTACTCACGCGCGGAACGGATTGCGGCGGTGGTACTGACGGTGACCAAGCTCTCATGAGCCATATCATCACCCAGCGCTCAGAGGCCGATGTCCAGGCGAGTTCAGACGCAATCATGTTCGGATCGCTGAAGGATCGACTGGACTTTTATCGAAAGGAAATCCAGTACGAAACGACCATGCTTTCCAGTCGGACAAACGCCTATTTGGGCGCTCAGTCGTTTCTGGTGATTGCCTATTGCTCCTGCATGGCGAACGTCAATCCGCAGTGGGGAGAAGTCTTTTCGTTGGTGATGTCGATTCTGCTGTCCGTTTTAGGGGTGATCACCTCGTTGCACGCCTGGTCGGGCATCAGAGCCGCGTACGAGATCATTGATCACTGGTACCTGAAGCAAAGCAACCTGTTGCAAAGCCAACCCAAGATGAGCGACGCATACGACGATTCCCCATTATTCGCCAAACGTGAATCCAATCAGGGTGGGTACCGGGACGCACTGAAGTTTTCGATGCGCTCACCCTGGATCTTCTTCACGCTGTGGATTCTACTTGGCGGCTTTTCCGGGCTGATTCACTTCATCGCGATCAAGGTCTGATGAAGAGCCACCATTGAACGATGGCACTTCACCGTATATTTCATAGCTGAGATGATCCAAGTAAAGTGGTTGCAACTCATTGCATTCGGAGCGCTTGAATCAACTCGGCTTTGGTCATTTTGGAGCGCCCGAAGACATTTCGTGATCTGGCCTCCGCCATGAGGCTCACCTTGCTTTGAGTTTCCAGAGACGACTTGGAATCGCGACCGTGGCCACTTCGAGTTTGCGCAGCCCTTTTGGCAGAATCAGATTTGGCGCGGGATTTCGTAGCAGACGATGTCTTCTTACCCGAACCTCCTGCCTTTTCCCCCCCTCCCGATTGCTTGTTGACGGTCGCCCATGCCCGAGCTTGCGCCTCTCCTTTGGGCGCACCCTTATGCTCATAGCTTTGTTCGATGTGTTCGGCTTTTCGTTTTTGCTCTTCGGTATATTTTTCTTTGCTACCACGTGGCATGGCTGATACCTCCGAGTGGGAATCTGGAGTCTCGCGTCTATGCGAATACGGAAGCTGATTTCTCCCAGAAAGTTCACTGAGTTTAATAGCATTCCGGCTGCACTGAGCCGCTCAACACAAAACAGCTCCGCCCGTCGCCCTTGATGCACTTCTAGCGCACGCCCTCCTCTCAACTTCATACGCGGATGAGCCGCGTTCCGAGAGGAGCATTACCATGTCAATCGATAACAACGGGCCGGAGGCTGCATATCCCGGACCGGCTCAAGAGGTCTCCAATACCGGAGAGGGTCATGATTCAGGCCTCGAAAAAACTGCTTCGGAGCCCAAACAGGGTACGGTAGACCGACCAGAGGACTGGAATCCCCCACCGGTTAATCCCGGCTCGGATCCTGAGGCTCAGACTGATGATGAAACCGGTAAATCCAGTGATGAGGAAGAGTTAGGCTTCGACCCCGACTCGCCTGATGTGTCTGATCCTCAAGTTGACCCGCTGCACCCGGCACGCACCAGTAACGACCCTGCACCTTAAGGAGCTACAGTCCTTGCTCCTGGTGTCAGACCGAGCCTCCTCCGTCAACAACAGCAACATTCTGGCGGGCGGTGGCTCTTTTTAGGCAATGCAGAACTGACGATGGATGGCGCTGATCAGATGATCTATCAATGGATGCTCTTCGCCCGTTCAACCTTGGAAGTTCAATCAGAGTCAGACACTGCAAAGTCTGACTCGTTGATTTTCTGAACACTTGCCAGCCTCAGCTGCCGTAAGGCACTGAGGCTGTTACAGTGGCCCCATCAACCGGATCGGTTTCGGTAACCGCGACCGCCGATGTTAACAACCGATAGTAGTGCATATGAAAACGTGACTGGTCGTCTCGTCCTTCCAGTTGAGCGCACAGCGCGCTTTCCAAGTGCCACTCACGGATACGACGCAAACTCTCAAGTTGACGCGGGGATCGGGTATTGCTGGTCATGAGGCTCTCCTTGCCGGTCGTCGATAGGACTTACAAGTGAGGCAGGGCCTGACGGCAAAGGTTCGGTGAATTTCGATCTCCCGCGCAGGCCATCGACAGAAGGGTTTTTTGACACTTCCCGCAGCGTGCGTGGACTAACGGTTGCGTGGCTACGGTGGCCTCATCCGATAAGGATGCCCACAGGATAAGGATCGCTTTTACAACAGTTGCGCAGTCCCCACAGTACCAGCAGGGTCTATACGTCTTTACCCTTGATCGCGGCATGTACCTGCTGAACAACGAGGGAGGGATCAAAGGGTTTGAGGAATACGCACTCAAACAGGTCTGGTCGAGCAACTCCCAAGTGGGCCTGCGCGCCACTCATGAGGACGATAGGTGTGTGTTTGAAACCAGGCTTGGACTTGACCGCCTCAGCGAACTCCAGCCCGGTCATACCTGGCATCATGAAGTCAGTGATGATGATGTCTGGCTTATCTCGTTCCAGCATTTCGAGTGCCTTGATTGCACTACCCGCTGTGACGGTTAGAAACCCCTCATCCTCCAAAGCGAAGCTCAAGATGTCTGCGATCAAATACTCATCATCTACGATCATGACTGTCTTCATGCTTCACACTGGCATTCATTTGCCGATAAAGACCTCCGCTGGATCAGATTCGTAACTTTCAGCATCGCTCAGCCCCTTTTCACCATTAACCCTTTTTCTGACATCACCAATTGCATGAGCGAGGTCGAGAATTCGCTGTCTCTGAGCTTGAGAATACTGAGGCGTCGCTGGAGTTCAGCGTCTTTGGGCTCCAACTCGACCAGAAGCATGTTATCGACGGTGCTGGCAAACTCAGGAGTCGGGTAACCTGCATCAACCCTCATAAGCTGTTGCAGTTCAAATGTGGCCAGCACGGTCACTTCCCTTGATCGAAGTGCTTCCAGTAATGCAGCAATGACGCCCCTCACCCGCGTCGGCTCCGCCGACACGCGGCTCAATCCACTGAGGCTATCGAGGAAAACTCTCTTGACGTTGTGACGATCAACGGTCTCAAGAAGCTCATAGGCAATCCGATCGATGAGGCCTGTGGTGGAGGAAGTCCATCTGATCTGAAGCGCCCCCTCTTTTTCCAGTTCTTGGAAGTCCAGGCCTAAAGCGTGCGCCTTGATGCGCACACGTTGTGCAGACTCATGAAATCCAAAAAGCAGGCCAGGAGATTCAGCAGTGCTGGCTGAGAGGAACTGAAGACCCATGGATGTTTTACCCGCTCCCGAAGGCCCAATTAGCAAGGTAATGGACGACCGCACGAGGCCTCCGCCGATGATGGCGTCGAGCGAGCGCAGACCGCTGGTAATGCGCCCATACTCAGAGTCACTCTCCGCAGATGGCTGCGGATAAAGGCTTTCCAGTCGCGGGTAGACAGTTATCCCATGCTCATTGATCTCGAATTCATGAGATCCCGCGATAGCGCCACTACCTCGGGTTTTTCGAAGTTTGAGGCGGCGGACGGACACCGCACCCAAGTGCTCCTCCCCCATCTCAATAACGCCGTCCACCATGGTGTGTTCAGGACTTCCCTCATCGAGCTGTGAGCTGGTCAAGAACAAGACCGTACAGCCGGCGAACGCAGCATGCCCCTGCAGGGCGGATATGAACTTTTTAGTGTCTATCGGGGATTCAGCCTTTGATCGAGCATTCAGAAGTCCATCCAGTACCAGCAATGTAGACTTCTGCCGACTGATCTCGCGGCGCAACAGCTTGACCACTTCTTCAAGGCCATCGGTCTCCAATGTATCGAAGGCGCTGATGAACTGAATACTCTCTCCCAGCTCCGCTTTATCGAAAAAATCGAGCGTGGACAGGAATTGGAACAGGCGATCGTGGGGTTCGGCCAATAACGATGCAAATAGCATCCTCCCGCCGTGCCTCACGTGATTAAAGCCGACTTGATTGGCCAGAATGGTTTTGCCTGACCCGGGGCGCCCCTGGATAATGTATGAAGCGCCAGAGATGAGCCCGCCCTTCAGCAACGTGTCGAGACCAGAGATACCCGTTTTTAGGCGTTCGAGCTGTTTCACGTGTTATTCCTCTTCAGACCTCACAAGCATTGACACGAGCTCCCGTCCTGAGATTCTGACTCACTCAAGGCGCTCGCCTCGGGTGATCAACAAACAGATATTCCCGCGCATGCTTTTCCTGAGACCAGCGTCAGTCAGGACGATTCCCTGGTTATTTCCAACGGGCGCACAGAAGACATATCGGCCATTTCCAAGTATGCCGCTACCATGCGGGGAACCCTTGAAACGGTCATCCGGACAAAGCTCAGCTCCCGCTCCTCACATATCAGCAACGCCACGCGATGTACTGCATCTCACTTAGCCTTGCTTTCAGGACGACACATGCGCCCCATCATGATCCCGGGAAAAAAATATCGCCTTCGCCAGCAGGGACGTCGTGAGTTTGTCGACGGCTTCATTGAAAACAATCTTTTTTATGAAGGTGTCTACCCCTACCATCGCGTGGGCTTCTTGGACGCAGCGAGCAATCACTTCTATCGTCACCCTAAGAGTTTGAGCCAGGGGGACTGCACAATGGAGCTCGCCGGAACGGTCTCGGGACTGATACTGACCGGCATCGCTGGCGGGCAATATGACCTGATAGAAGAGTGCCCATAACCTGTGAGCAGGTTCTAGCCGCTCTAACGTAGTTGTTTGGGGGCCCCTGCAATCGCAGCTGGAACTAATGGCGTTACCCCCACTCGCATAAGCAATCCTCTATTTCAGACGCCTGAGCCCCACATGAGCCAAACCCCGACCGGAGATAAATTGTCATTCTTGCCCCGTGGTGAGGCTGGAGACCTGATCCGCAATCATGACTGGACATGCAGCGGGCTGGGTGCTCCGGAACAGTGGCCACAGAGCCTGAAAACCGTTACATCCATGTTGCTCATCTCGCCCGTTCCCATCGTTCTGTTATGGGGAGTCAAGGGCATCATGATCTACAACGATGCTTATTCCGTTTTCGCGGGAAGCCGCCATCCTCGTCTGCTGGGGTCAGAAGTCCGGAAAGGTTGGGCAGAGATTGCTGATTTCAATGACAACGTCATGCGGGTGGGTTTGGCGGGTAGAACGTTGGCCTACAAAGATCAGGAATTGACGCTGCATCGCCATGGACGACCCGAGCAGGTGTGGATGAACCTGGATTATTCGCCAGTGCTTGATGAGAGTGGCGAACCCGCCGGCGTCATCGCCATCGTGGTTGAAACGACCCAACGTGTGCAGGCAGATCGCAACCTGCAACGCAGCGAACAGCGGTTTCGTGCCTTGGTCAATGCAGCAGCCGATGTGACTTATCGGCTTTCTCCCGACTGGGAGGATCTGCATCATCTCCAAGGTGAAAACACTGCTACCCCGAACGTTCAACCAACCCTTGGCTGGCTTGAAACCTTCATTCTTCCGGCAGAGCGACAACGGGTAAGCGTTATTATCGAACAGGCCATCCGGGACAAAAGTACCTTCGATATGGAGCATCAGACGATGCGTGCTGACGGCACCGGCGGCTGGATCCTCTCACGCGTCGTGCCGATCTGTGACGACGACGGGAACTTGGTGGAATGGTTTGGAGCCGCAACGGATACGACCTCGCGAAGAGAAGCGGAAGAGACCCTACGCGTCAACGAAAAACGGCTGCTTTTTCTGGATGCACTCGGCAAAGAAACCGCGCGCAGTGCTGATGCCGACGTAATCATGGCAGTCACCACTCAGATGCTGGGTGAACACCTTGGCGTTGCAGTGTGCGCCTATGCGGATATGGAACCAGACCAGGATGCGTTCACGATCCGAGGGGATTGGCATGCTCAAGATTCCTCCAGCATCGTCGGCCAATACCATCTTGCGAGCTTCGGGCAGTTGGCGCTGGAGAAGCTTCGTGCCGGACTGCCACTGATACTCAATGACAACGCAGGCCAATTGCCCGAACACGAAGCGCATACGTTTTTGAGTATCGGCTTGGCAGCGACCGTGTGTATGCCGTTGGTGAAAGAAAATCGCCTCACAGCGTTGATGGCCATTCATCACAATACCCCGCGCGAATGGCAGCCCTATGAATTGACCTTGCTGGCTGAAGTGACCGAGCGATCATGGGCTCACATCGAACGCGTTCGGGCTGAGGTCCAGCGGCGCAGAAGCGAAGAACGCTTTCGAAACGATCTGGAATCACAGGTACAAGAGCGAACCGAGGCCTTACGCGTGAGCGAAGCGAATATTCGCCGCACTGAACAGGCCCTTCACCAAGCTCAAAAAATGGACGCCCTCGGCAAGCTGACAGGTGGGGTCGCGCACGACTTCAACAACTTGCTGACGGCGATCATTGGCAGCCTTGAACTGTTGAGTCGACGAATGCCTCCCAGCCCCCCGCTGAAGCGATTGCTGGACAACGCCAGAACCGGCGCTCAGCGAGGCGCATCGCTGGTTGCTCGAATGCTTGCCTTCGCCCGCCAGCAAGAACTTCAAATGCAACCCGTGGAGCTCTGCGACCTGGTCACCGGCATGAGTGAACTGCTTCAGCGATCCCTGGGCCCGACTGTGGAACTCAGCATCACACTGACGGGCGAACCTGCGTGGGTGTCAAGTGACCCAAACCAACTGGAGTCAGCATTACTTAACCTTGCAGTCAACGCCCGCGATGCGATGCATGGACAAGGCACCATCTCCATAGCGATCGACCTGCAAACAGTCGCCATTTCCGACTCCAGACTCAAGGCGGGCAACTACTGGCGCATCCGGGTAACAGACACGGGTGAGGGGATGGATGAGGATACTCTGAGGAGAGCCGTGGAACCCTTTTTCACCACCAAAGGGATTGGCCAGGGAACAGGTCTGGGTTTGTCCATGGTGCATGGGGTGGTCGAACAGAGTGGCGGTGCACTGCGGTTGAAAAGCCAGCTCGGACAAGGAACCACGCTGGAGCTTTGGCTACCCCAAATCGAATGCCCCGCTGGCCCATGCAGTGAACGCGTAGACGATAGCGACGTTGAGCTGAAGAGTCTTGCACCCTTGAAAATACTGGTAGTCGACGATGATCCTTTGGTGCTGATCAACACCGTTGAAGTGCTCAGAGATATGGGACATCACGTGTGCTCAGCGAGCGGAGGCAACGAAGCCCTGGATCTACTCGATCAGCAACCTTTCGATATCGTGGTCACTGACCACGCGATGCCATCCATGACAGGCGCACAGTTGATAGCATCCATGCAATGCAGACATCCTGAGGTTCGTTCAATTTTAGTCTCTGGCTACGCCGAAATAGCGCCTGGACAAATTCCCGAAGTCCCCCGCCTCTCAAAGCCCTACTCCCGACAACAGCTTCTGAAACTCGTGGATGCGGTAGCAAGAAACTCAACGGGTCCGGTTGCTTAAGGCGACCGGACCTGAATGGTCGACAACTTTTCAAATCTCCCCTGGATGCTCAGGCGTCAACGAATTGTTTCGCTCCACCTTCGTAGCGCCCTCCTCCTCTACCGGCGCCTCATCGTCCGACGGAAGAGGAACGTGATCATCCTCGGCCCCCGGATCACTGCTTGCCGGTGGCGTCGGGATCACGTCCGGTCTGCCCGGTTCCAGGGGTTGAATCGAATCGACGGCGTTTTCGGTGCCGCCAGGAATGCCTGCTGAGCTGTTCATACTCACCTCGCATGGCCACGGAAAGGCCGCGACCTATCGATTTCGAATCGCAGTCAGTGGCTTGGTTCGATGAATTTCACCAGTGGTACACGAAGTTCTGCCAGATCCAGTCACTCACGTCGCATCAATGCCCGATGAGCGAATTCTTCGAACTTCTCGGCAGCAGCAATGCCCACACTGGACGTGGCTGAACGGTTCTCGCGCAGCTAATACGTGCCACCTCAGGCACTTCGATGGAGGCTCACCATGACCCAGGATTTGCACAGCAAGAAGGTTTTGATCATCACAGCCAACACCGGTATCGAACGCGATGAATTGCTCAAACCTATGGAGGCGTTGAGGGCACAAGGCGCCCAAGTGGTGCACGCGACGCTGAAAGGCGGAGACGCGCAAACATGGGTACACGACAGCGAGCACGACGTGTCCGTGCAGTCGGACGCCACACTCAAAGGTCTGCAGGCCAAAGACTTTGACCTGTTGCTGATTCCCGGCGGCACGGTCAATGCCGATACGCTGAGGCAGGACGCCGATGCGCAGCGCCTGGTGCGCGAATTCAGTTCGAGCGGCAAGCCTGTGGCCGCCATTTGTCATGGTCCGTGGCTACTCATCGACGCAGGCGTATTGGACAGCAAAACGCTGACGTCCTACGTGAGTATCCGCCCGGATCTGGTCAATGCCGGTGCAGATTGGGTAGACACTCAAGTCAAGGTCTGCCCCGCTGAAGGCTGGACGCTGATTACTTCACGTCAACCCGACGACTTGCCCGCGTTCAATGAAGCCCTCAGCAATGCTCTGCAAGCGGCATAGGACTCGATCTCGTTCAGCCGATATCAGCGTGCAGTCACCGCCGTTGCTTCCAAGACTCGTAGCGGGTAAGCATGGGCTGCACGCTGATGCCGTGAACGACGATGCTCAGCGCCACCACGGACAGCACCAGGCTCGTGGCTTGGCGGGCGATGTCAGCCTCCAGGCCATGGTTGAGCGCGTAAAAAAGGTAGTAGAGACTGCCGATCCCGCGGATGCCGAACCAGCCCACCAAACTGCGTTGGCGAACGTTCAGCAGGCCGGGCAATGGCATGAGCAGCACACTGAGAGGGCGCAGCAGCAGAAACAGCACCGCTGCGACGATCAGTGAACGGCTGTCCCAATGGTCCAGCAGCACGACGCCGATCAGCGTCACCAGAAAGACTTCCAATGCCCGCTCGATGAGGCTGCCGAAGGCGAGCATGTCTCCCAGCATGATGCCTGCTGCGATCTGCTCGCTGTCGAGGGTGTCGATGTCCCCTTTGACCGCATGCTCGGGCGCCACATGCTGGTGCCCCACGACCGGCTGCACCAGATGCTCTGCGGCCGGGTCCTGCGGGTCCGATGAGGTTCTGACTTCCGCGTGACGCAGCCCGGCACCGGCGGCAAAAACGGCCAGGAAGCCATAGCCGTGAATGGCCTCGGCCACCACGTAGGCGATGGCGATCAAGGCCAGCGCCAGATAGTCATTGGGGGACACCGTGCTGTCGTCATTTTGCAGCCGTAGATACAGCGTCAACTTGCCGAGTCCGCGCCCCAGCCAATAGCCACACAGCAAACCGGCTGTCACTGCCCACAGCACATCCTCGAGCAACCAGTCGCTTAGCCAGCCTTGCTCGGGGTGATTCAGGAGCAGCAGCCCGAGCAGAACGAAGGGAAACGCCACCCCGTCATTAAGCCCTGCCTCCCCGGACAGGCTGAAACGCACGGAATCCGAGTCTTGCGCATCGACCACCTGGACCAGCGTCGCCAGCACCGGGTCTGTCGGTGCCAGAATCGCCGCTATCAGCACCGCGCCGCCCCAAGCCATGCCCAAGCCGAAATGCAGCAATGCACTGACACCCGCGATGCAGGCGACCATGACCGGGCCGGCCAGGTAACTGGCAGCCCACCATCTGCGATTTTGCAGGGGCAGACGCAACTTCAGCCCCGTGAAAAACAACGAGAACAGCACGGCGACTTCGGTGAGGTGCTCCATCCACACGCGGGCCTGAGTCACGTCCAGTTGCACCAGCCCAAGACCACGCGCGCCCAACGCTACGCCCAGGCCCAGGCACACCACAGAAGAGGTGACGGGCATCCATCGCAGATAGGACGACGAGAGCGCCAGCAGCAACAGCACGGCGCCCAGCATGGCCAGCCAGACTATGAAGGTCATCGGTCATTAAACCCTGATCGAGCACGTAATGAGTTTCGACCGGTAGATCGGCCGCATCGTTGCAGGAATTGCTAGAGAACGACTTCGCACTCTCGGCATGTTGAGCTGCTATCTTGACTTCATCGATGCCGACAGGTATCTCGATACGTCGCTCACCTGCCCCAGCAGCAGACCGCCGTCAACTTCAAGCAACGTGCCGGTTACCTCAGATTTTTTTGAACCTCTGAGCGGCGCCGCGCTCTTCCAATGATCAAAAAAAGGCGTTCAAGCCTTCCCAGGAGTTCATTTCATGGCAGCACTGCATCAAAACACCTTGAGCACCCTCACTCGATCCGAGTCTCAACTATCGGACAACTGGTGGGAAGCCTTGGAAGCCAGTGGCTCTACGCGCAATCTCAAGGCGGAAGATGTACGCCAGCAAATCTCGGAGTTTCTACAGCTGTTGGTATCCGTGCTGGCGCGCGGGGCCTCTCAGAACATCACGGCGGCAGAATGGGCAGACACTCGGCTTTTCCTCGAAAAGCTGTCGCACCAGCGGGCGCTGGCCGGTCAGGACTCCCAGCAAACCGCGCACTTCATCTTTGCCTTGAAAGGGCCATTATTCGCCGCGCTTCAGGCCGAGTATTCCGAGCAACCGGCATTGTTAGCCGAACAGCTCTGGGAAATCTCCCAACTGCTGGACCTGCTGGCGATGCACACCATCCGCACCTTCCAGAAATCCCGCGAGGCAGTGATCAAACGCCAGCAGGACGAATTACTGGAGCTGTCCACACCGGTCGTCAAACTCTGGGACGGCGTTCTCGCCCTGCCCATGATCGGCACGCTGGATTCTCAGCGAACCCAGATGGTCATGGAGTCGCTGCTCCAGCGCATCGTAGACACCGGCTCGCAAATCGCGATCATCGACATCACCGGCGTGCCGACGGTGGACACCCTAGTGGCCCAACATCTGCTAAAGACCGTCACGGCCATTCGACTGATGGGGGCCGATTGCATCATCAGCGGCGTGCGCCCACAAATCGCGCAGACCATCGTTCACCTGGGTCTGGACCTGCAAGGCGTCGTGACCAAAGCCAACCTTGCTGACGCGCTTGGACTTGCCTTGCGCCGTCTGGGCCTGACCGTCACACAGTCGGTGGTGTAAGCCATGGAACGGATTCCGATTCTGCAAATGGGTGATTTCCTGTTGGTCACCATTCAAGTGGACATGCATGACCAACTGGCAATGACCCTTCAGGACGACCTGTCCGAGCGCATCAGCAAGACCTCTGCCCGTGGCGTGCTGATCGATATCTCCGCCCTCGACATGGTCGACTCGTTCATTGGCCGGATGATCGGCATGATTTCAGGCCTGTCCCGAATCATGGACGCCGAGACTGTGCTCGTCGGCATGCAACCTGCTGTGGCAATCACGCTGGTCGAATTGGGCATGACCCTGCCCGGCGTCAGCACGGCCTTGAATGTCGAACGCGGCATGGCCCTGCTGCGTGAACGAGCGTACGCCCGATGAGCGCGCCGAGCAGCGGCAGCCATGACATTCGCATTGAGCAGGATGTCGTGCTGGCCCGCCAGTTCGTGCGCAAGCTGGCGCAGGACTGCGGCATGCGCTTGATCGACCAGACCAAGTTGGTGACCGCCGTCTCGGAACTGGCGCGCAACACGATGGTGTACGGCGGGGGCGGCACCATGGATTGGGAAATCCTGGAAGACGCCGGGCGCACCGGCCTGCGGCTGACGTTTCGAGATGAAGGTCCCGGTATTCCCGATATAAAACTCGCCATGACCGATGGGTGGACGTCAGGGGGCGGGTTGGGTCTCGGCCTCACGGGGGCGAAGCGTCTGGTCGACGATTTTGAACTGGACACTGCACCGGGCAAGGGCACACGAGTGATGATCGGAAAATGGATCTGAACCTGGCCGGAAGCTTGACGCAGGTATTACCAATCGAAGACGACAGCCACATTGGCCATGCACGGCGAACGGCGCGCAAGCTGGCGGAAGACTTGGGTTTCGATGAGGTAGACGCTGGCCGCGTCAGCCTTGTTGTCACTGAACTGGCGAGCAACATCCTCAAACATGCCGTTCATGGGGAGATTCATCTGCGCAGCCTGCCTGACAGTTCACCGGGGGTTGAAGTCATTGCGGTGGACCGTGGTCCGGGATTCGATCCAACGCATGGCCTGGCCGACGGTTTTTCAACCCGAGGCACACAAGGCATCGGGCTGGGGGCGGCGCTCCGCCAGGCTCAAGTATTCGATGTGCACAGCGATTCGCGCGGCTCGGTGTTGCTCGCGCGCTTTTACCCGCGCCATGCCCGCGTGCAGGATCGTCGCTACGGCGTCAGCCAACATTCGCTGCATAACGATCCCGCGTGCGGTGATTTGTGGGCCATTTCCGCCCGAGATCAGACAGTGAGTGTGCTGGTCATCGATGGGCTGGGCCATGGTCCCGTCGCTGAAGAGGCCGCCTTGGCCGGTGCTGACGCGTTCTCCCGCCATGCCATGGAAGAGCCCGGCAGCGTGCTGGATGAAATCCATCAGCAAATGCGCGGTACTCGCGGCGGCGCGGTGGCCATCGCGCAATACGATGGGGTGCAACGTCGATTGCAATTCAACGGCATCGGTAACATCGGAGCGATGCTGATCGGCGGAGAGAAACCAAGAGGGCTTGCGTCGCATCCAGGTATTGTCGGTCTGCAATTCCGTCGAGTCCCGACCGTGGCCTATCCTGACTGTGGCGGTCAGTTGCTGATCCTCTACAGCGATGGACTGCAGTCACGCTGGAACCTGCATGACTATGCAGGGTTGGCGTTTCGACACCCGGCGATCATCGCCACTGTACTGCACCGCGACTACTGTCGCGGCAAGGATGACGTGACCGTGCTGGTTATTACCCTGGAGACTTCCGATGACAGACGCTGACACTCACGATACGAGCGGGGCGTCCGATGAAGTGGCGCAGCTAAGGGCGGAAGCGGCAGCACTGCGCGCCGAACTGGATGAAACCAATCAGGGCGTATTGGCTTTGTACGCCGAACTGGACATTCAGGCCGAGCAATTGCGCCAGGCGTCCGACTTGAAGAGTCGGTTTCTCTCCTACATGAGCCATGAGTTTCGGACACCACTGGGGTCGATACTGAGCATTGCCAGCCTGCTGTCGGATGAGCTGGACGGCCCTTTGAGCCCGGAACAGCACAAGCAGGTTTCCTATATCCGCAGCTCTGCGGGAGAACTGAGCGACATGGTCAATGACCTGCTGGACCTGGCCAAGATCGAAGCCGGACGCATCACCATCTCCCCCGCATGGTTTGACATGCTCGACCTGTTCTCCGCGCTGCGTGGCATGTTTCGCCCAATCGTCGACACCTCCGCTGTGGACCTGATTTTTGAAGAGCCTGTCGGTTTGCCGCGTCTCTACACCGATGACAAAAAGCTGGCCCAGATACTGCGCAACTTTATTTCCAATTCACTCAAGTTCACGCAACGCGGCGAGGTGCGTATTTCAGCGAGACTGGAGAGTGAGCACGAAATACGGTTTGCCGTGAGTGATACCGGTATCGGCATCCCCGAAGAACTGCACGGAAAACTGTTCGAAGATTTCAGTCAGGTGGACTCCCCGCTGCAAAAGCGTTTGCGAGGAACAGGGCTCGGATTGTCCCTGTGCAAACGTTTCGCAGAGTTGTTGGGTGGACGTGTCGGGCTGACCAGCGAGCCGGGCCGTGGCTCGACGTTTTTTGTCGTCATTCCGCTGGCGTTGGCGCAGGAGCAGGCAGATGAATAGACACGCCCGCCTGCTCATCGTCGACGATAACGAGGCGACCCGCTATGCCCTGCGTCGACGCATGGAGAAGCACGGTTTTAGCGTCGATGACGTCGGAGCGGGCGCTGAAGGGCTGGCGCTGATCGAGGCACGCTTGCCTGATGCCCTGATCCTGGACGTCAATTTGCCGGACATGAGCGGCTTCGACATTGTTCGTCAACTGCGCGCGTCGCCTCGCACGGCCCTGCTGCCCGTCGTCCACGTGTCGGCGGCATCGATTCACACCGGGGACATCGTGACAGGGCTGGAGGCTGGCGCGGATGCTTATCTGATCCACCCTGTGGATCCAGACGTCCTGGTGGCAACAATCGGTACCCTGCTAAGGGTCCGGGACACCGAACGTGCATTGCGCGAAAGCGAGGAGCGCTTTCGCGAAATATTCGCCAACGTCGCAGCGCCGATCGCCGTGATGGACGGCGACTTGAATGTTCATGAGTGCAACCACGCCTTCACCCTTCTGGCAGGTAGATCAGGCCAGACGGTGAAGCCGCTTTTCCGACAGGGTCAGGATTTTTTGTTGACCGGGCTCTGCGGAGCACTCTCTGCAAGTGAGCGCTGGCAGGGCACATTGAGCATGTGGGTCAGAGGTGACCTTCGCGAGACTGAATGGCGTGTATCGCCCTACCGGGCCAATGGGTTGAGTCTGGTGTTCATCGAGGATGTGACCGAACAACATCGTCGTGAGCAGACCCACCAGCAGGAACTTAAGTCCGTGAACCATCAGTTGGCACTGGAAGTGGCCGAGCGCGCCAAGACCGAAGAACAGCTGTTGCAAGCTCAAAAGATGGACGCCATTGGCAAGCTCACGGGCGGCATCGCGCACGATTTCAATAATCTTCTGACCGGCATCATCACAGGCCTTGAGCTGATCAAAAAGCGTGCGGTAGATGCGCAGACCCAAAAGCTGCTCAACTACGCAGACGCGGCGCTGGCCTCCGCCAAAAGCGCTGCCACGCTGACCCATCGGCTGTTAGCGTTCGCACGCCAGCAACCTTTGGACGCCCGCCCCTGCGACATCAATCTGCACATTCTTTCTCTAGAAGACCTGCTCAGTCGTACGATCGGCAAGCGCATCGGTCTGACGCTGGAACTGACCTCGCGAAAGGCGATAGCCCTTGTCGATGCAGGCCAACTGGAAAGTGCGATTCTCAACCTCGTTATCAACGCGCGAGACGCCCTGCCCGATGGCGGGAACATTCGAATCAGCACGTTCCAGACCCACTCCAAAGGTGATGCCCAGCTCGTGGATGGCCCCTACATCGCCTTGAGCGTGCGGGACGACGGCGTCGGCATCGATCCTAACGTCATCGATAAAGTCTTCGACCCGTTCTACACCACTAAGCCCGTGGGTCAGGGAACGGGGCTGGGACTGTCGACCATTTACGGCTTTGCGCGCCAGTCAGGCGGGGATGTCAAGCTGCGCAGCGTTCTGGCGCAAGGGACCGAAGTTACCCTGATGCTACCCGCCGCTGAAAGCCAGTCGATTCCGCCTCCGCTGCCCGTTGAAGCTGCCGATGCCGGAAGTGGTGAACACGTTCTCGTGGTCGAGGACACCGACTCGGTGCGTATGTTCGTGACTGAAATGCTATCCGACGCGGGATACCGATGCAGCCAGGCGGCAGATGTTAAAACCGCATTGGAGCTTCTCAGGCAAGATATGACCATCGATCTGCTGCTGAGTGATGTGGGCCTTCCGCACATGACAGGACGAGAACTGGCTGACGAGATGCGACGATCGCGTCCTACCGTTCCCGTGCTCTTCATGACCGGCTATGCGGAAAACGCCCACAACCGGCAGGCCTTCCTCGGAGACCGAATGGACATGATCACCAAGCCGTTTCAGAGCCCAGAACTGCTGGGCAAACTAAAAGCGATGCTCGGCACGCCCTCCGAGGATGCGTGATCCATTCATTGTTCTCTGAGCCACAGCAGCTCAGAGAATGGGCTTGCCCCCCGTCACACCGTACCGCGATCCGGAAATGTAACTGCCCTCATCGGAGGCCAGCAGCACGTAGATGGGCGCAACTTCGACCGGCTGACCGGGGCGGCCCAAAGGCGTGGTCTGACCAAAGTTTTGCACTTCTTCGCTGGGCATCGTCGATACGATCAAGGGCGTCCAGATCGGCCCTGGTGCCACGCTGTTGACTCGGATGCCGCGCGGTCCAAGCATTTGCGCCAGGCCTGCGGTGAAATTGGCGATCGCGCCTTTGGTGGTGGCGTAAGGCAACAGTGTCGGTTTGGGCGAATCAGAATTCACCGAACTGGTGTTGATGATCGAACTGCCCGCCTTCATGTGCGGCAATGCAGCTTTGCACAGACGGAACATGGCCGTGACGTTGATATCGAACGTCCTCACCCACTCTTCGTCGTCGATCTCCTCAATGCTGTCATGGGTCATCTGGAACGCCGCGTTGTTCACCAGCACGTCGATACGGCCGAAGGCTTCGATTGTCTGTTGCACCACCGCCGAGCAATGCGCCTTGTCGGCCAGATCACCCGACAACAAAACGCACTGCCGCCCCGCTTCCTCGACCCAGCGCGCGGTCTCCTTGGCATCTTCGTGCTCATCCAGATACGAGATCGCCACATCGGCTCCCTCCCGGGCGAACGCAATGGCAACCGCCCGCCCGATACCGCTGTCGGCTCCTGTAATCAGCGCGATTTTGTTGGCCAGCCGATTGGAGCCCTTGTACCGCGTCTCGCCACAATCGGGATAAGGCTCCATCCGGCCCTGATCACCCGGCACAGGTTGCTGTTGGGCCTTGAACGGCGGCTTTGGATAATCGGTCATCACACACTCCTTGGCTGTCCACACGCACTGTGCATGGGTAAGGGGTGGACTTTGCGGCCCATGCAGGAGTTCGCACTTTCTCGTCGATCGGTTTGAATGCGCTGCGACAGCCCCTTCTCTGCGTGGTTAGCACTGCACTCTGTCGGAACGACGAAACCGTCTTGTGCCGCCCCAGTCAGGCTTTCTATCGACCACTGCATATTTTGCCCTGCGTGGCCGGTGTTGTTCTCAACATCTTCCCCACGCTGAGGATCAGCCATGATCGGTGTCGTCATTCCTGCTCACAATGAAGAGCGTTGTCTAGAGGCCTGCCTGCTAAGCGTGCAAGCTGCTGCTGTGCATCCTCAATTGGCCGCAGAGCGGGTCGAGATCGTGGTGGTACTGGACACCTGCTGGGACGCCTCCCGAGCAATTGCCGAGCGCTACGCCGTTACGGTGATCGAAGTGCAGGCACGCAGCGTCGGGGTTGCTCGCGCGGCGGGGGCTCAGTATCTGATCGATGCGGACGTGAGGTGGCTGGCGTGTACCGATGCGGACTCGATCGTACCGCTGGACTGGCTCGCCGCGCAGTTGGCCCATGGCGCCGACGCCGTGTGTGGTGTGGTCGAGGTGGACGACTGGAGCGAACACGGTGCGATGGTC
The DNA here is from genome assembly GCF_056627435.1 of Pseudomonas sp. 2. NCBI lineage: Bacteria > Pseudomonadati > Pseudomonadota > Gammaproteobacteria > Pseudomonadales > Pseudomonadaceae > Pseudomonas > Pseudomonas sp. 2. The sequence continues at coordinate 112,498 of NZ_JBWXNG010000020.1, forward strand.
CGCCAGCGTTATGAAGCCGCTTACATGGATCAGGATGGCCATCGCCACATTCATGGGGCGAACTTGGGCATGACTCGCGCCGCCTATGTACAGGCGGGCGGATTTCCTCCAATGCGCTGCCATGAGGACGTTCATCTGGTGCAGGCACTTCAGGCATCGGGGGCCACGATAGCCTGGAGCCACTCCGTGCGCGTACGGACCAGTGCGCGTCTGGCCTTCAAGGCGGAGGGCGGATTTGGCAGCTATCTACTCAGCCTTGCCGCAGGCCTGGAAGGCGGTGTGGCATGAGGGCGATGAATTCAGATGCCAGACTGACCGAGTTGCTCGGGGATCTGGCAGAGACCGACACTCAGGACCGATCAGCCCCACGGATCAGGACAACAATGCGAGCGCTTCAAGCCGACGGCCTTGATGGGCTGCCATTGCCGGGGTCCGGCGCGACGCTACAGCGTTGGCAACGATTGGCGCAGGTGTCGGCGGCAGACCTTTCGCTGGCCAAGTTCTACGAATCTCACACCGATGCGCTGGCCATTCTTGCCGAATGCAATGCGCACGTGCCCACAGGTGAGGGCCTCTGGGCGGTCTGGGCTGCCGAGCCGCCAGACGCTCGCGTTCGTATTGTCCAGCGCCAAGGTCGAGAGGTGCGACTGACCGGACTCAAAGCCTGGTGCTCGGGCGCCTTGCAGGTGGACCACGGACTGCTGACTGTCTGGGATGAATCGCAGCAACCGCAGATGGCAGCGATCCATCTGGATAGTCGCGAAGGTCTGACCTTCATCGATCAGTGGCAGGCAGTCGGCATGGTTGCAACTCAGACCATCGACCTGGAGCTGACCGATTATCCCGCGGTGCTTATAGGCAATCCCGGCCAGTACGTCCATCGCCCCGGGTTCTGGCACGGCAGCATCGGTATCGCCGCATGCTGGTACGGCGCCGCCGTCGGGCTGGCCCGCCATCTGCACCTGCGCTGCCAATCCCCGAAGGCTGATCCTCACGCACTGGCGCATCTGGGCGCCGTCGACGCAGCGCTGACCGGAGCACGGGCAACGTTGCACAGTAGCGCCGCGTGGATCGATGCTCATCCCTGCGCAGATGCAGCTCGGTTGGCGCAGCAAACCCGCGCACACGTCGAGCACGCGGTGCAGCAGGTTCAGGAACACGTCGGGCGCGCACTCGGAGCGGCGCCGTTCTGTCGGAACAGCCATTTCGCCCGCTTAGCGGCAGATTTGCCCGTGTTCGTCCGGCAAAGCCATGCAGAGCGCGATCTGGCGCAACTGGGCCGTGCGGTCGCCAGCCAGGATGCGTGCACATGGATGATCTGAGCACCGAACAGAACCTGATTCAGGGCAGCGGCACGCCCCTGGCGGCCTGGCAAACATCCCGAGCCTTGGCAACCACGCCGTGGATCGACGCGCATCAGTTGCGCAATACCTTCGAACGTCTGGTGGTGGTCGCACCGCATCCGGACGATGAAATTCTCGGCAGCACCGCCCTGCTCACAACCTTGTTGGGCGAAGAACAGCGTCTGTTGATGATTGCCGTCACCGATGGTGAAGCCAGCCACCCCGACTCGGTGGACTGCCCCCCTGATGCGCTACGGCAACAGCGCCCCTTGGAAAGCCGCCGCGCGCTGGATCGATTGGGGCTGCGCAGCGAGCACATCGTCTGGCATCGGCTGGGCCTGCCGGACAGCCAAGTCGCGTCAGGCATCGACCGGCTGGAGGCGCATTTGCGCATAACCTTGCAGCCGTCGGACACGGTGCTCACCACATGGCGTCACGATGGGCATTGCGATCATGAAGCCGTTGGTCAGGCATGTGCGAAGGTCACTCAAGAAAAGGGGCTGGCCTTGATCGAGGTGCCCATCTGGGCCTGGCATTGGGCCGTTCCTGAGGATGCCCGGCTGCCATGGTCGCGGGCGCGCAAGGTGCCCCTCAGCAACGAATGCCTGCAACGAAAGCGCGCCGCCATCGACGCGCACATCACTCAGTTGACGCCTCAAGGTGAGCAACCTGCTGTGCTCACGCAGACCACCCTGCAACGCCTTTTACAACCTTTCGAGTTGATATTCGTATGACCGTGAACGAAGCCTACTTCGAGCAGTTGTTTGCCAACAGCGATGACCCGTGGTCGTTTCGTACCCGCTGGTACGAGGAGCGCAAACGTTCGCTAATCATGGCCTGCCTGCCCCGGCAACGCTATGAACGGATCTTCGAACCCGCCTGCGCCAACGGCGAACTGAGCGTGCTGCTGGCGCAGCGAACCTCATCGTTGCTGAGTCAGGACGTCAACGCCAAAGCCGTCATGTTGACGCGCGAGCGACTGAGCGGAGTGCCTCACGCCAGCGTCGATCAGGCCGCCTTGCCGCAAGACTGGCCGCAAGGCAGGTTCGACCTAATCGTGCTGGGTGAAATCGGTTATTACCTGACGGCCGAACAGTGGCAGAGCGTGATCGAGCAATGCCGCAATAGCCTGACTGCCGATGGCGGCGTCCTGGCCTGCCACTGGCTGGCACCCATCGACGGATGTCCGCAGACTGGCCGCGAAGTCCATGAACGGTTGCATGAGCATCTGGGCATGAGCCGTTTGGTCACACACCACGAGCCTGACTTTATCCTCGAATACTGGACGGCCGGGCCATTCCGATTCGACTTGAGCGAGCGCACCGATTCATGCGATGACGGCGCTTGCACGTCGCTCAATTCTGAAACCAGATGAGCACATCCAGAAACACGTAAAACAGCATTGCCCACGCTATCGCGACGCCTATGTAGCAAGCCAGAATCATTCGGTCACTCATCAGCGTGCGCTCACTTCACATCAGGGACTGGTCGTCTGATAGCCGGGCGTATGAACAGTTCCGACGAATGATGATCGGCCCAGGTCATCGGTTGCCCGTAAATCGATTGAACGTTTGCCACCGCCACCGACCAATTGATAGATAGCGTTCACCCTCCGCCGGTGCCTCAGCCAAAAGGCCGAGGATCACACCAGCTTGTCGAGGGTGGCGGGAAAATCCCGTACCCGTTTGCCGGTGGCATGAAACACCGCATTCGCCACGGCGGCCGCGACACCGACGATGCCGATCTCCCCGACGCCTTTTGAGCCCAGCTCATTGACGATGTCGTCCTGTTCTTCGACGAAGAACGCATCAATCTCCCCGACATCGGCGTGCACCGGTATGTGGTATTCCGCCAGGCTGTGATTCATGAACCTGCCCAGGTTGTGGTCGGTCAGAGTGTCCTCCTGCAAGGCCATACCAAGGCCCCATACCACGCCTCCGAGCAACTGGCTCTGCGCAGTCTTCGGATTGACCACCCGGCCTGCCGCGACCGCGCTCACTACACGGCTGACCTTGATCGTGCCAAGGTCCTCATCCACCCGTACCTCGACGAACACCGCCGAGTGCGTTGCGGTTGAAAACCCGCTGCGTTGAGGACCGGGCTCTGCATCGATCTGCACCTCCAGCGCACTGCCTTCGCAATGGGCGACCACCTCCGCGATGGAAAAGCGGCGATCACCTATGTGCACGAACCCGTCACCGAATCCCACCTGCTCAACCGGCACACCGGCGACTTCGGGATGTGAGTGGCGCAGCCCCTCCAGCACCTGAGTGCGCAGAATCTGACAGGCTTGCCTGACCGCCGAGCCCACGGAGGACACCGTGAACGAACCGCCCTGCAACGGCGCAGTGGGGAGGGAGGAGTCGCCTAACACGAAGGTCACGTCTTGCGGCATGACCCCGGCCGCATCGGCGGCGATCTGAGTCATGACCGTGTACGTGCCGGTGCCGATGTCGGTAGTCGCGCTGCTGACGGTCAGCTTGCCGTGGGCATCGAGACGCGCCTTGGCACTGGCCTTCATCTGCATGGCTTCCCACACCCCGCCTGCTACGCCCCAGCCAATCAACTCACGCCCTTCGCGCATGCTCCTAGGCACCGGGTTACGCCGGTGCCAGCCAAAGCGCTCGGCGCCCTCGTCGTAACACGCCAACAGCGCCTTGCTCGAATACGGCTTGCCTTCGTTTGCGTTGCTATTGGCAAAGTTGATCCGACGCAATTGCAGGGGATCGATCTCGGCCGCTACCGCCAGTTCATCCATCGCGCCTTCCAGCGCGATGACACCGGAGGCCGCCCCCGGTGCGCGCATGTCCAGCGGCGTATAGACGTCGAGCGGCACGAGGCGATAGCTCAATGCAACGTTGTCACAGCGATAGAGCATGCCGCTCCACTCGACGAGGTGTTCCGTGAAGTCCTCGAAGCGAGAGGTCTGGCCGGTGGCGTCATGCCCGACGGCAACCAGCCGCCCTTCCCCGTCCGCGCCCAGACGCACTCGTTGCGACGTACGCGGGCGATAACCAAAGGTGAACATCTGCTGGCGGGTCAGCGTGACGCGCACCGAACGCTTGAGGGTCAGCGCAGCCATGACCGCCAGAGGCAGTTGATACTGAGGGCGCAGCCCCGAACCAAACGCCCCACCCACGAACGCGGCAAGGATACGGATCTTTTCTTTTGGCAGATCGAAGACCTTGTGCAGGTAGTCCTGACAGTTCTGCGTGCCTTGGGTCTTGTCGTGGATTTCCAGACTGCCATCCGCTTTGAACAGTACGGTTGACGCATGTGGTTCCATCGGGTTGTGGTGTTCCACGGGGGTGGTATACGTCACGTCCACCTGCGTGGCGGCCTCGACGTAATGCCGAGCGAAATCGCCACGGGCCTTGGGCGTCTCTGCCGGCGCTTTGTGCGCGCGGTCGAAATCGGCGCTCAGGTCAGTCTGATGAGGCTCCTCTTCATAGGTGAAGCGCAGCAACGACCCGGCGTAGCGGGCCATTTCCAGTGTCTCGGCGACTACCAGCGCCAGCGGCTGACCGCTGTAAAGCACGCGATCGTTGTACAGCGGGCGAAACGGGGCGCCAGTCGCCGAATCGGCATCACTGTAGTCATCGTCGTAACTGGACAGGTGTGGCCGGTTCCGGTGGTCCAGAATCAGCTTCACACCCGGTGCTTTTAGGGCAGCCGATGTGTCGATATCCAGCACCCGACCCTTGGCGATGGTGCTGGACACGACACTACCAAACAACAGTCCCTGCTCAGGAAACTCGCCCGCATAGCGCGCCTGCCCCGTGACTTTCGCTACTCCGTCCACACGATCCAGCGGTTGACCCACCACAGTACTGAAGGTGTTCATCAGGCATGTCCTCCCATGGCTGCATCACTCAACGCGCGCACGACAGCACGCTGGGCGATCCTGACCTTGAAGCCGTTTTGGCTCAGCGGTTTGGCGTCTCGCAACAGAAGCTCCGCAGCGTTAGTGAAGGTCTCATGGGCGACGGGCTGGCCCTTGAGCGAAGCTTCCACCGCCTTGTCGCGCCAAGGCTTGTGTGCGACGCCACCGAGGGCAAGCCTGGCCTCAGCAATACGATCACCGTGCAGTGTCAGCGCAACCGCCACCGACACCAGCGCAAACGCGTAGGAGGCGCGGTCACGAATCTTGAGGTAGCGGTAATGCGTGGCGAAGCGCGGCGCAGGCAGCTCAATCGCGGTGATCAGCTCATCATCCGCAAGCTGGTTGTCCCGCTGCGGGGCGTCTTCCGGCAGGCGATGAAAGTCTGCGAATTCGATACGACGAGCACCCGCCCGGCCTTCCACCAGCACCACTGCTTCGAGCGCTGCCAGTGCCACGCACATGTCGGAAGGATGGGTGGCGACGCAGGAGTCGCTCGCCCCCAGAATCGCGTGAATTCGGTTGAGGCCGGAGCGTGCCGGGCAACCGCTGCCAGGCTCGCGTTTATTGCACGGCGTGCCGGTGTCGTAGAAGTAGTAGCAGCGCGTGCGCTGGAGCAGATTACCCCCGGTGCTCGCCATGTTGCGAAGCTGTGGAGACGCCCCCGCCAGAATGGCCTGTGACAGCAACGGATAGCGCTGTTCGATCAGAGGATGCCAGGCCAGATCGGCATTGCTGACCAATGCGCCGATCCGCAGGCCGCCATCTGGGAGTTCTTCGATCGCATCAAGTCCCAAGCCGGTAATGTCGATCAACCGGGTCGGGCGTACGACATTCTCTTTCATCAGATCGAGCAGGTTGGTACCGCCTGCTATGAACCGGGCGGTGGTGCCTGCCAGCTTGATTGCTTCGCTGACGCTCTCAGGGCGGGAATACTGAAAGGGCATCATGATTGTGCACCTTTCTGCTTCCGATCATTGCGCGTATCAGACAACCCTTCCTCGACAGCGCTAACGATGTTGCTGTAGGCGCCGCAGCGACAAAGATTGCCACTCATCAACTCCTTGATGCTGTCGCGATCATGGGCCCGCCCTTCACGCACGAGCCCTACCGCAGAACATATCTGGCCGGGGGTGCAGTACCCACACTGAAATGCATCGTGGGTGATGAACGCGCGTTGCATCGGATGCAGTTCGTCGCCGTCAGCAAGGCCTTCAACGGTGGTCAGCTCGGCGCCGTCGCACATTACGGCCAAGGTCAGGCAGGCGTTTATGCGCTGACCGTTTCGCAGCACGGTGCAGGCACCGCATTGACCGTGATCGCAGCCTTTTTTGGTGCCTGTCAGATCAAGCTCGTCTCTGAGCAGATCCAGCAGGGTCAACCAGGGAAAGACTTCCAGAGTTTTGGCATCACCGTTCAGGGTGATGGAAATGCGGTACCGCTCGACGCCGTTGGAAGGACTCGGGTTCATGTAGACCTCACGGTAGGTAAGCCAGGCGCGCAGTGTGCTGCGTCTTGGAGGTACGACCGGAGGGTTTTCGGGAACGTTCAGCCTTTTCGATGGGCGACCTGGCGGGAGCGAGTGATACAAGAAACGACTCGCACACCGCCGCCCTTAAAGGCAGTCATAGCCTCTATGGACGTCTGGGGTGCAGAGCGCTATGGATACATGGTGGCAACAAGTGGCAGAAGCGTTACAACGAGAATTCTCCGACATAGCGGATGCTTCCCAACTGACGCTCATAGCCGTGCACCTCGTAATGGCCGAGTTGCTGGGCGCTATCTTGGGCTTCGAACACGAGTCGCAAGGTAAATCGGCGGGGGTGCGCACTCACATGCTGGTTTCGATTGGCGCGGCGCTGTTTGTTCTCGTACCTGACATTTCAGGTGCGGAGCAGGACGCGATTAGCCGGGGCGTCCAAGGAGTGGTCGCCGGAATCGGGTTTCTGGGCGCCGGCACCATCCTCAAAAACAGTGATCTCGATACGCATCAGGTCAAGGGACTGACGACGGCTGCGGGATTTTGGATGACCGCGGCCATGGGTGTTGCAGCCGGTATGGGCAAAGAGGCCACCGCCTTGTTCAGCACGCCTTTGGCATTGCTGGTGTTTAGCGTAATGCCATGGATCGTTAAATTCTTTGAGCGCAAGACTTAATAGGGCGCAACCATTCGGCACAACAACTTTAGGTGCAAACTCGTTGAAGCTTCCAACGCCCGCTTTATTGGGTCGATAGCAACCGTTCAGACGGAAGGTAGACCTCGCTTTCTGCTTATAGCTGCCCCAAGTCGAGCACCAACAACTTTCACGGCAGGTCGTTATGCGGAACTCTAGACTTGGCTCTTCCGGTCAGCTACTCGTTCCAACACACAGCTATCGCTCTACTGCAACGCATTTGATTTCCACAAGCAGGCCAGGACGAGCCAGTTCAGCGACACCTACGCATGTCCATGCGCAAGTGATCCTGGGAAAGATTGCATCTTTCACGCGTCTGAAAATTGGCATGTGGTGGCGTATATCGACGTGATATGTCGTCATTTCTACGACATCTTCAAATGTGCAGCCACCGGTCTCCAAGACGAGCCGGAGATTGTCCCATGCTGCCAAAAACTGCTGCTCAGGATCTTCGATTACGGATAAGTCCGGCGCCCGACCTACCTGACCAGCGCAGTAAAGCGTTTTTCCCACCTTTATAGCCGGTGCATAGCCAGCACGCTCGCTGAGCAATTTCATAGCATCTGGAATAATGATCTGACGGTCAGTCATGGTCGGGGAGCCCTGAATAGACGGATGCGAACGCTAACCCGGCTGCCAGGGCAGCGTCCCCTTGAGATCGGCAAGCCGTATTTAACCCGCGGCCACTGCGATCGAGAATCCCGAGAACAACTCCATCCCCGCAACCGGTCGCCAGTCGTTCAAAGGCGTCAGGTAGTGCAGTTCAAAGCGCCTCGACAAAAACGCCCACACCCCCGAACGCCGCTCAAACCGGTCGTGGTACAACCCACTGACTTGCACTGGGCCCTTGTCAATGTCATGGAACAGGCAGTTTGCAGCGACCGTTCCTGTTGCAACTTCACTCGCGATCTCTATTAATGGATTTGCCATCCAGTGGTGCATGTGAGGCATCTGGCGCCAGCTGCTTTCAGCCATGGCCAGGATCCCGTCACGGCCCTCGGCACTGCCGAACCCTGGAAGTTCAAGGGTGGCGTCCAGGTGCCAGATGTCCCGCAGAAGCGCCGCATCGATGCGGTCGAACGCGTTCGCGTAAGCGCTGCTAAGTCGATCTATTGCAGCGCGGCTTTCCAGTGCGTCGAGTCGAGCGCTCAGAGTTTCGATGTTCATAATGATCTCCTGATTAAGTAATGATCGCCCCGGCCGGACCCCTTCCTCCGCAATGAAATCCATACGAATGGCGCGCGCGGGTGGGTCAACTGTCAGTACGCGAAAAGTTGGAGTTAGCGCCGGCACTGTTACCCGATGAGTAGGCCCCAGTCCAAGCCGAGGGCAGCCTAGTGTCGGTTTGCGAATGCCCAACGAAACGTCAGATTTGAGACAAGCCACCATCGACCATCAACTCGACACCGTTCACATACCGCGCATCGTAGGACGCCAGGAACAGGGCGGACGAGGCGATCTCCTCAGGTTGCGCCATGTAGCCCAGTGGCGTGATTTGCTCCACGTGCTTGCGCAGCTCGACGATGTCGCTTTCGCTCATCCCCAAACCGTTGTCCATCAGCGGGGTGCGAGTGAAACCGGGGCTCAGTACGTTTGCCCGAATCCTGCGTCCCCCGAGTTCATTGGCCCACGTGCGTGCGAAGGACCGCACGGCTGCCTTGGAAGCGTTGTAGAGACTCAGCCCTTCCATACCATTGCCGGAGCAGATCGAGGCGGTCAGGACGATCGACGAACCATTCTTCATGAGCGGCAGCAGCGTCTGAACAGTGAAGAAGACACCCTTCACGTTAATGTCGAACATAGTGGAGTAAGCCGCCTCACTGGTCTCGCCCAGTGGATTCTTTTCGCAGATACCCGCGTTGGCAAACACAGCATCTACTTGGTCACCCCGTGCCTGGATCACAGCCTTGAGCTCATCAAGATCAGCCTGACGGGAAACATCGGAGATCACCGCCACGGCCTTGTCGCCCAACTTGGCAATCGCCGCCTCCAGCGTGCCTGCCGAACGGCCGGTGATGTAAACGCGCTTGGCACCCTCGGCAATAAGCCCCTGCGCAATAGCGAATCCGATGCCGGTGGACGCGCCTGTTACGACGGCAATCTGATGAGTGAATTTACCTGACATGCCTGACTCCTCAGCATTGGATGAGTGGATCAACTGAAACACCAGTCGAGCCATTGTGAGCGGCATCTGCAGACGGCGGCACTGCCATAACTGAACGTGGACCGTGCATTTTTGTGAGGCGAAAACGGCTGAGAAAATCGCTAAGTTGGCGCCACTCAGTTTCTTGAAGAAGCCCTTTCATGTCACAGAACGCAACCCTCTCCCTCGAACCAAAACGCTGGTTCATGTTCGTCATCCTGCTGGTCGGCGCGTTCCTGCCGCCTCTGGATTTCTTCATCGTCAACGTTGCCCTGCCCTCCATTCAGAATGATTTGGGAACGGGCTCTTCCGCCGAACAATTGGTGATCTCCTCTTACGCGACGCTGTATGCCGTCACACTGATCACCGGCGGGCGCCTGGGCGATCTGTACGGTCGCGGGCGGATGTTCTTTCTGGGATTGGCCGGGTTCGCGGCAGCATCATTGCTCTGCGGACTCGCCTCCTCGCCATGGATACTGATTATCGGGCGTGCCCTGCAAGGCGTGACCGCGGCCGTGATGGCGCCTCAGGCACTCGCATCGGTGCAGGCCATCTTTCCGGAATCTGAAAAGCCCCTGGCGTTGAGCATCTACGGCGCCGTATTTGGGCTGGCCTCCGTGATCGGTCAGGCGTTGGGCGGCATTCTGATTGCCCTCAACGTCATGGGGACGGGATGGCGAGCGATCTTTCTGGTGAACCTACCGATTGCATTGCTGGTTGTGTTGTTCGGGATTCCCGTGTTCAAGGAAACCCGCGCGGCGCATGCAAGCAAGCTGGACCTCTGCGGTACCGCGTTGTCGATCCTGACGCTGGGCGCCCTGATCGTACCCTTGATCGAAGGCCGCGAAGCCGGCTGGCCGCTGTGGGCCTGGCTGTCGCTGGCTGAGGTACCCGTTCTGGCCTGGCTGTTCTGGCAATACGAAATCCGTTTGCACCGCGCCGGTGGCACACCCCTGCTCAACCCTTCCGCGTTAAAGGCGCCAGGCCTGGGCCGAGCACTGTTGGTCGCACTTTGCTTTTATGCGATCGGCGTGTTCTTCCTGTTGTTTTCGATTTACCTGCAAGATGCTCTGCACGCCACACCCCTCCATGCGGGTCTGATCTTCCTGCCTTTCGGCGCGGGCTTCCTGTTGGGCCCACTGTCGACCGCGCAGTTCAAGCGCCTATTCGGCGCTTACGTCAACCCTGTGGGCATGGTATTGGAGGTCATAGGATTCCTGGCGCTGGCATGGCTTGTGTCAGCGACGCCCTCTGACCTCACTCCGTCTGGTCCGCTGCTGGCCGTCATTCTGTTTGTGATCGGATTTGGGCAAGGCCTGGCCCTGCCAACGTTGATGCGAATGGTCACGGGAAGAGTGGCGCCGGACTACTCGGGCATGATCGCGGGGATCACCAGCGCGTCGTTGCAGATCAGTACTTCGCTGAGCGTCGCTGTGATTGGTGGGATCTTCTATACCCTGCTGGGGACGCACACGGACGCGGCAGTGATTACGCATGCTTTCTGCGTTTCCGTTCTCTGCATCGCCGCCTTCCTGACGCTGGGTGCAGGGCTGAGTTTCAGCCTCTTGCGTCAACCTGCTAACGCATAATCCCCTGCTCAACGATGCACCCGATCCAGCAGGTGTCAGCGCATCGTCAACCGGACCCGATCATGCTGGCTGCCAGGTCAGCGAGCGCACGAAGCCTGTCCATCTGGCGCATGTCCTGGTGATAGCCCATCCAGATGTCCCGACCCGGTGGCGGCTCGTCCGGGTCCAGCAGTTGCAGGCCCGGCGTTCGATCGCCGAGCGGTCGCGGCAGGACCGCCACTCCGAGGCCGCTCGCGCACATCTGGGCCTGGACCGTGCGGCTGCTGCTGGTGAACACGGTGCGGGCCAGCGGATATCGCTGCTGTAGCCAATGCACATCGGGATAGTGGGCTTGGGCGATATTCATCAATATCAGCCCCACGCCCTCGCCGTCGGACCTTGGCGCGGCACTTCCGGCGCTCGCATACAGGCCGTAGCGCATGGTGGTCAGCTTGCGGTGCACGATGTCGGGTTCGGTGAATGGCACGATGCGAAAGGCAATATCTGCGTCACGCCGCGCCAGATCGAAGAGTCGATGGCCGGGTATTACCTCGGGCGCGATCAACGGATAGCGTCGAGCCAACTCACGAAACACCGGCGTCAAGACATAACCGGCGAACCACTCCGCACACGAGATTCGCAAAAGCCCTTCAGGCTGATCACTGTCACCGGCAAGGCGACGCTCGATCGACAGTGCGCTCTGCTCCATCTCCTCCGCTAGACCGAGAATCCGTTCACCGGTGTCAGTGAGCACCAGCCCTTGGACCGTGCGTAAAAACAAGGGTTGCCCACTTGTCTGCTCAAGCACCTGCAAGCGACGGCCTACCGTTGGGTGGCTGACACCCAGCTGCTTCGCAGCCGCGCCTAATGAGGCACTGCGGGCAATCGCCAGAAAGACTCGCATGTCACTCCAGTCCATGCCTCACCCCGTACAAAAATGAACGACGAGGTTGCAACAACGACAGTCCCGTAGCAATCCCCCAACTCACATACTGGCTCGCAGGCACGTTCACTCAACAGCAAGGCAGGAGTTGGAGATGAAGATCGGTTTTATCGGCACGGGCAGCATGGGAAAAGCCATGATCCCGTTGCTCATCGACGCAGGGCATTGTGTATCGGCCTGGAACCGCAGCGCGGATGCGCTGGTGGATCTGCCAGACGTACACCCGCTGGATTCACCGGCAGGCGCATTCCAGGCAGACGTGGCCATCACAATGTTGGCGGATGATCAGGCAGTGCGCGAGGTGCTGTTCGCTTCGAACGCTCTGGGCAGCGCCGATAAAGGTTGCGTACACATTGTGATGTCGACGCTATCGCCTGTGCTGATGACGGAGCTTCAATCCGCTCATCACGACAGCGGTGTCGCATTGGTCGCTGCGCCAGTGTTTGGTGTGCCCGCAGTGGCAGCCAGAGGCGAGCTGAATATCCTGGTGGCCGGCTCGCCGTCAGCCATCGCGATTGTCCAGCCAATCTTTGACGTGCTGGGCAAGCACACCTGGCCTCTCGGCGATCAGCCCATTCAGGCGTCCATCGCGAAAATCGCGGGCAACATGATGATCACCCAGGCGATCCAGGCCCTCGGAGAAGCCAGCGCACTCGCCGAATGTTACGGAGTGAGGCCCGATGTTTTCATCCCCCTCATGACCCAAACGCTTTTCCCCTCCCCCAGCTATCAACGGTATGGGCAGAACATCATCCACGGTACGTTCGAGCCTGGCTTCAAGTTGTCGCTGGGTCTGAAGGACATAAACCTGGCCATCAAGGCAGCCAAAAGCGTAAACCTGGAATTGCCCGCAGCCGACGCGGTGCGAGCCAAAATGACAGAGGCAGTGGCCCGTGGGCTGGGACATAAGGACTGGTCGATTTTTGCTACCGGGGTGCCTACCCGCCTGGCCGAACATCCTTGTGCATCCCTGAGATGCCCTCCTGGGAAGTAATTAAGCCGAGGCAATTTCTGGATAACCGGGCCGCGCACGAATGGCCCCCTGAACGCTATCCGAATGAGCTTTCGGGATGGTCAGGCACGGGTTCCCATTTCGAGTGAGGCTCTGGATCCTTACGGGTTGAAAGGAGAGCCTCACTCGGTTGGCCGGCGGATCTCTATCTTTTGAGCGATGACTTCTCACTGCGTTTACCGCTGTCCATCAACCCCATTTCCTTGATGGTGTTTGCTGCGAATTCGATGAACGCAGATACTGCGCGAGGCAGTTGACGGCGGCTGTGATAGACAAGATGCACGCCTATTGCGCCTGAAGTGTAATCAGGGAGCACTTCCTTCAAGCGCCCTGCATCGATATGGGCAGCGCTGAGTGCTATTGGGAGCAACGCGATGCCCAAACCGGCCAGTGCCGCTTCAAGCTGCGCAGACGACGTATTGGCTTGAAAAGGACCATCCACTTCGATGGTCGCCGCTTGATGGTCGACACCGCCCAGTCGCCAGGTGGTCCGAGGACCACCGTGAGACGGTGAGGTGATGCATTGATGGGCACTCAGATCCCCAGGCTCTACCGGTACGCCATGTGCCGCCAAATAGCCTGGGCTCGCCACCAGCGTTTGACAACTCGTGCCCAGTTTGCGCGCGAACAGCGATGGATCGCGGTCCCCCCCGCGCATGGCGACATCTATTCCCTCCCCCAGCAAATCGACGCGCGCGTCATTCAGCTCGAACTCAAGACGTACTCGCGGATGCTCGGCGATGAATTGCGCCACGGCCGTTGCTGGAAACCAGTTGAAAAAATCCACAGGAGCCGCCACCCGAACGCGACCGGCAATCTCGGCAGAATCATTCGTCACCTGACCGGCAACCCGCAGCAACGCATCGATCTGATCGGCAGATTCGGCGTAAAAATTGGTCCCTGCATCGGTCAACACCAAGCGCCGCGTGGTGCGCTGCATCAGCCGTGTACCTAACGCGGCCTCCAATTGCTGCACACGCCTGCTGGCAGTACTGGGTGGCATGCCGAGACGCCGCCCTGCTTCGGCGAAACTCCCCGCTCGAACGACTTGAACAAAAAGTGCGACATCATTCAAGTCCACGTGATTACCGCCGTTTTTGCATGAGTGAGAGAGATCCGCCCATTCTAGACCGAGCCTGAACCGGCCAGTAGTCCTACTAATTACACTCTTTTATGAGCGAGTGCATCTCACCCACCCATCTTTCTGAATGATCGGAGACTTTCTAAAGTGGGCTCCATGGCGCACAGGCGCCTCACTTTTTCTCAGGAGACTCACCATGACCACCGTTTCCGTCATCGTCGGCAGCACTCGTGACAGCCGCTTCTCCAGCGCCCCAGCCAACTGGATCAAGCACCACCTGGAACAACGTGAAGGGCTCAACGTGCGCTTGCTCGACCTGCGCGATTTTGATCTGCCGTTCTTCGACAGCGCCATGCTTCCCGGCTTTCCTGGCCGTCCAGCGTATGAAAACGAAAATGTTCGTCGCTGGACTGAACAGATTGCGACCTCTGATGCGTTCGTCGTAGCCACCGCCGAGTACAACTTTGGCCCGCCCGCTGTTTTGAAGAACGCGCTGGACTGGGTCTACCCGGAATGGAATCGCAAGCCGATTGGTTTCGTGAGCTGGGGCAGCGTTGGCGGCGCCCGCGCCGTACAGCAACTGCGCGAAATCGCGACCGAGCTTCAGATGGCTTCGATTCGTACAGCAGTGCATATCCCGGTCGGCGCGATCTATGCCCACTTCCAGGGCAAAACAGATGAAATCGAGGCCGCGTTGCAGGCGCAGAACGATCAGGCGGGACGCATGATCGACGACCTGCTCTGGTGGTCGGATGCCCTTAAAACCGCCCGCAACACAACCGCCTGATCGAGGAGATGACCATGTCCCGCGCTGCTGAAAAAACCACTGTGCAACTGCGTCAGATCACTCATCGCACCCATGGGCGACGCAACGGCCCTGCCGTGCGCCTGATGAGCCCGTCAGATTTCGGCCAGATCCTCAAACCGTTCGTGTTCTTGGATTTCTTCGACATGCAGGGTCCGCCTTTCGTGGGCGACCTTCATCCACATTCGGGGATTGCCACATTGTCCTATCTGATCGATGGGCGGATGGACTTGATTGATCCGGATGGCACCACGGTCGTTCTGCCCAGTGGCGGCGTCGAGTGGATGCAGGCAGGTAAAGGCATGTGGCACGGCGGCAGCGTCGGCGATGAGGATCATGGTCGGGTGCGTGGCTTTCAGCTCTGGGTTGCTCTGCCACCCGAGTCGGAACTCGGGCCGACACGCTCTGCCTTTCAGAGGGCCGAAGACATCGTCAGCGCAGGTCCGGCACGTGTTCTGCTAGGCAGCTACGGCAGTGTCAGCAGCGTAATCGAAACCCCGTCGCCCATGAATTTCCTGGCCGTGAAACTCAAGGCCGGAGAGCGGTGGACCTATGTCTCGCCAAAGGGACACACGGTGCTCTGGGTATCGCCCGTTGAAGGAGGGCTGCTGGCCAACGGTGAAAAACTTCACCCTGAAGAGTTGGTGGCGTTCGAACGTTCCAGTCAGTCGGTTCACTTCGAGGCGTTGAGTGACACCCAGTTCATCCTGGGGTCTGCCGTACCTCACAAGCACGACCTCGCTCTGGGCTATTACTCGGTTCACACCTCGCCGCAGGCGTTGAAGATCGGAGAAGCTCACATTCAAACGATCGGCAAACGCCTGGTCGAAGAAGGTCGCCTGGACCGCCGGGACATCCGATAACAGCTTCGAAGGAGAACACCATGTCTATTCGCTCTGCGATGACCAATGATGTGCTGGCTCAACTGTTCACGGACGCCCGCTCCCATCATCACTGGACAGAAAGGCCGGTATCGGACGAGTCGCTCAAGGCACTCTACGAGCTGGCCAAATGGGGCCCGACCAGCGGGAACCTTCAGCCTGCCCGCATCGTTTTTGTCCGCTCCGAGGAAGGGAAACGCAAGCTTTATCCCGCCCTTGAGGGCATGGGCAGCAACCCCGAGCAAGTGCGGATGGCGCCTGTAACCGCCATCGTGGCTCAGGACACGAGGTTCTTTGACCAGGCACCTCGCCTGTTCCCCCGCATGAATTTCAAGCCGATGTTTGAGGCCGACGCGGCCTTTGCCGAGTCGATTGCCTACCGCAGCAGCTCGCTGACAGGGGCCTACCTGATGATCGCGGCGCGCGGCCTGGGGCTGGATGTGTGCCCCATGTCCGGTTTCCACAACGCAATCATCGATGAGGCTTTTTTCAGCGGCACGTCATGGAAAGCAAACTTCATTTTCACCATCGGCCATGGCGAAGACGCGCGCCTCTACCCACGTGACCCTCGGCTGTCTTTCGAGGAAGCCTGCCGCTTCGAGTGAAGGACAAACAGGAGCAGATATGAAAAGCATCGGAATCATTGGCGCCGGACAAATCGGCAACGCCATCGCTCAGCAGCTCGCGCGTTTGAATATCGAAGCCACGCTGGCCAACAGCCGAGGGCCTGAAACCCTCAACGAGCAGGTCAGGCAACTGGGTCCTTCGATCAAGGCCGGGACACGTGAGGACGCGGCTGCCAAGGCCATCGTGTTCGTGGCGGTTCCCTGGAAGAAGTTGAAGGAGGCACTCACGGGCCTGCCAAACTTTGAAGGACGCATCGTGGTGGACACAACCAACCCATTGCAGAAACAGCCCTTTGCGGCCATCGATATCGGTGGTCAAGCCTCCTCAGCGCTGGTCGCGCAAATGGTCCCAGGTGCCCGTTTAGTCAAGGCGTTCAATCATCACGCTTATTGGAATCTGGCGGCCGAGCCCACAAAAGAAGGCAGTCAACGGATTCTGTTCTACGCAGGCGAGGATGCGGCGGCCAAGGCTGAGATCGCATCTCTGATCGAGCGCCTGGGGTTCTTCGGCGCGGACATGGGAGATATCGAAACAGGCAGTCGTTTGTTCCAGCCACCGACAGGCCCGCTTGCAGGTCCCAATCTCGTGAAGATGGAGTTGCAGGCATGAATCAGCTGTTCGCACCCACGATGCTTGGCGGCGCATTACTTCAAAATCGCATCGTCATGGCGCCGATGACCCGAGCCCGTGCCGACAGCGATGGAACCCCAGGACCGCTGGCTGCCGAATACTACGCACAGCGCGCAAGCGTGGGTTTGATCATCACCGAAGGCACCCAGCCTTCCGACGATGGCCAGGGATATCCCGCAACGCCCGGCATCTACACGGATGCACATGTGGCGGGCTGGGGTGAAATTACAGCCGCAGTACACGCTCAGGGCGCTCGCATCTTCTTTCAACTGATGCATGCCGGGCGCATGTCACATCCGCTCAACACGCCCCATCATCGGCAAGGTGTGGCGCCCTCGGCGATCGCCCCTGGGGAGCAGATCTTTACGTTGTCAGGTATGAAGCACATACCAGTGCCGCGTGCCCTTGACCTCGATGAAATCCCGCAGGTGATCAACGAGTATCGATACGCTGCGCGCCGCGCAGTGGACGCCGGAGGTGACGGTGTGGAGATTCATGGTATCGCCTACCTCATTCATCAGTTCCTGGCGATCAGCAGCAACCAGCGTACGGATCGCTACGGCGGTACGCTGGAGAACCGCGCACGTTTTGCCATTGAGGTTGCAGAGGCTGTCGTGGAGGAGATTGGAGCGGATCGAACGGGTATTCGCCTGTCGCCCGGCTTTGGCGGGATGGGACTCAACCACGGTGATGAGGCCCCTGATCTGTATCGTTATCTTGTGGGTGAGCTCGACAAGCTCGGCCTCGCGTACCTGCATATTGTTCACTACGGCGACGACGCGCTTTTGCACGATCTGCGCAAACTCTGGCACCAGGCGCTCATTCTGAACCGACCTGAGCGACCGCGTGAAGACGTCGGGAAAGACATTGCCAGCGGTCTGGCCGATCTTGAATCGTACGGGCAAATGACGCTAGCCAACCCCGACTTGATTCGCCGGTTGAAAAGCAATGCACCGCTCAATGTCGCCGACCCCAGCACCTATTTTGGCAGCAGCCCGCAGGGCTATGCGGACGGGTACACCGATTATTCGACATTGGCCTGATCGCTTAGCCTTTGTGAGTTTTACAGCACGGCCGCTGCCATTTTGCAGCGGCCGTTTGCGTTGAAGCCGCTGTCAGCAATGCTCGAAAAACGCCACCCCCGAGATTGAGCAGATCGCGCAAAGAATTGATCCCATCGCGAATAACAGGCTTCGGCCCTCCCTTTACTCTGAGCCCACACCAATTTAAGGGCTCATCATCATGAACTCCCCAAATACCCTGATTCAAAAGCTGCTAATCCAGGCAACACAGCTCGATAAACTCGGCGTGCATCTGATCCGTATCGGCGTTGCAATCATTTTCATTTGGATTGGCGCGCTGAAATTCGTACCGTACGAAGCCGACAGCATTACGCCGTTCGTGGCCAACAGCCCTGTCATGTCGTTCTTCTACGAACACCCCGAGCAATACAAGGCTCACCTGACTCACGAAGGCCAGCTCGACCCTGTGCAGCGCCAATGGCAAACCGACAACCACACTTACGCATTCTCTGACGGCCTGGGAACAGTCGAAATTCTGATTGGCTTGCTGGTGCTTTCGTACGCCTTCTCAAGACGCATGGGCATGGTCGGATCTGTCCTCGCATTTCTGACGCCGCTGGTGACGCTGTCATTCCTGATCACCACCCCCGAAGCCTGGGTATCGAATCTTGGAGATGCAGACTTCGGCTTTCCCTACCTGTCGGGAGGTGGACGGCTTGTGCTCAAGGATGTGCTGATGCTGGCGGGAGCGGTGGTCATGATTGCGGATTCTGCTCGCCAATTGCTTCAGGAAGAACCAACTCCCCAGGCTTACGAGGCTCAGAGCGTCTAATGAAAACACTCGCACTTTCACTCATCTTTGCTTGTTTCGCCGCAAGTGCCTTCGCTCAGGACGCTTCGCCGGCCTCGGCTCGATCAATGGACATCGTCCAGGTCATCAGCCAGACCACCGATGACGGTAGCTGTGGCCTCATACCGATGCACCTGGTGTACAAGGACTCCAGAGGCCTCGTTCATACCCTCGATTACACAATCATCGGCAGCGGCTGTTCCAACGGCTGATTGATGCCCAAAGGCCGCCTTCATGGAGGCGGCTATTTATCAACCTTGTCCTGAAGTTCTTCCCCTGTGATTCTGGCTTATTTACACACGCTATCCAGTGAGCGGCA
>NZ_JBWXNG010000021.1:0-128063 GCF_056627435.1 Pseudomonas sp. 2
GGCCAGATGTCGGGACTTTCCAAATTCTGCTGTTCCGCTCGTGCTTCAGGTATCTGTCGACTCTGGCTGCAATTGACCACATCGCAGAAGGTGGGCTTGAACATGCTTCTCATCGAGTGTGAGAAACTCCAGATGCTCTGACAGCGAACAGGCCCGAAGCGGATCACTTAAGATTTGATATCTCTGCGACTCAGCATGCGAAAGGCCAACAAATACCTCCTTTCCATCCTGATCTATGTCTAGGGCGTTCGCCCTGCTGAGAGATGCCCTGTCGCCCCCGGTTAGATTGAGCATCTGTCAGTACTCATAACGTCGAAGTGCCATCAATACCGTTTGAAGGGTACAAATTCAAGCGGCCGCCCCCATTATCACCTGACCCTCCTCGCGACTGATGCGACGTGGGAGCCTAAGAAAATTTCGGTCTACAATTTCATTGCTCTGACCACCTGGAGAGGAAACCCATGCTCTCGGACCTAGAAATCAAACACTTACTGGAAACCGCATTTTTGCCGCAGAGATGTGTGTGCAGCCTGGTTCCTTACGGCTCAATCAGCATCCAGATCTTTGATCATGGTTCGAGTGAGCCTCTGCTTACAATTGCAGGGATATCTCGGGTGGAGGTAACGTCGAGCCGTTCCCTAGCCAATCTTGTTGGCCAGATACGAGAGGAAATTCGCCTGAGGGAGCTTGTTGACGGGCGCAAGGTCGCCACCAGACAGAGATAGAACGGTTTGCATAATCAGCAGGTTTTTGAACAGGGGACAACATCTGGATTGCGCTGCAAGACACGCACACAGCACCTTACTGAACCTTTGAAGCTTCGGTATTGTCCATCCCTAATTGCGAGGTTTCGGCCTCTGGGGACCTGCTGTGACGACTGTAGAAGAATTAATCCAATGGAATTTCCATTGGCGCGTCAACGGTAGGGTTATAACGTGTCGGCACTGTCTCGCGAAGCAGGCTGAGGAAAATAGGGCTTTTTACTTCACTCATGCCCCCGGTTGCTTAAACGCATCCATGACGGCTATGCCATGGGGGGAACTGGATGTGATGTGTGCAAGATCTCGTTCGGGGTTGTGATGGCATCGCTTCGGCAGAGTCTTTTTACGTGATTTGTCCATCTGGACACGAGAAGATTGCCTCGAAAGCCTCCGTATTCCATGCCTACCAATTCTGGCGTTACCCCGCCGCGTCAGCTTCTTGGTCGATAGCAGACAGTGGCATGCAACCATATTTGGCTCCTGTCGATCCCACCTCGATGCTATTTGGATCAAGCACCCCTAGGCTTTGCGGTACGCATTACGTCATGAGTACAATTAAATCGGGTGCGTACGGCATTTCGCCAATCCGCAGGTTAAATTCCAGCACAGGTCGGGCCGCCAGTGAGGAGTCTGCATGCCTGCGCCAAATACGCCCGCATCAAACGTAATCCCTCGTCCGCAAATTTTGACCGCCAAAGCGCTAGCGGCCGTCGAGCGATTTAGCCATATCGAAGCGGTGAGCGGCATCGTCCTGGTACTCGCCGCTATCGCCGCGCTGCTGTGGGCCAACAGCTCGGCAAGCCTGTCTTACGAAGCGTTTTGGCATACTCGCGTTGTTCTGAGTTTTGGCTCATTCAGCATCGGAGAGTCGCTGCATTTTCTAGTCAATGACGGGTTGATGACTATCTTCTTTCTCGTGGTAGGAATGGAGATCCGGCAAGAGATTCAAGACGGCGCCTTATCAAACGCCAAGATGGCAATCTTGCCTCTGGGGGCTGCCTTGGGTGGCGTGCTGGTTCCGGCAGGGATCTACCTGGCCTACAACTTTGGAGCCGACTCTACGCATGGTTGGGCGGTGCCCACAGCCACTGACATCGCTTTCGCTGTTGGTGTACTTGCCCTGCTTGGCAAATCCATACCCGGCAACCTCCGGGTTTTCTTGTTGGCGCTCGCCATCATCGACGATATCGCGGCGATACTGATCATTGCGCTGTTCTATACAACTAGCCTGGATTTTGCTGGTTTGGGCATCGCGGTCGTTGGTTTAGCGCTTGTCCTGACAATGCAACGGATGGGGATAGGTTCGGCTTGGCTCTATGTTTTACCAGGCGCGATCATGTGGGGCGGCTTGCTCAAGCTGGGCGTACATCCAACGCTGGCGGGTGTCGTCCTCGGGCTTATCACACCCGTAAAATCGGCTCCTTCTTCGGAACGGCCACTGGACATCATGACGCAAGCGTTTCGCGATCTTACGCATCGAGTCCATGAGGGAAAGAAAAAAGTATCGGCGCCACTTAAGCAAATCAGATTCGCTGAGCGAGAGGTGCTTCCTCCTGTTCAGAGAGTCCAGGAGCGCCTTCACCCATGGGTAGCGTTCGTCATCATGCCGCTGTTTGCACTGGCGAACGCAGGGGTTAGCCTCGGCGGCGCTCACTTCGGTGACGCCGCTACGGCTTCCGTTGTGTATGGTGTGGTGATGGCCTTGGTGTTCGGCAAGCCCGTTGGTGTAGTCCTGGCCACATTCCTGTTAGTTCGCACAGGCCTATGCAGATTACCTAATCAGCTGGATTGGGCGGGGGTAATGCTCGTGGGCCTACTCGCGGGCATCGGTTTTACCATGTCGATTTTCATCGCCGGGCTGGCTTTCGATGACGAGCAGTTGCTGGCAGCAGCAAAACTGAGCGTGCTCGGCGCTTCAACCGTGTCCGCAGTGGTTGGGCTGCTGTGGGGAATCGTGCATTTCAGAAGCAGACCCGTTACTTCGCGTTAGCCGATTGCGAAAGGCGTCCCGTAGCCGATCTGCTCCCGACGAAGGAGATGAGGGGGCAATCGGGACGCCTGAAAAGCATTCAGATTTATGCTTCGGCTTTCGACCCAAAGCGGACATTGGGAGGGCTCAGTTGATCAAGTTGACACCAGGTGAGGCGGATCTTTTAGGGGCTCAATTCTGATCTTGGTACCGCTGAATCAAAAGCGCAGCCAGATCATTCGTTCAAATATTGAAGCTCTCCATAATCGACCGTAATCGGTTGAGATCTGCATGGGACAGGCCACGCTGAGCGGCTTCGCCAATAATGGATCGAAGGGTTGAGTCAAGCTCGATCTGATCCAGATGTTCAACAGCTTCTGCTCAATTTCCGAGCAGAAGATCACAAGGTGATCTGCATGGACATGATGGGAAAACTTCGGCGGACTTTCCCGGAGCCGGAGCCTGTTCAATGAATAGTCGTTTAGCCAGCATAAAGGTCCGCTCCTGGTCGGTTACGGTACTTTGTCGATAGCAGCGATGGAGTGAGGGCGGGTTGGGCGCTCGGGCTTCTGCCCTAGGGATAGTTCGGCTCGCACAGCTTTGGATTTAAGCAAATCGCCAGCCTGTGTCCCATACCCGCCTCGTAGAGGTACGTCAAAGCTCACTTGCACGAGCACCATCCTGATTTCCGGATGTATTTGTATGCTTCGGAACGTGCGCACCAACAGCAATTCCGTCGCAGAATCAAACGGATTAATGCTCGCTCCTAAGAGCACCAGGGTATGGCTAAAAGATCTCTGATCTTCGGCAGCAGGACCTCCAGCGCTACGCATGCCGACGCATCAATCGTGCCCTCTCACTTATCTTTCTTTGGAGGTTGCACCTTAGGCATCGGGAGGGTGTTCTGGACTGGCGGAAGCCCACGGTCATTGGTGTGAACTGGTCGAGAGGGATTGTGCCGTGGGGGTTGGGATTTATCGTTACTCATTGCTCAACTCCGGGTAGTGACTAAGAAAATATCGTCTCATCTGTGATTCAGCCTTGCCCATCAGCCGGTCATTTTCGGGTATGACCATGCCGCCGAATGCGGACTTCATCACCGCCGACTTCTTTTTGCGAATTGCGAAACGCTTGTCGTTGATCTCTCGCTCTGAAAGCTCACCCTGGGCGACGTCAAACCACCCTTTTTCAGCCTCGTCACACAAGATCGAGAGTTCAATGCCCGCGGTGCTAAGGGGTTTAATTCGCGCCTTGAAAGGAAGGAAACGGTAGACGACCGAAACGACCTGACTGAGCATGATGAACACGCCCCAAACAAATGCGTATTCTTTCCAGATAGCCCATCCACCAATGCTGCCTGCAGAAGCCACAGCTAAGACGATACTGATCCAGCGCTCGATATTTTCGGATCGAACCTGGTAGAGCTCAAGGTAGTAAACGTGCGCTTTCAGATTTTGTAGCTCTACCCAGTACTGCGCCTGATACATGCCTTTTTTCCACCGCTTCTTTAGATGAACACTGGGCTTGTGAGTGCGGTTGACGTTCCCAACCAGCATAGACGATTGCAAACCCAGAACGCATCCGCCATGAGGTAGCTTGATCGTTGTATGACATTTTTTGAACGGATTGACAAAGGGGAATACAGGCTGCCTACGGTGCGGCTTTGCACCACCTCAAACCAAGCAGAAGTCCTAGGAGTTTCAATAAGATACGAGCAAATGCTCAGACAGATACTGTATCAATCCTGAAACAAATCCATCAAAACGCAGATTAAAATAGTCAAAATCTATCTAGTGTAGGATAAGGCTTACACATTGGCACTTCATCGTTCCAGTACTAGATTTTTTTAATCGGCAACGAACGTCTGCACTAAATCTGAGATGATCAATAAATGACCAGTTGTGAATTGCGGCTATGCGCAAATCGGGATTATCCCTAAGCGGCTGGGCGTTATGGATGATTTATCCCAGAAAAAACAATACTTATCCACAGGGTTATCAACATTCTTCAGTGTTTATAAAAATATCTGAGACTCAGAAATAATGCTTGCACCCGCAAAAAAGCGTCACTAGACTGGCGGCAGAGATTGAAAAGTCGATAGCCTGTATCGATTGTTCAAATTGTTGACGATTGGTGTAAAGAATTGGCGAAAGCCAAAAAGAAAAGACCCGCGAAAGCGGGTCTCTAGTGCTGACAAGGGATGTTTTCGACGACGCCCCCTTGTCGGCTTCACAAGCGCTGAGCCTGAGGAACAGTATTCTAGATGTGTGAAAGCCCTTTGTACACTACGGGGTAGTGTCAGCTGTCGCACACGAAACCTCGGGGACTCCAGCGCATTAAACTGCCTAAGGAGAACTCCATGGCAAACGGTAAAAAACCCGGTGATACCACCGGAAGAAACGGCGGTATCTATCAGGAACAGGGACCTCGCGGCGGATTGCGCGATAACTACGCGACTGTTCCTGATAATACTCGCCTCCCGCCTACTACTCGTCCGGACTCTACCTGGGTTCCTACCCACCGGACGCCAGATAGCAAGCGGTAACACAAAAGCCTGCCTAGCCCTCTAGGCAGGCTTTTTATCTGCTGCCATGTTGGCCAATTAGCGCCAGTTTCGCCATGGACTCAGTCGAAGCGCGCATTGATATAAATGCTCGCGACTCCCGGGTACCTGTCACTTTCCCAAAGGTAGCGATACCTATTGTCTCGGCCGAAAAAATCGTAGCCCCGCTCATAGCGATCATAGGGCGGTTAGACACCCCACGAACCTTACGGAGTACTAAGCCATTCCGGGAAATCATCTTTTTTGTGAGTCCGGTAGGCTTTTCTCATCTTTTCTGTGACTTCCCTGCTCCGCACTCACAAAAAAGATGACTTTTTCGCAGTGTTTGCTGGGCCTCCTGAATCATCTATTTTGTGAACCTACATCCAAACGGCTTGTGATGGACAGCAAAACCGGCCGACTAACATCGGCCGGTTTTTTTATGCCGCGCGAAAACTGATCTCGTTTCGTTACATATCGTCCATGACAGGAGACATAAAATCGGCAACTGATTCACCTTCTTATCACTCAAGCCATCTATCTGTTCTGTTGCCTTTGCAACACCCAAGACCGTTTGTCGCAGGAGGCAAAAGCGTCAAGAACTTCACCCATAATTGCCCAGTCCTAAGTCGGTGCCTGTGACAGAACGCTGTCTGCGGCCAGAGACAAGGTGTCAGTGTTGTACCTCGCACGGGGCGTTGATCGCGGTGAGTATCGAAGTCATCGTTGTTCCATGCGCCCCCGCATTACGCATGGTTGATGTGAAAAATCCTATCCTGGTGTACCGCGTCCCGAGCCCACTCGGGCGGTAGCTATCCCGGGATTTGAGTGTCCTGCCTGTGAGATCGCCGACAGCTTTGCTGCTCGTGCGGATGCCCCGTGCCCTCTTATGTGTTTTCGAGGACATGCCCGGCGACCATTCCCCTTCGCTTCATTGCGTTCCCCTTCGGACGGCCGACGGCTTCGTCTCTGCTTCGTCGTGCCGAAAATTTGGCTGGGCGTGTATCCGCTTGCCTGTGGATAACGCCCTGCGTATCGATCAGAGGTTCTTTTGACATGGGCCAGATCAGCGTCAGCAGACACAACGAATTCGCCAGCCGCCCCACCGGACAACCGGAAGAAGACCGGGATTTCATCGACTCACGAAAGATTGGCCAGACCCTCTGGGCCAAGCGGCGGAGCATTGCCCTCACCACCCTTGGGGCGGTGGTGGCGGCGGCCTGTCTGATGCAGATCATTACGCCGGTCTATCGGGCGGCAGCTTCGTTGGTCATCGAACCCAAGGGCGCGTCGCTGATCAACTTTCAGCCCACGGTCGATCCGAACAACCCTTCCAACGACTACCTGCAAACCCAGATCAGCCTGATCCAGAGCCGTGGGGTGGCGGAGCGTGCGGTGCGGCAGTTGAAGCTCATCGACCATCCGGAGTTCGACCCCCGGCAGAACCCGACGCTGATGCAGCGCCTCAAGGGCCTGATATCGGCCATCAGCCCGTCGCTGTTTCCTGACACCTGGAGCAAGGGGGAAGCGTGGACCCCCGCCGAGATTTTCAACGGCGCGGTGGTGGAGCTGATGGATCACACCTCGGTGGCTTCGCTGGGCAAGAGCCAGGTGGTCACCGTGGCCGTCACGCTCAAGGACAAACAGACCGCCACCCAGGCTGCCAACGCGCTGGCTCAGGGTTATCTGGACAGCCGCCTGGATGCCCAAGTGGCGGACTCGGTGACGGCCGGCCGCTGGATGGACACCCGCGTGGTGGAGCTGCGTACTCGGTTGCAGGAGTCAGAAACCAAGCTGCAAGCCTACCGAGATGCCGAAGGGCTTGTAGATGTTAAAGGCGTGACCACGCTCAGCGCCCACGAGCTGGCGAAAACCAGTGATCGCATGGTCGATGCCCGTCGTGATCGGGCCAAGGCTCAGAGTCAGTACCAGCAGGTGCAGTCGCTGGCCGGCAAGAGCATTGAAGAACAGTTGACCATCCCGGCCGTGATCGACGACCCGGTGGTGCAGAAATTCCAGGCCGACGTCGCGCGCACGCAGGCCAAGGTGGACGAACTGTCGACGCAATACGGTGATCGCCATCCCAAGATGATCATCGCGCGCTCCGATCTGGCTGCGGCCAAGGCGAGCCTGGCCAAGCAGGTCAAACAGGTCGTGGCGGGGCTGGAGAACAGTTACCAGCTGGCCAAGGAAAACGAGAATGCCTTGCGCGCGTCCGTCAGTTCGACCCGTGAGCAGATTCAGGACATCACCCGCAAAGAGTTCAAGCTGCGCGAGCTGCAGCGGGATGTCGACAGCAACCGCGCGCTGTATGAAACCTTCGTCAATCGTCTGCGTGAGACGATGGCGACCGCTGACCTGAGCGCCAGCAACGCCCGGATTGTCGATGAAGCCATCGTGCCGTTGCTGCCGAACATGCCGCGCAAGTCGCTGATCTTCTCGATCGTGGCAGTGCTGGCATTCGCTGGTGCCTGTGCGATGGCGCTGGTGCGTGATGCCGTAAAGAACACCATCAAGTCCAGCAACGATGTGGAGATGAAACTGCGTCTGCCAGTACTGGGCGTGGTGCCGTTGCTGCGCAAGAAGGGCCGGGTTCGCATCGCCAGGACCTTCGATTTCAACGACGACATCTCCTTCAGCGAAGCGATCCGAACCACGCGCACCAGCGTCATGCTCAGCGACATCGGCGCGCGGCGCAATCTGCTGGTCATCACCTCCTCCGTGCCCGGTGAAGGCAAAAGTGCGGTCGCGGCGAACCTTGCCTGCGCCTTGGGACGGCTGGAGCGCGTGCTGCTGATCGAAGCCGACATGCGTCGCCCTACCCTGGCCAACAACATGGGGCTGAGCAACGGCCACATCGGCCTGGCCAACTTCATCAATGGCAGCGCGCGCAGCTCGGAATGCATTCAGCGGGTCGGCAAGATCGATGTGATGCCGGCGGGCGCGATTCCGCCCAACCCACTGGAGCTGCTCGCTTCTTCGCGCTTCGCCAGCTTTCTGGATTGGGCCCGGCAGCATTACGACCGGGTCATCATCGACTCGCCTGCCAGCCACTCGGTCAGTGACGCGGCGTTGCTCTGTGCGTTGGCCGATGCGGTGCTGTATGTCGTCAAATCCGACAGCACCTCCACGCCGGTTGTACAGCGAGGCGTTGGCCAACTGATGCGCAATGGCGCGCCGGTGATCGGCGTCATCCTCAATCAGGTGTCGGCCATCAACGCGCGCTACGACCATCAGGGTTACTACGGCTACCTGCCGGGAGAAGCTTCGAAGACCGAGGTATAGAAACGACGACGTCTGTCGACCCCTGACATTTACAGCTCGGCCTGGGCGAGGCATTACAGGTCATGCGGCGAACACTTGGGAGTATCACCATGATTGCTCGACGCTTGCATCCTTCGGTCAACCGCAGAGGTTTGACGTTCTGGGCACAGTGGATCTGTGGCGCATTTCTGTCGAGCCTGACCCTGTGCGTGCTGGTGTATGACCAGTTCGGGAATGTTCCTACGGAATATCGGGTACTGATCCTGCTCGGTCTGCTGGCCTCCGTCCCGATCTACAGCACCCTGCACGTGTACCACAAACGCTTTGGATATGGCTTGGGACTGCTGCGCCTGCTGGCGGGTTGGCTGGTGCTGATGATGGCGTTGTCCGCTGCGGTTCTGCTGTGCCTGGACTACGTCGATCTCGACGACGAACTGCTGGGCAGGATGGCGCTGTTCGGTCTGCTCGCCCAAGGGATCAGCTACCTGCCCTTGCGCTACCTGACCAAACTGCACGCGCGCTGGCTGCGCTACGAGCGCACCGCGATCATCATCGGCACCTGCCCGCTTGCGTATGCCCTGGCCAGCCAGTTACGCGGACGCGTTCCGGTTCTGGGCATGGTCGCAACCGGCGACCAGGAAAACGAGCCTGCGCCAACGGATAGCGACCTTCCGGTATTGTGTCAGCTGCCGGAGCTGGCCGACTGCGTCACCCGCGATCGCATCCGGCGCGTTTATATTGCGTTGCCGCTGAGCAAGGCGGCGCAGATCGAGGCGATCTACCTCGCTCTGCTGGACTTGAATGTCGACGTCGTCTGGGTGCCCGACTTCAGCAGCATGATGCTGCTCAATCAGTCGATTTCGCAGATCGAACAGTTTCCGGCGATCTACCTCAACGAAACGCCGATCAGCTCTCACCCGGCTGCGGCGCTGGGCAAGGAGCTGTTCGACCGTGGGTTGGCGTTGATCGCGTTGATCGTCCTGTTCCCGGTCATGCTCAGCGTCGCGATTGCGGTCAAGCTGTCGTCGCCCGGTCCGGTGTTTTTCCGCCAACCGCGCCACGGCTGCAACGGCCTGGTGATTCTGGTGTGGAAGTTTCGCTCCATGCGCGTCCACGATGATGCGGCCGTGGCCCAGGCAACCCGCGACGATCCGCGGATTACCCGGGTGGGGGCGTTCCTGCGCCGGACCTCCATCGACGAGTTGCCGCAATTGATCAATGTGCTGCGCGGGGAAATGGCCATGGTCGGCCCCCGCCCCCACGCCGTCGCCCATAATCACTACTACGGCGACAAGATCATCGCCTACATGGCGCGCCACCGGATCAAGCCGGGGATCACCGGCCTTGCCCAGATCAGCGGCTGTCGTGGCGAGACGGAGACGCTGGAGAAGATGCAGCTGCGGATCGAAAAGGATCTGGACTACATCAATCACTGGTCGCTCTGGCTGGATATCAAGATTCTTCTGAAGACGCCTTTTACCCTGTTCTCACGCAACATTTATTGAGCAGTAGCAGGAGGGACGATCGGCATGGCAGATCCTGAATTGACCGCTCCCGGTCTGCAGCTCACAGGGTGGCGCGGCGCGGTGCAGCAGCTGTACCGCGCACGCCTGGTCAGAAACATCCTGACGACGATTTCCGGCAGTGCCGGTGCCCAGGCGATCAACCTGGCGCTGATCCCGCTGATCATGCGCATCTACGGCCCGGAGGCGTTTGGCGTCGTCGGCACGTTCCAGAGCCTGACCATCATTCTGATTCCCTGGTGCGCGCTGACCTATTCCATGGCCATCGTGCTGCCGCGCAGTGCTCAGGATGCCAAGGGGCTGATCCGGCTGTCGCTGTGGGTTGCTGCGTTGATTTGCGGGGTGACAGCGTTGTTGCTCTACGGCTATGGCGCTCAGGCCGCCAGCGCATTGGGCATCGAGTTGTTGATCCCCTACCTGATGCTGCTGCCGGTAGTGATGTTCAGCTCGGCCGTGTTGGAGATCACCCAGCAGTGGCTGTACCGCAATCAGCAATACAGTCTGACGGCGCGCGGCGCGACCTTGCACGCCTTGCTGTACAACGCGACCCGTAGCGTGGCGGGGCTGATCCAGTCGTCGGCGCCGGTGTTGGTGATCACCAGCTCGCTCTATTACGTTATCCACAGCGCGTTGCTGCTGATCGGGATTCGGCTGCGCCGCGAGCCGGGCGCCTCCCCTGAAATATCCGAAGAAGATCGACAGCCCGCAAAAAGCCTTCGCCAACTGGCCGTCGAGTACCGCGACTTCCCGCTGTTCCGCGCCCCGCAAGTGTTGATCAACGCGCTGTCGGTTCACATGCCGACACTGGTGCTGGCATCGGCGTTCGGCGCCGTGCCGGCCGGTTTTTTTGCGCTGTGCCTGCAAGTGCTGGCCATGCCGAGCAACTTCATCGGCAAGGCGGTGGGCAGCGTGTATTACCCGCGAATCACCCATGCCATTCACTCCCGGGAGCCGGTCACGCGCCTGTTGGTTCGTGGCGTCATGGGCATGTCGCTGGCCGGGTTGGTGCCTTTTGCGGCGCTGGTCATTATCGGGCCGTGGCTGTTCGTCCTGGCATTCGGCGGGCAGTGGCAAACCGCTGGGGAGTACGCGCGCTGGCTGGCGATTTCCGAGTTCGCCGGGTTTATCGGCGGCCCTTGCCTAGTGGCGATTCCGGCACTCGGGCTGCAAAAAATGTTTCTGCTGTTCGAAGTCGTCAGCACCTGCCTGCGCATTGCCGCGGTGATGATCGGAGCGTTTGTGTTCAACAGCGCGCTGGCGGTGGTCATCGCCTTTGCGCTGGCGAGCGTGCTGATCAACCTGGCGATGATCGTGATTGTGCTGATTGAGGGCCAACGCTGGGCCCGCTGCCTTCCCACGGAAGAACCCGGCGAAGCGGCCAGTTGAACGCTTGCGCTTGCCCTACCCCGCAATGGCCTGGAGGAACCGACGATATGGATACGCCGAAGGTGTGCGCGATCATTCTCAACTGGAACGGCGCCGAGCAGACGATCCATTGCATTCGCGCGCTGGAAGCCTATTGCACCATTCCCATCGTCATCATCGACAACGACTCTGAGCCTCAGGACTATCAAAGGCTGCTGGCTTACATGGCCAGCCAGGATGCCAGCCGCAGCCTGGTCACCACCCAGGAAGAAAGCCGAACCGACACCCGACTCTGGGACCGCTGCCTGATCAGGAACAACGGCAATCATGGCTACGCGGGCGGCAACAACGTCGGCCTGGATTACGCCTACCGCGCTGGCTACGACTGCTTCTGGTTGCTCAACAACGACATCACCATTGAAAGCGGCGCGCTGCCCGCATTGCTCAGGCCCATGCAGGCGGACCCATCCTGCGGGTTCTGCTCCTCGGTGCTGGTGTACGCCGACGACCCCGATCGGGTGCAGTGCGTCGGCGGCGGCACGAATTACCCATGGCTGGGCAAGACCAGACTGATCGGCAAGAACGCCCGACGCGCCTGCCTGCAAACCGTGGAATTTCCCAAACCGGATTACCTTATGGGCGCATCGATGCTGGTCGCCCGCGAAGTCATCGAGCGCGTCGGCCTGATGGACGAGCGCTACTTCATGTACTCCGAAGAAGTGGACTGGCAACGCCGCGCCGCCGCCGAGGGCATTACCTGCCAAGTGGCGCTGGACAGCTTTGCGCGGCATGGCGACAGCGGCAGCACGCGCGGCAGAAGCCACATGTTTCACTTCTACCGAAATCGCGCCGCCATCATGTACAACCGCAAGTTTCACTCCATGGCCTGCTGTCTGTTTTCGGCCCTGGCGCTGGCTTCGATCACTGTGCTGCAGAACAGTCGAAGCCTGAAAAACATCCGCTATGGGCTCAAAGGTATCGGGGAAGGTTTGCGCTTTTCCTGGCGCTGAACGTTGGTGCGCTGGATTGCTCTTATTGAAGGTAATGGCCATGATCAGGACGTTTGTGTCTTATCGGTCCCTGCTCTTTCTGCTGATTTTCTTGAACTCGGCCTGCCTGTTTCTGACCGATAACAAGCGTGCGGGCATACCCTTTTCCCGCGAGCTGTTCATTGCGCTCGTGGTGGCCTGTGCACTGATGCTGTTGCTGGTGTGGCGACGCGCATGGCAGTCCAGGGCGGCGCTTTGGGTGATGTTTTTCGGCTTGGCGATACCACTGTTGTCAGCGCTGCTGTCCTATATCAAGTTCGGTCAGCCGCTGTTCTTCGGGCTGCTCGAAGAACGCCGGAATTTTCTCTACCTGCTGTTCTTTCCCGCGCTGTACCTGATGCTCAAGGCGCAACCGACGCAGGAAGAGCTCGAACGCTTCTTTCTGTATTCCGGGCTCGCCTGTGTGTTGATCGGGTACCTGTATTACGTCGGCCTGATCCCCGAAAACAGGAATGTCGCGTTCACCGTCGATGAGAAAGACTACGGGCTGCAGCCGCTACGCCCCAATCGCTTCAGCATCGGTGCGTCTTACGTCAGCGTTTGTGCCTATATGTTGATGTACCGGCTCAAGCGTGATTTCAGCGTGTGGGCGGTATTGGTGTTGCTGCTGTTCGCCTCTTATTTATGGCTGGTGCTGCAGACCCGTAACACGATGCTGTTGTGGGTGCTGGGTGGCATCTGGATTTTTCGCAGCCAGTGGGGCGTGTTGCTCAAGCTGGGTTTTGCGGTGACAGCCATCCTGTTGTTTGCTTACTTCCTCTGGCCGGGTTTCTTCGAGGGCCAGTTCAAGCAGTTCGATGCGCTGTTGTTCGAAGCCACCAGCGAAGGCGGTGTGCGCAGTACCACGTCGGACATTATCCTGGCCGAGGTGCAACGTAACTTCTACATCGGCATGGGTGCGTTGTCGCTGCAATGGCAGAACGGTTTCGGGCAGATCTACAGTTCGTACTTCTATTTGTCCGACGTCGGCTTGCTCGGCGTGTATTACCGCTTCGGTTTCTTCACGCCGGTCATCGCGCTGATCTATTACCTGGGCTATTGGCGAATCATGCGCCAATGCCGGCGCAAGGGTGATCTGCTCAGCGGCTTTCAGCTGGACTTCACGCTCAACGCGATCAACTTCTTTCTCTCGACGTCGATCATGTATGGCGGCGATTTGTCGGGCCTGGCGATTGCGGCATTCGTCTACTTCGCCCGGGCTTCGGTCGCAACGGAGCACAGCGTCATCCGCTCGCCCTCACCCAGGCGTGCCTATGGTCGGCCCATGCATCCCGGGCAGTGACTCAGGGTGTGCGCTTGTCGGCGGCCGGGCCGTAGTCGGTGCAGTGCGGCGCTTCCAGATATTTGGACAGCACCTGCCATTGCGGGCGGTCGCGGCCATCGATGGGTTCGATATTCATCGCCTCTTTGCCCCAGCTTTCCCCCGAGGTCCAGTAGGCCAATGGCACGCAGTGTTGGCGCAGATACGTCAGCAGCCGATCGGCCGCGCGGGCCCAGCGTGGGTCGTCGTCGGGGTAGCCCATTTCGCCGATCTGGCCTCTGCGACCGTTCTTCTGCAGCCATTCGATAAAGGGCCTGGCTCGCTGGACGCCGATGTCCGGATCGACAGCGCCGCGATTCTGTTCTTTCCGGTAGCCACCGCCGCCGTTCGAGTCCAGATACAGGTGGGCGGAAAACACCAGGTTGTTGGCCGGGTCCTTCAGCGCCAGCAAGGCGTCGTTGTGCTGTGGCCAGCGTTCGGCACTGGACCACGAACGCCCCTCGACGATGATCAGACGCCGGGCGTCCACCGAGCGAATGGCGTCGATGCCGGCCTGCGCGGCCTCTGGCCAGATGGCATCGGAATCATCGTGGGGCTCGTTCATCAGATCGTACGCGTACAGGGCCGGTGCACTGTGCCAGCGTTCGGCGATCTGGCGCATCAGCTGGGCATAATCGGCGACCGTGACCTTGCGGCTGCCGATGACCTGCTCGCGATAGCGCGCGTAGTTATGCACATCGATGATCACCTTGATCCCTTGCGTTTGGGCCTGGGCAAGCATTTTGTCGATCAGCCCGGCATAGGTGGGGTCCAGCCCCTTGCCCAGTGAGGGCTGCAGCCGCTCCCATTTCACCGGGAAGCGCACGCTGCGTATGCCCTTGGCTTGCCAGCGGGCGAAGTAGCCCTCGCTTGGGAAGAAATAATCGGTATTCACTTTTCCAGGAAACACGCCTTCCGAAGACTCGGCCCCCGACACGTTGATCAGCACCATGGGAAAGGTCGAGGCGTGGGCGGGCGTGCAGTACGCATGGACGATCGTCAGTGACAAACCGGCCACCACCGATTTGCACAACCCCCTCATTGCGCGACATATCCTGGCCGCAGTTGCACCACGCAAAGCTTGTGAACGGTGTTCGTGTTGTTCAGGCGAGAGGCTATCCCCTGCCCGTCTGTTGCGTCGCTCCCCGAGCTGCCCGCTGGTACCCGCGAGGGTCGCACCCGCCGCTGCTCCCCCAAGATCAAGGGAGGCACGGCCTTGCACGCGATTATTCATCAGCAGGAGCCCGCCCCATGAAAGTGTTTGGCATCGAGTTCTATCGAGGACCTCAACGTGAGCTTGTTCAGGAGCTTGTCCAACTCTGCGACACCTCTTTCAAGTACCTGGTAACGGCCAATGTGAACCACATCGTGTTGCTTGAAGATGACGAGCCGTTTCGCGAGGCCTACCGCAACGCGAGCCACCGGCTGTGCGACAGCCGTGTGTTGTATCCGGTGCTGCGGCGTTTGAACGCGGGCGTGGCCGAGCCCATTCCGGGCAGTACGCTGACCCGGTCGATGATGAACATCGCGCAGGTCCGCCGCTGGCGAGTGACGGTGCTGGGCAGCGACAAGGACGTCATCGCCACGTTGAAGAACATCTATCCCTCGGTGATTTTCCATCACTACAACCCGCCCATGGGTTTCATCGACGACCCGCAGGAAGTCGAGCGTTGCATCGAATTCATCGAGCGGCACCCGTCGCCCATGACCGTGTTCTCAGTGGGCTCGCCGCGCCAGGAAATCCTCGCCTGCAAGATCTTCAAGCGTGGTACCGCGAAGGGCATCGGCTTGTGCGTCGGTGCGTCATTGCTGTTTCTCTCGGGCAAGGTCAAACGCGCTCCGGTTTGGGTCCAGCGCCTGTCGCTGGAGTGGTTGCATCGTTTATGCACAGAGCCCAGACGCCTCGCAGGCCGTTACGCGGGTGACGCGTATCGCATCGTCCCGATCATTGCCCGAGAATTCAGAGGGCGATGAGTCAACATCTTCAACCGAACCCCGGCCGACACCCGTCGCCCGGGGTTTTTTCGTTTCAGGCCGCGCCTTTTCTCGACCCCGGCCAGAAGGTTTTCAGCCCGCCAAAACGCCCGCTCAGCCAGGCCGCGAAGCCGTGCCGCCTGGCCATGGCCGGCTTCTCGATGAAATGCCAGGAGAACATCGCCAGCACCAGCACGATGGGAAACGCCAGCAGCATCATGCCGATCGGGCTGATGCCCCTGAATTGATGCTCGAGGATTTCCTGAACCGGAAAGGCGTAGATGTACACGCCATAGGAGTAATCCCCGAGTTGGTTGTAGCGATCGATCAGCGGATGGCTGGCGAAACCCAGATAAAAAATCAGCCAGCTCCACGCCAGCACGAAGCACTCGTAGAACCAAGGGGTGTGGTAGGTCCACGCCGCCAGCGCGGCCAGTGGCAGCAGCCAGATCAGGCGGTGCTGCACGTGCGCCCGGTAGCGGTAGAGCGCCATGCCGATCACGAACGGCACGCTCCAGGTGAAGAAAAACTGGGCGCGATGCAGATCGTTCAGCAGCGTGGTGTGGCCGAGCAGAAACTTGAACGCGATGTAGACAGCGGCGTAAACGATCAGAAAGCCCGCGAAGCGACGGCCCGGCGAGTAGAACGCGAAGGCGCCCAAGGCCCCGACCAGCACGTAGAGCGTCACCTCATAGAACAACGTCCACAATGAACCGTTGATCCCCGGCCACGGGTTGTCTTCGAACACCCCCGGCAAATTGAACTTCATGCTGAACAGCATCAGGTTGTTGCTCAGGTAGCTATAAATAGTGCTCGAGCGGAAATATTCCACAGTGCCCAGTGTCGTAAAGATCGGGCCGATCACGAACACGCACAGTACAAGGACCAGGCCGAGCCCGGGGTAAATGCGCAGAAAACGCGCCGAGAAGAAATCCAGCCCCGTCGGTGCCCGGTCACGGCTCAGCGAGATGAAGAACCCGGAGACGCAGAAAAAGGTGATAACGGCCAGTTCACCCAGGGAGATCCCCAGCCAGGCGGACAGCGGTTCGACCGCCGAGCTGCCCAGCGCCAGTGGATAACTGTGGGAGATGAGCACTGCGGTGGCCGCAAGCATGCGGATCAGATTGAAGTTGTTGTTTCGCCGGCAAGCCAGATCACCCAATGTATTCCCTGATGTACTCATAGTGCCTCCGCCCATTTTCCGGGCCACAACAGACGCTCCACCGGCCAGACAACGCGTACACCTTGAGACGTTCACAAATGTGTTTCGACGTTGAAACGATACACCCGGGGTGTCACCCGTCTAATTGCCATCGGCAATCGGGCTGTGAATAACCTGATTGCCAATAAATTGACCAGAGCCGCTGCCCTATAGATTTTTCGCAACAGCGGCACCCGGTCGATCAATAAGAACTGTTTTGGATGGACACATGCCTGCCGACGCTCACGACGCAAGACTCAAACACACTGTTGAAGGCCAGCGAATGGAGAGCGAGGCCGCTGACCAATGGCGAGAATGGGGCCCCTATCTGAGCGACCGGCAGTGGGGCACGGTGCGCGAGGATTACAGCGCCAGCGGTGACGCCTGGGATTACTTCCCCCACGACCATGCGCGCAGCCGGGTGTATCGCTGGGGTGAAGACGGCCTGGGCGGGTTCTCCGACAAGTCGCAGCACTGGTGCCTGGGGCTGGCGCTGTGGAACGAGCGCGATCCGATCATCAAGGAGCGCCTGTTTGGCCTGAACAACGCCGAGGGCAATCACGGCGAGGATGTGAAGGAGCTGTACTTTCACGTCGATGGCGTACCCAGCCACGCCTACATGCGCATGCTCTACAAGTACCCGCACGCGGCGTTTCCCTACAGCGATCTGGTCGAGGAAAACGCCCGCCGCGGTCTGGACGACCCTGAATACGAAGTGCTCGACACCGGCGTGTTCAACGACAACCACTATTTCGACGTCAGCATCGAATACGCCAAGCACACCCCGGATGACCTGTTCATGCGGGTCTCGGTGGTCAACCGCTCGGACCAGTCGGCGCGCCTGCATGTGCTGCCGCAACTCTGGGCGCGGGACATCTGGAGCCACTCTGCCGAGCACCCGCGCCCTGCCCTGCTGCTGCAGGACGATCAGGTCATCGCACGACATCCGATCGAAGCCGAGAAGCACGCCAGCGCCTGGGGGCAGCATCAGCAAGCCTGCCAGTGGCTGTTCTGCGACAACCGCAGCAACACACCGAAGCTGTTCAATCAGCCGGCCGAGGGGCCGTTCAAGGATGGCATCAACGAGTGGTTGATCGCGGGCAACGAAGCGGCGATCCGGCGGGACGCGGGCACCAAGGTCGCTGCGCATTTCGTTCTGGAGCTCGAACCTGGCGCCTCGCAGTGTGTCTACTTGCGCTTCGCCCCGGCGGATTCCGCACAGGTAAATGCGAGGGCGTTGTTCGAGCAGCGACGCACCGAGGCCGACGAGTTCTATGCCGCCCTGCAGCGCGACCTGCCGGACGCCGATGCGCGCAATGTCCAGCGCCAGGCGCTGGCCGGCTTGCTGTGGTCCAAGCAGCTCTATTATTTCGATGTGAAAGCCTGGCTCGATGGCGATCCGGGCCAGCCGCCATTGCCCGAAGGCCGCGCGCACATTCGCAACAGCCAGTGGCGGCACCTGTGCAATTTCGACATCGTTTCGATGCCGGACAAGTGGGAATACCCTTGGTACGCCTCATGGGACCTGGCGTTTCAGGCCGTGGCGTTCGCGCTGATCGACACCGGCTTCGCCAAGGATCAGTTGCTGCTGTTGGTCAAAGACCGCTTCATGCACCCCAACGGCCAACTGCCTGCGTACGAATGGCGGTTCGACGACGCCAACCCGCCGGTGCATGCCTGGGCGTCGTGGCGCGTGTACCAGATGGAAAAAGCCCAGACAGGCGTAGGTGATGTCGATTTCCTCGAGCGAGTTTTCCACAAGCTGCTGCTGAATTTTTCCTGGTGGGTCAACCGCAAGGACGCCGAGGGCCACAACATCTTTCAGGGCGGTTTCCTGGGGCTGGACAACATCGGCCTGTTCGATCGCTCGGCTGCGCTGGCCCCCGGTTATCAACTCGATCAGGCTGACGGCACCGCCTGGGTGGCCGCTTATGCGCTGGACCTGATGCGCATGGCACTGGAGCTGGCGCAGCACAACGCGGTGTACGTCGACATCGCGGTGAAGTTCTTCGAGCACTTTCTGTACATCGCCGGGGCGATCAACGAAGTCGACAAGGCTGACGTGGAAGGCCTGTGGAACGATGAAGACGGCTTCTTCTACGATGTGCTGCGCCGGCCCGACGGGTTGCGCGAGTCGGTGCGATTGCGCTCCTTCGTCGGGCTCATTCCGCTGTTCGCCGTGCGCGTGCTCGAACAGCGCGAGCACGAAGGCCTCAAGGGGTTGCGCGAACGCTTGCTGGGTTTCCTGCATCACCGGCCTGATCTGGCGGCGCTGATCTCGCGCTGGACCGAGCCCGGCAAAGGCAATCGCCTGCTGCTGGCGCTGTTGCGCGGGCAACGCACCAAGGACCTGATCAAGCGCATGCTCGATGAGAACGAATTCCTCTCGCCCTATGGCGTGCGCTCGTTGTCGCGGGTCTACGGCGAGGAGCCGCTGCGCATGCAGGTCGACGGCAGCACCTTGTGCGCCGACTACGAGC
Organism: Pseudomonas sp. 2; assembly: GCF_056627435.1. Lineage (NCBI taxonomy): Bacteria > Pseudomonadati > Pseudomonadota > Gammaproteobacteria > Pseudomonadales > Pseudomonadaceae > Pseudomonas > Pseudomonas sp. 2. The sequence continues at coordinate 19,429 of NZ_JBWXNG010000021.1, forward strand.
CTGCGGAGTCGAATTCCCGGCTGTTCGGCGGCAACTCCAACTGGCGCGGCCCGGTGTGGATGCCGCTGAACTACATGCTGATCGAGTCGTTGCGTGAGTTTCATCGCTATTACGACGAGAACTTTTCCGAGGAATACCCCAGCGGTTCGGGGTATCTGGCATCGCTCGACGAAGTGGCTGACGGACTGGGACTGCGCATCAGCAGGCTTTTTCTGCGCGACGACGAAGGCAACCGGCCTTCCATGGCCGGTTATCCACAGCTAAAGATAGACCCCGAGAGCCGCGACCTGGTGCTGTTCCACGAGTACTTCCATGGCGAGAACGGCCGGGGCCTGGGCGCTTCCCATCAAACCGGCTGGAGTGCATTGGTCGCCCTGCTCCTGCAACCGAAGGGATAAACTGCGCGGCTGATGTGGCGAGCGTGATGCTCGATTGAGAACGGGCAAGGAGCTGTACCCGGATGTCGTTTCGCAAATACAAGAAAGTGCTGTCGATCCCGCGCGTGCTGCCGGCCACGTTGTTCATGTTCGTGGCGGGCATTCCGCTGACGGTCATGACCCTGACACTGAGCCTGCACGTGCTCAACGAGATGGGCCGCAGCTACTTCGATGCCGGATTGGTCGGCACGGCCACGGCGCTGGGCTTCGCCGTCGGCTCGCCGATGCTGGGGCGCATGATCGACCGTCACGGCCTGCGCCCGGTGGTTGCTGTCAGTGGGGTGTTATCCACAATCGCCTGGTGCGTGTTGCCGGTGGTGAGTTTTCCGCTGTTTGCGGCGTTCGCCTTTCTGGCGGGCGTTTTCACCGTGCCTACCGGTTCGCTGGCCCGGCAGTTCGTCGCGAGCCTGGTGCCGCTGGATCAGCGCCGCCCCGCCTACACGCTGAACATGATGCTGACCGAGCTGTCCTTCGTCATCAGCCCGGCCGTGGCGATCCTGTTGATCACCACCTTTTCGGCCTCGGTGATTCTGATCGGCATCGGTGTGTGGCGGGCGCTGGCTTACATCGCGCTGTACATACTGAACTGGCCCACCCGCAGCCCTGACGAGATCGACAAATACTCCGACACGCCGCGCCCGGGCATCCGCACCTGGATGACGGCCCAATTGCTGGCCTCCCTTTTCGTCACCGCAGGCGCGCTGTTCATGATATTCGGCACTGAGCTGGCACTCATCGCTGTACTGCGCGCCAGTGGTCAAGTCGCGTTCGCAGGATACGTGATCGGGGCAATGGCGCTGGCGTCGATCTGCGGTGGGTTCGTCCATGGCGCAGTGCACCGATCCTGGTCGCAACTGCGCCTGGCGCTGACCATGAGCCTGGTGCTGCTGCCGGTGGTGTTCTTCGACGGGGTCTGGTGGTGGCTGATGCTGGCGCTGTTGCCCAACAACCTGTTGTGCACACCGACGCTGGCGGCAGGCTCCGAGGCTGTTGCCAAGCTGGCGCCGGCCAATGTGCGTGGCGAAGTGATGGGTTTGCATGACTCGGTCGGCCGGCTCGGCCAGACGCTGTCCACGCCGCTGGTGGGCCTGGCGATCGACCACCTTTCCCCGGCCATGGGCTTTGTGGCGGCGGCGTCTGGCGGGTTGGTGCTGGTGGGGATGGCGGCGCTTTGCAATCTGTGGATATCCAGGACTGCAGCGGCGAGCTAGCGAGGCCATCGGTCTTGGCCCGGGAAGGCTCAAGACCGATGTTTTTAGATAGGAAAAACGGCGCTCAGAAAAAACTTATGCACGTTTTGGGTTGGATAATCGCGCGCAGAAATAAGTAATTAAATGAATGACTTAGCTGCAATTACGGAAATTTTCCAACAATTGGTGCACAGGTTATCCACAATTCAAACGGATGATTTTTCAGGCGTTGGCGCAGGCACGGCCGGGGAACCCAACGCCTTCTGGGTTTCTTCATTCCACGCCGCCACCCGATCATTCAGCGCCGCAATGGCACGCGGGCCGCTGCCCTCGGCGTACATGGGCTGGCCGATCACCACTTCGATGGTGCCTGCGGTCTTGCCCCAGCCTTCTTTAGCCCAGTATTTGCCGGCGTTGTGCGCCACAGGCAGCACCGGCATTTCGGCATTCACCGCCATGGCCGCGCCACTGCGAGAGAATTTTCCGATCTGGCCGTAGGGCACGCGAGTCCCTTCAGGGAAGATCAGCACCCAGACGCCGTCCTTGAGCAGTTCATCGCCCTTCTTGGCGACGATCTTCAGCGCCGCTTTCGGGTTGCTGCGGTCGATGGCGATCGGCCGCAGCATCGCCATCGCCCAGCCGAAGAACGGCACGTACAGCAGCTCACGCTTGAGCACCTGGCTCAACGGCGAAAAATGCGCCGACAGAAAGAAGGTCTCCCAGGTGCTCTGATGGTTGGAAACGATCACGCACGGCGTCTGCGGGACGTTTTCCTGGCCTGTGACATTGACCTTGATGTTCAGGAATACCCGCGTCAGCCACAGCGCGCAGCGGCACCAGTACACGTTGATGAACCGGTAACGAATGCGGAACGGCATGAACGGCGCAACGAAGAAACTCAGCGAACACCACAGCAGAGCGCTGGTGCCCAGCAGCAGGTAAAAGAAGAAGATCCTGATGGCCTGCACTATCGACATAGTTGCTTTTACCATTACGGGCAGTGCCCGGATTGAGCGTACCGCTGAACGACCGGTCAGCCGTTTGGCGATGCGCTGTTGTGAATAAGTTCTGCGGCAACCGCCGCCAGATCGTCAAAAACCAGCGTGCCCGCAGGCAGTGGCGTGCTCCGTGTCTTTTGACCTTTGCCCGTCATGACCAGGACAGGTTGAGAGTCGACGGCCACCGCCGCCTCCAGGTCACCCTTGCTGTCGCCCACGAACCAGATACCGCGCAGATCGGCTGCGTAGTGGCTGGCGATGGTGCGCAGCATGCCCGGTTTAGGCTTGCGGCAATCGCATCCGGCGTCGGGGCCATGAGGACAATAGACGATCAGACCGACCTCGCCGCCCTGCTCGGCCACCAGCGCACGCAGGCGTGCGTGCATGGCGTCCAGCGTGGCCAGGTCGTAATAACCGCGAGCAATGCCCGACTGGTTGGTGGCCACTGCCACCGTCCAGCCGGCCTTGCTCAGTTGCGCGATCGCCTCGATCGAGCCGGGGATCGGAATCCACTCGGCCACCGACTTGATGTAAGCGTCGGAGTCTTCGTTGATCACGCCGTCCCGATCGAGAATCACTAGTTTCAAAGCGTGTACTCCGGCATCAGCCCTGCTCAACCTAGCAGGGAAATGTCGGCAACGCCGAGGAACAGGTTGCGCAGACGTGTCAGCAACGCATAACGGTTGGCGCGCACGCTGGCATCTTCGGCGTTGACCATCACCGCCTCGAAGAACGCATCGACCGGCTCGCGCAGTGCCGCCAGACGCGCCAGCGCCTCGGTGTACTGACGATTGGCGGACATCGGCGCCACGGCCTGGTCTGCCTGCTGGATGGCCGAGTACAGCGAGAACTCGTTGGCGTTGTCGAAGTACTTGGGCTCGACGGTCTGGGCAATGTTGCCCTCGGCCTTGCTCAGCAGGTTCGACACACGCTTGTTCACCGCCGCCAGTGCAGCCGCTTCCGGCAGCTTGCGGAAGGCCTGCACGGCCTGCACGCGCTGGTCGAAGTCCAGCGCCGAACCCGGCTGCAGGGCACGCACGGACAGGTACACCGACACGTCCACGCCTTCGTCTTCGTAACGCGCACGCAGGCGGTCGAAGATGAATTCCAGCACCTGCTCGGCCAGGCCGGCAGCCTTGACCTTGGCACCGAACTGGGTGACGGCGAATTGCACGGTCTTGATCAGGTCCAGATCCAGCTTCTTCTCGATCAGGATGCGCAGGATGCCCAGCGCTGCGCGACGCAGTGCGTAGGGGTCCTTGCTACCGGTCGGCAGCATGCCGATACCGAAGATACCGACCAGCGTGTCGAGTTTGTCGGCGATGGCCACGGCGGAACCGGTGACCGTGCTCGGCAGCTCGGCGCCCGCGCCACGCGGCATGTACTGCTCGTTCAGTGCCAGGGCGACGTCTTCCGGCTCGCCATCGGCCAGCGCGTAGTAGTAACCGGCAACGCCCTGCATTTCAGGGAATTCGCCGACCATCTCGGTGGCCAGGTCGCACTTGGACAGGATGCCCGCACGGCCTGCGCGCTGGGCGTCGCCGCCGATGCGCGGGGCGATGAACGCAGCCAGCTTGGAAACGCGCTCGGCCTTGTCGAACACGGTGCCCAGCTGAGCCTGGAACACGACGTTCTGCAGGCGCTGGTTGAAGGTCTCCAGGCTCTGCTTCTTGTCCTGCTTGAAGAAGAACTCGGCGTCGGTCAGGCGCGGGCGAACGACTTTCTCGTTGCCCAGGATGATCTGCGACGGGTCCTTGCTCTCGACGTTGGCGACCGTGATGAAGCGCGGCAGCAGCTTGCCGTCGGCGTCCAGCAGGCAGAAATACTTCTGGTTGTCCTGCATGGTGGTGATCAGGGCTTCCTGGGGCACTTCCAGGAAACGCTCTTCGAACGAGCAGACCAGCGGCACCGGCCATTCGACCAGCGCGGTCACTTCATCGAGCAGCGCAGGTGGCACGATGGCAGTGCCTTCCTGGCGGGTGGCCAGTTCTTCGACGCGCTTGCTGATCAGCTGGCGACGCTCGTTGAAGTCGGCCAGTACGCTGGCAGCGCGCAGGTCGCTGGCGTAGTTGGCAGGCGAGGTGATGCGCACGTTTTCCGGGTGATGGAAACGATGGCCACGGGACTCACGGCCGGCACGTTGGGCGAGGATGGTGCAGTCGATCACTTGATCGCCGAACAGCATCACCAGCCACTGGGTCGGACGCACGAACTCTTCCTTGCGCGCGCCCCAGCGCATGCGCTTCGGAATCGGCAGGTCGTTGAGCGAATCTTCGACGATGGTCGGCAGCAGGCTCGCAGTCGGCTTGCCGGCGATGCTCTGGCTGTAGCGCAGTTTCGGGCCGCTCTGATCGATTTCCGAGAGGTCTACACCGCACTTCTTGGCAAAGCCCAGGGCTGCCTGGGTCGGGTTGCCGTCGGCGTCGAACGCGGCCTGGCGTGGCGGGCCGTCCAGATTGACGCTGCGGTCAGGCTGCTGGGTGGCAAGCTCGGTAACCAACACGGCCAGACGACGCGGCGCTGCATAGACCTGCTTGGCACTGTAGGTCAGGCCAGCGGCCTGCAGGCCTTTTTCGATACCGGCCAGGAACGACTCGGCCAGGGTAGTCAGGGCTTTGGGTGGCAGTTCTTCGGTGCCCAATTCAACCAGGAAATCTTGAGCACTCATTGTGCAGCCTCCAGCTTAGCCAACACTTCGTCGCGAATATCAGGTGCAGCCATCGGGAAGCCAAGCTTGGCCCGGGCCATCAGGTACGCCTGGGCCACGGAGCGGGCCAGGGTGCGTACGCGCAGGATGTACTGCTGGCGCGCGGTCACGGAAATCGCGCGGCGGGCGTCGAGCAGGTTGAAGGTGTGCGAGGCCTTGAGGACCATTTCGTAGCTCGGCAGCGGCAGCTCGGCTTCGATCAGGCGCATGGCTTCGCTTTCGTAGAAATCGAACAGCTCGAACAGCTTGTCGACGTTGGCGTGCTCGAAGTTGTAGGTCGATTGCTCCACTTCGTTCTGGTGGAACACATCGCCGTAGGTCACTTTGCCGAACGGGCCGTCAGTCCAGACCAGGTCGTAGACCGAGTCCACGCCCTGCAGGTACATCGCCAGACGTTCCAGGCCGTAGGTGATTTCGCCGGTCACCGGGTAGCACTCGATGCCGCCCACTTGCTGGAAGTAGGTGAACTGCGAGACTTCCATGCCGTTGAGCCAGATTTCCCAGCCCAGGCCCCAGGCGCCCAGGGTCGGCGATTCCCAGTTGTCTTCGACGAAGCGCACGTCATGGACCAGCGGGTCCAGGCCGACGTGCTTGAGCGAGCCCAGGTACAGTTCCTGGAAGTTGTCCGGGTTCGGCTTCAATACCACCTGGAACTGATAGTAGTGCTGCAGGCGGTTGGGGTTTTCGCCATAACGGCCATCGGTAGGACGACGGCTCGGCTGTACGTAGGCGGCGTTCCAGGTCTCCGGGCCGACGGCGCGCAGAAACGTGGCGGTGTGGAAAGTGCCGGCGCCCACTTCCATATCGTAGGGCTGAAGTACCACACAACCTTGCTCGGCCCAGTATTGCTGGAGGGCGAGGATCAAGTCTTGGAAGGTACGCACGGCTGGCGTAGGCTGGCTCACGAAATTCACCTGTACTGGGGGGCTGCGATTTAAAGAGCGGGAGTATACCCGATTCGGCGCCGCCTCCACCCTTGGGGGCCCTATGCCACGCTGCTTTTGGTGCAACGATGACCCACTTTATATGGACTACCACGATCAAGAGTGGGGTGTGCCGCTGCGCGATGCGCAGATGCTGTTCGAGTTTCTGTTGCTCGAAGGGTTCCAGGCGGGCCTGTCGTGGATCACGATTCTGAAGAAACGCGCGCGCTATCGTGAAGTGATGTTCAACTTCGACGTACAGCGCGTGGCCGCCATGACCGACGCTGAAATTGAGGAATTGATGCTCGAACCCGGCATCGTGCGTAACCGCCTCAAGCTCAACGCCGCGCGCAAGAACGCCCAGGCCTGGCTCAGGCTGGAAGATCCGGTGACGTTCCTCTGGTCCTTCGTCGGCGGCAAGCCCAAGGTCAACCACTTCAAGGACCGCAGCGAAGTCCCGGCCATCACCCCCGAAGCCGAAGCGATGAGCAAGGCTTTGAAAAAAGCCGGTTTCACCTTTGTCGGGCCGACCATCTGCTACGCCTACATGCAGGCGACGGGGATGGTGATGGATCACACCACCGATTGTGATCGGTACCTGCAGTTGGCCGGTTGATGTTGTAGGCCATTGTGGGAGCCGGCTTGCTGGCGAATGCGGTTTGTCATCCAACGTTGTAGCGCCTGACCTGACGCATTCGCCAGCAAGCCGGTTCCCACAGGTCCGCGAGGCCGTTGGTAACGGTTACAATGCCCGCCTCATCGATTCAGGAGTGATCTGTGGATAAGTTCAAAGGCGCCTTGATGGTCGGGGCTTTGCGGCTGTTTGCCCTGTTGCCGTGGCGCGCCGTGCAATGGGTTGGCACCGGCATCGGCTGGCTGATGTGGAAGCTGCCCAACCGTTCCCGCGAAGTAGCGCGCATCAACCTTTCCAAGTGTTTCCCCGAGTTGAGCCCGACCGAACTGGAAGCGCTGGTGGGTCGCAGCCTGATGGACATCGGCAAGACCTTGACCGAAAGCGCCTGCGCCTGGATCTGGCCTGCGCAAAAATCGATCAACCTGGTGCGCGAAGTCGAAGGCCTGCACATCCTCAAAGAGGCGCTGGCCTCGGGCAAGGGCGTGGTGGGCATCACCAGCCACTTGGGCAACTGGGAAGTGCTCAACCACTTCTATTGCAGCCAGTGCAAACCGATCATTTTCTATCGCCCGCCCAAGCTCAAGGCGGTGGACGAATTGCTGCGCAAACAGCGCGTGCAGTTGGGCAACCGCGTTGCTGCATCTACTAAAGAAGGCATTCTGAGTGTCGTCAAGGAAGTGCGTAAAGGCGGTTCGGTGGGCATTCCGGCCGACCCTGAACCCGCCGAGTCGGCCGGCATCTTCGTACCGTTCTGCGGCACCGTGGCGCTGACCAGCAAGTTCGTGCCGAACATGCTCGCGGGCGGCAAGGCGGTCGGGGTGTTCCTGCATGCGATGCGCCTGGAGGATGGCTCAGGCTACAAGGTGGTCCTGGAAGCGGCGCCGGACGACATGTACAGCACCGACACCGAAACCTCGGCGGCGGCGATGAGCAAGGTGGTGGAAAAGTATGTGCGGGCCTATCCGAGTCAGTACATGTGGACCATGAAGCGCTTCAAGAAACGCCCGGAGGGCGAGAAGCGCTGGTATTGAGCGCTTGAGCAGTACATCACCGAGCCGTCGAGTGATGTACCCCTTGTGGGAGTGAGCTTGCTCAGGAAGTGGCCGGTACATCCGATACATTTAGGGTGGCTGTACGCCAGTCTTCGTGAGCAAGCTCACTCCCACAGGGATCGCATTCAGGGTCTGCGATCCAGCTTCTTCAAAAACACAGTCATTTCTTTCTCGGCCTGTTTGTCGCCATGCGCGACAGCCGCGAGAATCCCCTGCTCCCAGGCCTTGCGCGCCTGTTCGGTATCCCCTGAGGCGAGCCAGGCCTTGCCCAGCAGTTTCCACGCCGCCGAATACCTGGGGTCGAACTCCACGCAGCGCTGCAAATGCTCGATCGCCTTGCCCGCTTCGCCGCCGTCCAAGTAACCCTTGCCCAGCCCAAAACGCAGCAAGGCGTTGTCCATGCCCTTGGCGAGCATCTTTTCCAGTGATTCGAGCATGCCTGCCCTCCTTTAAAAGAAGCTCAACCCCACTTGGAACAGCCGCTCCACGTCGCGGATATGCTTTTTATCCACAAGGAACATGATCACGTGGTCGCCCGACTCGATCACCGTGCTGTCGTGGGCGATGAGCACTTGTTCATCCCGGGTGATCGCGCCGATGGTGGTGCCCGGCGGCAGGTTGATGTGCATGATCGCCTTGCCGACGACCTTGCTGGATTTGGCATCGCCATGGGCAACCACCTCGATGGCCTCCGCCGCGCCACGTCGCAGCGAGTGCACGCTGACGATATCGCCACGTCGCACGTGGGCCAGCAAGGTGCCGATGGTCGCCAGTTGCGGGCTGACCGCGATGTCGATCTCGCCGCCCTGCACCAGGTCCACATAGGCCGGGTTGTTGATGATGGTCATGACCTTCTTCGCGCCCAGCCGCTTGGCCAACAGCGAGGACATGATGTTGGCTTCGTCGTCGTTGGTCAGCGCGAGGAACAGGTCGGCGTTGTCGATGTTCTCTTCCATCAGCAGATCGCGGTCTGAAGAGCTGCCTTGCAGGATCACCGTGTTGTCCAGGGTGTCCGACAGATAGCGGCAGCGCGCCGGGTTCATCTCGATGATCTTCACCTGGTAGCGATTTTCGATGGCCTCGGCCAGACGCTCGCCGATCTGCCCGCCGCCGGCGATGACGATGCGCTTGTAGCTTTCGTCGAGGCGGCGCATTTCTCCCATCACGGCACGAATATCGGCTTTGGCGGCAATGAAGAACACTTCGTCGTCCGCTTCGATCACGGTGTCGCCGTGCGGGCTGATCGGGCGATCGCGGCGGAAAATGGCGGCCACGCGGGTGTCGACGTTGGGCATGTGCGCGCGCAGCTGGCGCAGTTGCTGGCCCACCAGCGGCCCGCCGTAGTAGGCGCGCACCGCCACCAGCTGGACCTTGCCGTCGGCGAAGTCGATCACCTGCAAGGCGCTCGGGTATTCGATCAGGCGCTTGATGTAATTGGTGACCACCTGCTCGGGGCTGATCAGCACGTCGACCGGAATCGCCTCGTTATCGAACAGGCCGGCGCGGGTGAGGTACGCCGACTCGCGCACGCGGGCGATCTTGGTTGGGGTGTGGAACAGCGTGTAGGCGACCTGGCAGGCGACCATGTTGGTTTCGTCGCTGCTGGTCACGGCCACCAGCATGTCGGCGTCGTCCGCGCCGGCCTGACGCAGCACCGTAGGGAACGAGCCGCGGCCCTGGATCGTGCGGATGTCCAGGCGATCACCGAGGGCGCGCAGGCGGTCCGCGTCGGTGTCCACCACAGTGATGTCATTGGCTTCGCTGGCCAGATGCTCTGCCAGCGTACCGCCGACCTGTCCTGCGCCGAGAATGATGATCTTCAATCAATGGCTCCTTGGAATTCGTACCCCGTATAGGGGCGCCGCCTATCTGCTTCTGGCCGAAGGCCGTGGGAGCCGGCTTGCTGGCGAATGCGATGTGTCATTCAACGCCTTGGTGCCTGGCCTGACGCATTCGCCAGCAAGCCGGCTCCCACAGGAGTATGCATTCAGGCGCTGGCAGAAATCTTGATCAACTTGGCGTAATAGAACCCGTCATGCCCGCCTTGCTGCGCCAGTAACTGCCGCCCGTGGGGCTGTTTGAGGCCCGGTGGCGGGTTGCCGTTCTGCCCGGCGATATCGAGTTCCCGCGCGCCCGGGGTGCGGGCAAGGAAGGCCTCGATCACTTCGGTGTTCTCGGTCGGCAGCGTCGAGCAGGTGGCGTACAGCAACATGCCGCCCACTTGCAGCGTCGGCCAGAGCGCGTCGAGCAATTCGCCTTGAAGCGTCGCCAGCGCAGGAATGTCGTCGGCCTGCCGAGTCAGCTTGATGTCCGGATGGCGGCGGATCACGCCGGTGGCCGAGCACGGCGCGTCGAGCAGAATCCGCTGGAACGGCTTGCCGTCCCACCACTGATCGGTGGCGCGGGCGTCGGCGGCGATCAATTCGGCGGACAGGCCCAGACGGTCGAGGTTCTCCTTCACGCGGACCATGCGCTTGGCTTCCAGATCCACCGCGACTACACCCGCCAGACCCGGCTGCACTTCCAGCAGGTGGCAGGTCTTGCCGCCTGGCGCGCAACAGGCATCGAGCACGCGTTGGCCCGGCGCCAGTTCCAGCAGGTCGGCGGCCAGTTGCGCGGCTTCGTCCTGCACGCTGATCCAGCCTTCGGTAAAGCCTGGCAAGCCACGCACATCGCCGGGTTCAGTCAGGACAATGCCGTCCTGGCTGAACGTGCTGGCAACTGCCGCAATGCCTGCGTCGGCGAGCAACTGCAGGTACTGATCGCGCGTCTTGTGACGGCGATTGACCCGCAGAATCATCGGCGGGTGCGCATTGTTGGCGGCGCAGACGGCTTCCCACTGCTCCGGCCACGCGGCCTTGAGCGCCTTTTGCAGCCAGCGCGGGTGAGCGGTTCGCACCACCGGGTCGTGTTCCAGTTCGGTCAGCAGGGCCTCGCCTTCACGCTGGGCACGGCGCAACACCGCGTTGAGCAGCGCCTTGGCCCAGGGCTTTTTCAGTTTGTCCGCGCAGCCGACCGTCTCGCCGATGGCCGCGTGAGCCGGAATGCGGGAATAGAACAGCTGATACAGGCCCACCAGCAGCAATGCCTGGACATCGGTATCGGCGGCCTTGAAAGGCTTTTGCAACAACTTCGCCGCCAGCGCAGACAGCCGGGGCTCCCAGCGTGCGGTGCCGAATGCCAGATCCTGGGTCAGGCCGCGATCACGGTCCTCGACCTTTTCCAGCTGGGCTGGCAAGGAACTGTTCAGCGAGGCCTTGCCGCTGAGTACGGCAGCCAGCGCCCTGGCTGCGGCCAGACGAGGATTCATTGGCTCTGCTCGGGTTGATCGGTAGGGATTTGACCGAGCACCGTGCCCACCGCGAATTTCTCGCGGCGACTGTTGAACAGGTCAGTGAAATTCAGCGGTTTGCCGCCAGGCAATTGCAGGCGGGTCAGACGCAGCGCGTTCTCACCGCAGGCGACGGTCAGGCCGTCCTTGCTGGCGTCGAGAATCGTGCCCGGCTCGCCCTTGCCTTGCGCGAGCTGCGCGGCCAGCACTTTCAGGGCTTCGCCGTTGAGCGTGCTGTGGCAGATCGGCCATGGGTTGAAGGCGCGCACCAGACGCTCCAGCTCGTCGGCCGGGCGGGTCCAGTCGATGCGCGCTTCGTCTTTATTGAGCTTATGTGCGTAGTTGGCCAGGGCGTCGTCCTGCACTTCGCCCACCAGCGAGCCATCAGCGAGCCCTGCGATGGCCTGCACCACAGCGACCGGGCCCAATTGCGCGAGGCGATCGTGCAAGGTGCCGCCAGTGTCTTCAGGGCTGATCGGAGTCACGGTTTTCAGCAGCATCGGGCCGGTGTCCAAGCCAGCTTCCATGCGCATCACGGTCACGCCGCTTTCGGCATCGCCCGCCTGCACCGCGCGCTGGATCGGCGCCGCTCCGCGCCAGCGTGGCAGCAGCGAGGCGTGGCTGTTGATGCAGCCCAGACGCGGAATGTCCAGCACCGCTTGGGGCAGGATCAGGCCATAGGCGACCACCACCATCAGATCCGGCTTGAGCGCGGCCAGTTCGGCCTGGGCTTCGGCTGCGCGCAGGGTCGGCGGCTGGAGCACGGGAATATCGTGCTGCAAGGCAAGCTGCTTGACCGGGCTTGGCATCAGCTTTTGCCCGCGGCCGGCCGGGCGATCGGGCTGGGTGTAGACCGCGATCACTTCATACGGGCTGTCGAGCAGGGCTTTGAGGTGTTCGGCGGCGAATTCCGGGGTGCCGGCGAAGACGATGCGCAGTGGCTCAGTCATGGGCTTCTCGTATTTGAAAAAAGAAAAGGCCTCCAAGAGGCCTTTTGGGGTGAGCGGATCAAGCGTTCTGCTTGTGCTGTTTTTCCAGCTTTTTCTTGATCCGGTCACGCTTGAGCGTAGACAGGTAGTCGACGAACAGCTTGCCGTTCAGGTGATCGCATTCGTGCTGGATGCACACGGCGAGCAGGCCTTCGGCGATGAGTTCGTAAGGCTGGCCGTCGCGGTCCAGTGCCTTGACCTTGACCCGCTGCGGGCGGTCGACGTTCTCGTAGAAACCGGGCACCGACAGGCAGCCTTCCTGGTACTGGTCCATCTCGTCGGTCAAAGGTTCGAGCTCGGGGTTGATGAAAACCCGTGGCTCGCTGCGATCTTCCGAGAGATCCATTACAACGACGCGCTTGTGTACGTTAACCTGCGTCGCGGCAAGGCCGATGCCAGGGGCTTCGTACATGGTTTCAAACATGTCGTCGACCAACTGGCGAATAGCGTCGTCCACGGCAACCACCGGCTTGGCGATGGTGCGCAGGCGCGAATCGGGAAATTCGAGAATGTTTAAAATGGCCATATACGTAAGCGCTGCACTTGTAGGGTAAAGTCAAAATCGGCTGCTAGGCTTGGGAACGTCACAAGCGGGCAGTCCTGAGAAGTCTCGCAAAACGATGTTTCACGCGAAGCCAACATGATAAAGGGATTCACCGCATGAGGAAATCACTACTCGCCCTGCTGCTGTTGGCCGCGACAGGCCTTGTCCAGGCGCAAGTACAACTCAGGGAAGGTCATCCACAGAGTTACACCGTTGTCGCCGGTGACACACTTTGGGACATTTCCGGGAAGTTTCTGAGCCAGCCATGGAAGTGGCCACAGATCTGGCGGGCCAACCCGCAGGTCCACGACCCGGACCTGATCTACCCCGGTGACACCCTCAACCTGATTTTCGTCGATGGCCAGCCACGCATCGTGGTCAACCGTGGCGAGTCGCGCGGCACCATCAAATTGTCACCGCGTGTGCGCAGCACGCCGATCGCCGAAGCCATCCCGACCATTCCGCTGGGCGCGATCAACGCGTTTCTGCTGAGCAACCGGATCATGGACACCGTGGAGCAGTTCGAGGCCGCGCCTTATATCGTCGCCGGCAATGGCGAGCGCGTGCTCAGCGGCGCCGGGGACCGGGTCTATGCGCGCGGGTTCTTCGACCCGGAGCATGTGTCCTACGGCATTTTCCGCAAGGGCAAGATCTACACCGACCCGGATACCGACGAACCGCTGGGCATCAACGCCGACGACATCGGCACCGGCAATCTGGTGGCCACCGAGGGTGACGTGGCGACGCTGCTGATGCAGCGCTCGACCCAGGAAGTGCGTCTGGGCGACCGTCTGTTCGTCAGCGAAGAGCGCGCGATCAATTCCAACTTCGTGCCCAGCGAGCCGCAGCGCGAGATTCGCGGTGAAATCATCGACGTGCCTCGCGGCGTGACCCAGATTGGCGTGTTCGACGTGGTCACGCTCGATCGCGGCCGTGCCGACGGCCTGGTCGAGGGCAACGTGCTGGCGATCTATAAAAAGGGCGAGACCGTTCGCGACCGGATCACCGGCGATCAGGTGAAAATTCCCGACGAGCGCTCCGGCGAGCTGATGGTTTTCCGCACCTACAACCGCCTGAGCTATGCGATGGTCCTGCACGCCACCCGTTCTTTGGCGGTCAACGACCGGGTGCGTAATCCGTAATCCTATGTATCAGGTCTGAATCACTTTTTTCCACCGGCATGCTTCACTTATCTAAGTGTTGTCAACAGACTTATCCACAGGTTTGCCCACTCTCTGGAGTGGGCCCTGGATCAAGGAAGAGTACATGCCGATGTTCGAAAAAAGCGGGCAGTCACCCGCCGAACTGGAGGCGCGCCTGCGCCTTCATCGACTGCCCGAGATTGGCCCAAAGCGTTTCAAAACCCTGATCGATGCCTTCGGCAGCGCTTCTGCTGCCCTGAGTGCTCCCGCCTCTGCCTGGCGTTCGTTAAGGCTCCCTGCGGCCAGCGCCGAGGCTCGTCGAAGCCCCGAAGTGCGGGACGGCGCCAGCGCTGCATTGCGCTGGCTAGAGGGCTCGGGCCAGCATTTGCTGATGTGGGACGACCCCGACTACCCTGCGTTGTTGGCGGAAATCCCGGACCCTCCACCGCTGATTTTCATCGCTGGGAATCGCTCTTTGCTCGAGCGGCCACAGTTGGGAATGGTCGGCAGCCGACGCGCTTCCAGGCCTGGCCTGGACACGGCCGCGGCATTCTCGCGCAGCCTGGCGGGTGCCGGATTTGTCATTACCAGTGGTCTGGCGCTGGGCATCGATGGCGCCGCTCATCAGGGTGCACTGGACGTAAAAGGCGCCACCGTTGGTGTGCTGGGGACCGGGATCGAAAATTTTTATCCACAGCGCCATCGCCAGCTTGCAGCGCGGATGATTGCCGAAGGTGGCGCAGTGATTTCCGAGCTGCCGCTGGATGCTGCGCCCAATGCGAGCAACTTTCCCAAGCGCAACCGGATCATCAGCGGTTTGTCCCTCGGCGTGCTGGTGGTCGAGGCCAGCGTAGCCAGTGGCTCGCTGATCACCGCGCGGCTGGCGGCCGAGCAGGGACGCGAGGTCTACGCGATTCCGGGCTCGATTCATCACCCCGGCGCGCGGGGTTGTCATCAGTTGATCCGCGACGGTGCGGTGCTGGTGGAAACCGTCGAGCATATTCTCGAAGCGCTACAAGGCTGGAAAAATCTGCCTGTGGATAACGATTGCGCTGCAGCCAGTACCGATGCCCGCAGTCATCCCCTCCTCGCCTTATTGCACGCTGCACCGCAGACCAGCGAAGCCCTCGCCGCCGCCTGCGGCTGGCCACTGCCCAAAGTCCTGGCGGCGCTGACCGAGCTTGAACTGGACAGCAGCGTGGCTTGTGAAGCCGGGCGATGGTTTGCCCGCGCGCCCTGAGGTTAAACTGCTGGCCAGCGTAAATTCGGAGAGCGAACGATGGTCAGCAGTTGGCGTGTGCAACAAGCCGCACGAGAGATCCGGGCCGGAGCGGTGATTGCCTATCCAACCGAGGCGGTGTGGGGGCTGGGGTGCGATCCCTGGGATGTCGAGGCGGTCTACCGTCTGCTGGCGCTCAAGGCGCGGCCTGTGGAAAAGGGCCTGATCCTGGTGGCCGACAACATCCGGCAGTTCGACTTCCTGTTCGAGGATTTCCCGGAGCTGTGGATCGACCGCATGGCCAGCACCTGGCCCGGGCCGAACACCTGGCTGGTGCCGCATCAGGGGCTGTTGCCCGACTGGATCACCGGCGGGCGCGATACCGTGGCGCTGCGTGTCAGCGATCATCCGCTGGTGCGTGAGCTGTGCGCGTTGACCGGCCCGCTGGTGTCCACTTCGGCCAACCCGACCGGCCGCCCGGCTGCGCGTTCGCGGCTGCGGGTCGAGCAGTATTTCCACGATCAGGTGGACATGGTGCTGGGCGGATCGCTGGGCGGGCGGCGCAATCCGAGCGTGATTCGCGATCTGGTGACCGCGGAAGTCGTACGCGCGGGATAACGTTCATACGGTCCGTAGCAGCACGGCTTGCTGGCGGGAGCGATCTTGAGGACGCCCCCGCCGGCAAGCCGTGCTGCTACGGGATCGATGTTGCCGATGCTGACGTGTTCAAGGCACCAGAATCATCGACCCGATGGTGCGCCGCGCCGACAGGTCGGTGTGCGCTTTGGCGGCATCCTTCAAGGCGTATTTCTGGATATCGTCCACTTTGACCTTGCCGCTGCTGACCATCGCGAACACCTCATCGGCCATCGCCTGCAGGGCTTCCGGGCTGTTGGCGTAGGAGCCCAGGGTCGGGCGGGTCACGTACAGCGAGCCTTTCTGCGCAAGAATGCCCAGATTCACGCCCGACACCGCGCCCGAAGCATTGCCGAAGCTGACCAACAGCCCGCGCAGCTCCAGACAGTCCAGCGACGTTTCCCAGGTGTCCTTGCCCACGCCGTCATACACCACTGGCACTTTCTTGCCGTCGGTCAATTCCAGCACGCGCTTGACCACGTCTTCCTTGCTGTAGTCGATCACCGCCCAGGCGCCGTTGGCCTTGGCGTGAGCGGCTTTCTCCGGCGAGCTGACCGTGCCGATCAGGTTCACACCCACGGCCTTGGCCCATTGGCAGGCAATCGAGCCCACGCCACCGGCGGCGGCATGGAACAGAATGGTTTCTTCCGGACGGATTTCGTACGTCTGACGGAACAGGTACTGCACGGTCAGGCCCTTGAGCATGACGGCCGCGGCCTGTTCGAAGGTGATGTTGTCGGGCAGCTTGACCACGTTGGCGGCTGGCGTGCGATGCAGTTCCGCGTAGCTGCCCAGGGGGCCGGTGCCATAGCCGACACGATCACCCACCTTCACATGGGTGACCTCTGCGCCGACCGCTTCGACCACGCCCGCGCCCTCGTTGCCCAGCCCCGAAGGCATGGCGGCAACCGGGTACAGGCCGGTGCGGAAATAGGTTTCGATGAAGTTGACGCCAATCGCTTTGTTGCGCACGAGTACTTCATTGGGCCCCGGGGTGCCTGGTTCGAAGTCGACATACTCGAGGACTTCAGGGCCGCCGTGAGCACGGAACTGGATACGCTTTGCCATTTGCTTTCTCCGTCATGGATCGAAACTGCGTGGATCAACTATATGCCGAAAGAGCTCTATGGGACTGCTTCGTTTGGCCTTCGTCAACTGCGGCGTGGGTCTGGCGGGTGTATGCTACGCGCCAATTTCGAGCCGCCTGTTTTGGGTAGCGCTGCTTGCGCTATCGAAGGCGACACTCAAACCTTCGTTTCAGGTAATTCAAGGTACTGCCATGTCCGTTCGCACCGATGCCGTCAAAGCCTACCTGCTCGATCTGCAAGACCGGATCTGCGCCGCGCTCGAGCACGAAGACGGCGAGGCCCGTTTCGTCGAGGACGCCTGGGAGCGCCCGGCGGGCGGTGGCGGGCGGACCCGGGTGATCGAGAACGGTGACGTCATCGAAAAAGGCGGCGTGAATTTCTCCCATGTTTTCGGCGCAGGTCTTCCACCGTCGGCCAGCGCACATCGCCCGGAGCTGGCCGGTCGTGGCTTCGAGGCGCTGGGCGTCTCGCTGGTCATGCACCCGCACAACCCACATGTTCCGACCTCCCACGCCAACGTGCGTTTCTTCATCGCGGAAAAAGAAGGCGAAGAGTCGGTCTGGTGGTTCGGCGGCGGCTTCGACCTGACGCCCTATTACGGCGTCGAAGAAGACTGCATCCACTGGCACCGCGTGGCCGAGCAGGCCTGTGCGCCGTTCGGCGCCGACGTCTACCCGCGCTACAAGGCCTGGTGCGACCGCTATTTCCACATCAAGCATCGCAACGAACCGCGTGGCGTGGGCGGCCTGTTCTTCGACGATCTGAACGAATGGGATTTCGACACCAGCTTCGCGTTCCTGCGCGCCATTGGCGACGCGTTCGTCGACGCATACCTGCCTATCGTCCAGCGCCGCAAGGCTACGCCCTACACCGCCCAGCAGCGCGAATTCCAGGAATTCCGCCGTGGGCGTTACGTGGAATTCAACCTGGTCTACGACCGTGGCACGCTGTTCGGCCTGCAATCGGGCGGGCGCACCGAGTCGATTCTGATGTCGCTGCCGCCCCATGTGCGCTGGGGCTATGACTGGAAGGCCGCGCCGGGCAGTGAGGAAGCGCGCCTGACCGAATATTTCCTGCAAGATCGCGACTGGCTGGCCGAGGAAGCCAATTGATGACTGACCAATACGTCGTTTTCGGCAATCCGATTGCCCACAGCAAATCCCCGTTGATCCACCGCCTGTTCGCCGAGCAGACCGGTCAGACGCTGGACTACCAGACCTCCCTGGCGCCGCTGGACGGCTTCACGGCGTTTGCGAAGCAGTTCTTCGAAAGCGGACGCGGCGCCAACGTCACCGTGCCGTTCAAGGAAGAGGCCTGGCGCATGGTCGACCAACTGACCGAACGCGGTCGTCGCGCCGGCGCAGTGAACACCCTCGCCCGCCAGGCCGACGGCACGCTGCTGGGCGACAACACCGATGGCGCGGGCCTGGTGCGAGATCTGAAGGTCAATCACGGCGTGACGCTCAAGGACAAACGCATCCTGCTGCTGGGCGCAGGTGGCGCCGTGCGTGGCGCGCTGGAGCCGCTGCTGGCGGAAGAGCCCTACGTGCTGGTGGTGGCCAATCGCACAGTGGAAAAGGCGGAAAACCTGGCGCAGGAATTCGCCGAGCTGGGGCCGATCCTGCCCGCAGGCTATGACTGGCTGGAAGAGTCGGTGGACATCATCATCAACGCCACGTCGGCGAGCCTGTCCGGCGAGGTGCCGCCGATTGCGCCGAGCCTTATCCAGCCCGGCGAAACCTTCTGCTACGACATGATGTACGCCAAGGAGCCGACCGCATTCTGCCGCTGGGCCTCGGAGCACCAGGCCGGGCAAGCGGTGGATGGCTTGGGGATGCTGGTGGAACAGGCGGCCGAGGCGTTCTTCCTGTGGCGCGGCGTGCGCCCGGATTCAGCGCCAGTGCTGGTCGAGTTGCGGCGGTTGATGGCGCAGGCCTGATTCGGTGACCGAACTCGCGGGCTGACAGCCATCTAACCGATGTCTGAGGCCCTCTGTGGGAGTGAGCTTGCTCACGAAAGGGCAGGAACATACACAACATTTTAAGCGCCTGTCAGTCGGTATTCGTGAGCAAGCTCACTCCCACAGAATCTGTGTAGATTTATGGGGTGAACTTGTTCACGCGACTTTGACGCCTTACAACTTCGCTTTAACGGCCGGCAACGCATCCTTGTCATCAACGGTTTTCACGCCGTTGAGCCACTTCTCCAGCACCGCCGGGTTTTCCTTGATCCAGGCTTTGACCGCATCGGTGTTGCTGATCTTGTTGTCCACCACGTTCTTCATGATGGTGTTTTCCATGTCCTGGGTGAACGTCAGGTTGGAGAACAGCTTGGCCACGTTCGGGCAGGCGTCGGCGTAGCCTTTGCGGGTCACGGTGTAGACGCTGCCGGTGTCACCGAAGTACTTCTCGCCGCCCTTGAGGTACTTCATGCCCTTGATCTGCACGTTCATCGGGTGCGGCGTCCAGCCGAGGAAGACCACGAAGTCCTTCTTCTTCACGTTGCGCTGCACTTCGGCCAGCATGGCCTGCTCGCTCGATTCGACCAGTTTCCAGTCCCCCAGGTCGAACTCGTTCTTCTTGATGATTTCCTGAATCGACGCGTTGGCCGGAGCCCCCGAGCCGATGCCGTAGATCTTCTTGTGGAACTTGTCGGCGAATTTGTTCAGGTCGGCGAAGTTATGCACACCCGCGTCATAGACGTAATCCGGAACGGCGAGGGTGAACTCGGTGCCTTCCAGGTTTTTCGCGTATTGCGTCACATCGCCGGTGGCGATGAACTTGTCATAGAAGCCCTGCTGCGCAGGCATCCAGTTGCCCAGAAAAACGTCCATTTGACCGTCTTTGAGACCACCATAGGCAATCGGCACTGCCAGCGTATCGACCTTGGTCTTGTAACCCATGCCGTCGAGCAGAAAGCTCGCCGTGGCATTGGTCGCAGCGATGTCGCTCCAACCCGGGTCAGCCATCTTGACCGTACTGCAGCTTGCGTCAGCGGCGTTGGCAACGACGCTGCTCAAGCTCATCACCGCAACCGCCAGCGTTGTGAACAGACTCTTCATGGTGTGCCCCTTTTTGGTTTTCTAAGTGGTGGCAGGGTTCAAGGTTGTGGATAACGGGCCTTGCGCTCCAGATCGTCGAGGTCGATATGGTTGCGCATGTATTGCTGACTGGCGTCTACCAGCGGCTGGTGATCCCAACTCTTCAGCTTGCCGAGTGTCAGCGATTGCGCCACGAAACGGCGCCGGCGCTGGCTGGCGAGCACCTGATGGTGTATCGCCTGGATGTCCCATTTGGCCCTTGCTTCGGCCAGGAACGCATCGAACAGGTCGCGATGGGCGCAAGATCCGCTCAGCTCTTCCTGCTCTTTCGGATCGTTGTACACGTCATACAGCAGACATGGGTCCTGTTCCGAATAAATGAATTTGTAGGCGCCGCGACGAATCATCATCAGCGGGCTGTTGGTGCCTTCGGCCATGTACTCGCCGAATACCTCGTCGTGGCCGCCAGCGCCTTGCAGATGCGGCAACAGCGAGCGGCCGTCCAGCGGCAGGCCGTTTTCCAGTTCGCCCTCGGCCAGCGCGACAAAGGTCGGCAGCAGGTCGGCGGTGGACACCGCGGCCTTCACCCGGCCAGCCTTGAACTGCCCCGGCGCGTAGACCAGCAGCGGCACGCGGGCGGACATTTCGAACCAGTGCATCTTGTACCAGAGGCCGCGCTCGCCAAGCATGTCGCCGTGGTCACCCGAGAACACGATGATGGTGTCTTCGGCCAGGCCTGTGTCTTCGAGGGTCTTCAGCAGTTTGCCGATGTTGTCGTCGATGTAGCTGCAGGCGCCGAAATACGCGCGGCGGGCGTCGCGGATCTTGTGCTCCGGCAGCGGCTTGTCCCACAGGTCGTAGACCTTGAGCAGGCGCTGAGAGTGCGGGTCCTGATCGGCCTGGGCCGGCGGCGCAGGCGGCATCGGAATCTCGTCGTCGTTGTAGAGGTTCCAGAATTCCTTGGGAATCGTGTACGGATCGTGCGGGTGAGTCATCGACACGGTCAGGCAGAACGGCTGGTCGCCGTCTTCGCGCACATGGTCGAACAGGTACTGCTGGGCCTTGAACACCACCTCTTCGTCGAAATCCAGCTGGTTGGTGCGCACGCACGGGCCGGCCTGCAGCACCGAGGACATGTTGTGGTACCAGGTCGGGCGCACATCCGGTTCGTCCCAGTTCACTGCCCAGCCGTAGTCGGCGGGGTAGATGTCGCTGGTCAGGCGCTCTTCGTAGCCGTGCAACTGATCCGGGCCGCAGAAATGCATCTTGCCCGACAGCGCGGTGCGGTAGCCCAGGCGGCGCAGGTAGTGGGCGTAGGTCGGCACATCGGCGGGGAAATCGGCCGCGTTGTCGTAGGCGCCGATCTTGCTGGGCAACTGGCCGCTGACCAGGGTGAAGCGCGACGGCGCGCACAACGGGCTGTTGCAATACGCGGCGTCGAACACCACGCCGTCGGCGGCGAGGCGGCTCAAATTCGGCATCTTGATTGGTGATGAGGCGTAAATCGGCAACATCGGCGCGGCCATTTGATCGGCCATGATGAAAAGAATGTTCTTGCGCTTCATGTCTTCGCGGCATTCCATAGTGAATATTTATGCGAAATTGCTGGTCCAGAGAATGAGACCCATGGGATCAGCGGTAAAGCCCATAAACTGCAATGCCTAGGATAAGCCACGCTTATGTTTGACTCGCTCGGTGACATGTCATTGGATCTGCTGCGCGGCTTCGAGGCCGCTGCCCGGCTGCGCAGTTTCACCGCCGCCGCGATCGAGCTGGGCACGACCCAGCCGGCCATCAGCCAGCAAATCAAAAGGTTAGAAGAACAACTGGCAACGCGCCTGTTCGATCGCATCTACCGCGGCATCGAACTGACCGACGCCGGAGAGATTCTGTTCAACCACGTCCAGACCGGTTTGCAGTCGATGGATGCCGGGTTGGCGCTGATCACTCAACAGCGTCAGCATGAGGTGTTGCAGGTGGCGACCGACTTCGCGTTCGCCGCGTACTGGCTGATGCCCCGCCTGCACCGCTTTCACAAGCAGAACCCGGACGTCGATGTCAGCCTGGTCACCAGCGAGCGCAGCCACAGCATGCTGCGCGCCGACATCGACGTGGCGGTGCTGTTCGGCGACGGGCGCTTCAAGCAGGGTGAGAGCCACTGGCTGTTCAGCGAAGAAGTGTTTCCGGTGTGCAGCCCGCAACTGCTGGCCGGCCGCACGCTGCCCATGGCCAACGAGGCGCTGCGCGACTACCCGCTGCTGCATCTGCGCGGCGAAGGCGGCAACAACTGGTTCGACTGGGCGGGCGTGTTTCGCGCCCTGAATATTGCCCAGGCCCCGGCGCCGGGGCAGTTGCGCTTCGATAATTACACCCTGCTGATCCAGGCTGCCATCGCCGGGCAAGGCGTCGCGATTGGCTGGCGCCACCTGGTGGACGACCTGCTGGAACAAGGGCTGCTGTGTCGCCCGGTGGAAGGGGCGGCGATCTCGGCCTATGGCTATTACATCGTCCTGCCGCAGCGTAAAAGACGGGTGCAGATCGTGCAGCGTTTCGTCGATTGGTTAAGAAATGAACAGGCGCTGAGCGGGGATCTGCTGACGGGCAAGCCGATGCCGTCGATTGCGGTTTAGCCCTGTTTTGTAGGAGCGCGCTTGCCCGCGACGGCGGCGTGTCTGTGACAAAATTCATATCTGACACAACGCCATCGCGGGCAAGCGCGCTCCTACAGGTTTGCCGTCGCTGGTGAGCGTGATGAATGAATTCAGGAAAATTGAGGGATTGAACATGTCACCGATTGAGGGCTACCACGCCCACGTTTACTTCGATGCCCAGACCATCGAGCAGGCCCGCGCGCTGTGCGAAAGCGCCGCCGCGAAGTTCGGCATCCGCATGGGCCGTGTGCACGAACGCCCGGTCGGGCCGCATCCGGACTGGAGCTGCCAACTGGCGTTTTCCCACGGGCAATTTGCCGATGTGATGTTGTATCTGGCGATGAACCGGGACGGCCTAGTGATTTTCATCCACCCGGATACCGGCGATGACTTGGCCGATCACACGAAGCATGCGATCTGGATGGGCGGGATGCGGGAGTTGAAGGTGGAGATGTTCAAGCGTTAGTCATCAAGCTCAGGACCTGTAGGAGCGAATTCATTCGCGAATGGCCCGATCAGGCAACGCATGTGTTTCGCCTGATCAATTTTCGCGAATGAATTCGCTCCTACAGTTTCGTTCCCGGCGTGACTGGGCGGGTCAGTTCAACACGCCATCCAGAATCTCATAAACGATCCCGCTGCCCACCGCGATCAGCACGATGTCCGGCCCCAGGCGGCGCCATTCGTAGCCTTCATAGCGCGGCAGGTATTGCAGCGAGCGGTCATCCAAGCGGCGGCCGTAGCCACGCGGCAGTGGATGGCCCTTCACAATGTGCACGCCCGGCGGCAGCGGCTGGCCGCGGCCGATGACTTCGCGATGTTCCTGAATCGTGCGGCGAACGTCGCCGAAGTCGGCCGGAGGACGGCCACCACGATGGTCATCGCCACGGTTGTCCGGGCGGTGGTCATCGCGATGTTCATTGCCCTGCGGGCCCCGGTCCTGATGCTGGCCGGGACCATGGTCGTCATAGCCGCCACGTTGATCTGGCGGCGCTGCGTGGACCAGCGCGCTGGCGCTGACCATCAACACACCCAACCCTGCGATCAAACGATTCGAGACTTTCATGTAGCGTGCTCCTGAGCCAATTCGGTTCAGCAAAAAGGGGTTCAGAACCAGGTCCTGAACCCCTTTGCTGTACTACTTAGTCTGCTAACGAAGGCCGAGATTCCTCTGTATCAGGAACTTTACCTTCAGGATACACGGGCCTTACGCACGCCTTCGGACAAGTCCGCGCAGAGTTTGAGCACACCGCTGACCGCCTGCTCAGGCGACTGGGCATTGGCGATGTGATCGATCAACGCCGAGCCCACCACCACGCCATCGGCGATGCGGGCAATGGCTGCGGCCTGCTCGGGCGTGCGGATACCGAAGCCGACGCTGATCGGCAGGTCCGAATGACGACGCAGGCGCGCGACCGCTTCCTTGACGTGGTCGATGGTCGCCGAGCCGGCGCCGGTCACGCCAGCCACCGACACGTAATAGACGAAGCCCGAGCTGCCGTTGAGCACTGTCG
This sequence comes from Pseudomonas sp. 2, assembly GCF_056627435.1. NCBI lineage: Bacteria > Pseudomonadati > Pseudomonadota > Gammaproteobacteria > Pseudomonadales > Pseudomonadaceae > Pseudomonas > Pseudomonas sp. 2. Next base: position 43,524 of record NZ_JBWXNG010000021.1, read on the forward strand.
GAAGGCGCTTGTCGTCGGTGGTCGGGGTGGTCAGGCGAATGAAGTCCAGGCCCGCATCCTGCGCCGGGTCGCACAGTTCGTTGTTGTGCTCGGGCGGCAGGTCGACCACGATCAGGCCATCGACGCCGGATTCACGGGCTTCGGCGATGAAGCGCTCGACGCCATAGTTGTGGATCGGGTTGTAGTAACCCATCAGCACCAGCGGCGTATGGCTGTCTTCAACGCGGAATTCGCGAACCATCTGCAGGGTTTTCGCCAGGTTCTGCTTGGCACCGAGCGCGCGAATGTTGGCCAGCTGAATGGCCGGGCCGTCGGCCATCGGATCGGTGAACGGCATGCCCAGTTCGATCACGTCGGCACCGGCTTTGGGCAGGCCCTTGAGGATCGACAGCGACGTGTCATAGGCCGGGTCGCCCGCGGTGATGAAGGTCACCAGCGCTGCGCGGTTTTGTTCTTTCAGCTCGGCAAAGCGGGTTTGCAGGCGGCTCATCAGTGTTTCTCCTGCTGGGACAGATCCAGATGGTGCATGACGGTTTGCATGTCCTTGTCGCCGCGGCCGGACAGGTTGACCACCATCAGGTGATCTTTTGGCAGGGTCGGTGCGCGCTTGAACACTTCGGCCAGGGCGTGGGCACTTTCCAGCGCCGGGATGATGCCTTCCAGGCGGCAGCACTGGTGGAACGCCGCCAGTGCTTCGTCGTCGGTGATCGAGGTGTATTCGACGCGGCCGATGTCGTGCAACCAAGCGTGTTCAGGGCCGATGCCGGGGTAGTCCAGGCCTGCGGAAATCGAGTGGGCGTCGATGATCTGGCCATCGTCGTCCTGCAGCAGGAAGGTGCGATTGCCGTGCAGCACGCCCGGTACGCCGCCGTTCAGGCTGGCGGCGTGTTTGCCGGTTTCGATGCCGTGGCCGGCCGCTTCCACGCCGATGATGCGCACGCTGGTGTCATCCAGGAACGGGTGGAACAGGCCCATGGCGTTGGAGCCGCCGCCGATGCAGGCGACCAGGCTGTCAGGCAGACGGCCTTCCTGCTCTTGCAACTGCTCGCGGGTTTCCTTGCCGATCACCGCCTGGAAGTCGCGGACCATGGCTGGGTAAGGGTGCGGACCGGCCACGGTGCCGATCAGGTAGAAGGTGCTGTCGACGTTGGTGACCCAGTCACGCAGCGCCTCGTTCATGGCGTCTTTCAGGGTGCCGGTGCCGGCCACGACCGGGATCACGGTCGCGCCCAACAGCTTCATGCGGAACACGTTGGCCTGCTGGCGCTCGATGTCGGTGGTGCCCATGTAGATCACGCATTCCAGGCCGAAACGCGCGGCGACGGTAGCGGTTGCCACGCCGTGCATGCCTGCACCGGTTTCGGCGATGATGCGCTTCTTGCCCATGCGCCGCGCCAGCAGGATCTGGCCGATGCAGTTGTTGATCTTGTGCGCGCCGGTGTGGTTCAGCTCTTCGCGCTTGAGGTAAATCTTCGCGCCGCCGCAGTGTTCGGTCAGGCGCTCGGCGAAATACAGCGGGCTTGGACGGCCCACGTAGTCACGCTGGAAGTAGGCCAGTTCCTTGATGAACGCAGGATCGTTCTTCGCCGCTTCGTATTCGCGGTTCAGGTCGAGGATCAGGGGCATCAGGGTTTCAGCGACGTAACGTCCGCCAAACGCGCCGAACATGCCGCGATCGTCCGGGCCGTTGCGGTATTGGGTCTGAGTCTGGGACATGATGAGCTCCAGTAACGTATGCCGGGTGACAAAGAGTTGAGCCGTTGAGGCAGTGAACACACTTTAACCAGCGCCATGGACGAAGAAAACCGATAAGATCGCCGTAACCTGTCAGAAAAACTCACAGATACCATGAGCCGCGATCTCCCACCGCTGAACGCCTTGCGCGCCTTTGAAGCCACTGCTCGCCTGAACAGCGTCAGCCAGGCCGCGGAGCAACTGCATGTCACCCATGGCGCGGTGAGTCGGCAGTTGAAGGTGCTGGAGGAACACTTGGGCATCAGCCTGTTCAGCAAGGACGGGCGCGGCCTTAAACTCACAGATGCAGGCGTTCGTCTGCGCGATGCCAGTGGCGAGGCTTTCGACCGGCTGCGCAGCGTTTGCGCCGAGTTGAGTCAGGGCAGCGTCGATGCGCCGTTCGTGCTGGGCTGCTCGGGAAGCCTGCTGGCGCGCTGGTTCATTCCGCGGCTGGGGCGTTTGAATGCCGATTTGCCGGATTTGCGGCTGCATCTGTCTGCTGGTGAAGGCGATCTTGATCCGCGTCGCCCCGGGCTGGACGCCTTGCTGGTGTTCGCCGAACCGCCATGGCCCGCCGACATGCAGGTGTTCGAACTGGCTGGCGAGCGCATCGGCCCGGTCATGAGCCCCCGCTTCGAGCGTTTTGAAGAGCTGCGCGATGCCCCTGCGCAAGCCTTGCTCAGCGAGCCGTTATTGCAGACCCGATCGCGTTTGCAGGCTTGGCCCACCTGGGCGCAGCACAACGGCATCGAGCCTGACGCGCTTCGCTACGGTCAGGGCTTCGAGCATCTGTATTACTTGCTGGAGGCAGCGGTGGCCGGGCTCGGCGTGGCGATCGCGCCCGAGCCGCTGGTGGCCGATGACCTGAAGGCTGGCCGACTGGCTGCGCCTTGGGGTTTCAGCGAAACCCCGGCGCAGCTCGCGTTGTGGGTGCCCAAACGCGTGGCGGACGGGCGCGCGCAGCAATTGGCGCAATGGCTCAGACAGGAACTGGCGCGACCCGGTCAGGCTTGATCGACAAGGCGGGTCAGTTACCGCGCTTGCACAGCAGATAGGCCGCCAGCAGGCCGATTGCACCAACCGCCACACCGGCTGTAGTCCATGGATGTTCCTGGGCGTAGTCCCGGGTCGCGACGCCGGTTTCGCGGGTCTTCACCTTGACGTCTTCATAGACATCGCTCAGCAGGCTGCGCGAATGGCTCAGCGCGCTTTCGGCATTGGCCTTCAGCGTCTTCAGGGTTTTGCGCGACTCGTCCGAAGCGTCCGACTTCAGGCTCTCCAGTGACTTGAGCAGACTTTCGATCTCGGCTTCCATGCTTTGCAGCGACGCTTTACGGGATGAGGTGAATGCCATGATGTGACTCTCCTGCAGTGATGAGTGGCGTGTGAAGATTCCGACTACAGGGTTTTCAGAAAGTGCAGTGAAGGTTTTCCGGTTGTGTCGCCAGGGCGCAATTTTTGTGAACTTTCAGGCACGTTTTCGCGCCAGACCTAGGGCGTGAATTCACTGCTACGCTCGAACAGACCCCATCAGGAGAACTGCCATGTCTGATCATCACACGTACAAAATCCTCGAACTGGTCGGCTCGTCGACCAAGGGCACCGACGATGCGATCCAGAACGCGATCACCCAGGCGGCCAAGACCGTGAAGTTCATCGAGTGGTTCGAGGTGCTGGAAACCCGCGGCCACATTCGTGATGGCAAGGTGGCGCATTTCCAGGTGACGATCAAAGTGGGTTTCCGCATCGACAACAGTTGATGAACTTTCCAACTGGCCGAGTGCCACAACCTTCGCTATACATAACGCGCCGTTCGTGAATTCGGACGCGTGTTTCTGGTATCGGGCCGCCTCTTTCGGGCGGCCTCTTTCGCTTGAAAAGCGCCTGACGATGGAGTGTGACCGATGAAGAAGATTCTTTTGGCGGTAGGGTTGTTGAGTATTGCGGGCACCACCATGGCAGCCGGGAAGTCCTGCGATGACGTGAAGGCCGAGATCGACGCGAAGATCAAGGCCAAGGGCGTTTCGTCCTACACGTTGGAGGCAGTGGACAAAGGCAGTGCCGCAGGCGGCAAGGTGGTGGGTACGTGCGAAGGCGGCAGCAAGGAGATCGTCTACAAGCGCGGCTGATGGCTCTGGCCCTGAATTGAAAAACCGACGCGCCTGGCGTCGGTTTTTTATTGGCCAGTCCCCAATTTTCCCTGATAACGCGGCCCCCCTGTAGGAGCGAATTCATTCGCGAATGGCCATCTCGTTCGACACCTATCTGTCGCCTGACCTACCGCATCGCGAATAAATTCGCTCCTACAGGATTTGCGTCAACCTTTCAAAATTAGCCCCTCGCAACCTGCGCCAGAATCTCATACGAACGCAACCGGTCGGCGTGCTCATACATATCGCAAGTAAAGATCAGCTCATCGGCATCTGTCTGTTCCAGCAGCACGTCCAGTTTGGCGCGGATTTTCTCGGGGCCGCCGACCATCGCCAGGCCCAGGAAGTCCATCACCGCTTCGCGCTCGTGGGGCAGCCACAGGCCGTTCATGCTGTCGACCGGCGGTTTCTGCATCAGGCTCTGGCCGCGCATCAGGTTGAGGATGCGCTGATAGACCGATGTCACCAGGTAGTCGGCCTGCGCGTCGGTGTCGGCAGCCGCCAGCGGCACGCCCAGCATCACGTAGGGTTTGTCGAGCACCTCGGACGGCTGGAAGTGGTTGCGATAGACGCGAATCGCCTCGTGCATGTAACGCGGCGCGAAGTGCGAGGCGAAGGCGTAAGGCAAGCCGCGTTGGCCGGCCAGCTGGGCGCTGAACAGGCTCGAACCCAGGAGCCAGATCGGCACATTGGTGTCGTTGCCCGGCACTGCAATGACGCGTTGATGCGGCTGGCGCGGACCGAGGTAGGCTGTCAGTTCCGCCACGTCATCCGGAAAGTCATCCGCGCTGCCCGAGCGTTCACGGCGCAGGGCGCGGGCGGTCATCTGGTCGGAACCGGGCGCGCGGCCCAGGCCCAGGTCGATGCGGCCGGGGTACAGGCTCGCCAGGGTGCCGAACTGCTCGGCAATCACCAGCGGCGCGTGGTTGGGCAGCATCACGCCGCCCGAGCCTACGCGAATGGTCGAGGTGCCGCCAGCCAGATAGGCCAGCAGAACGGAGGTCGCGGAGCTGGCGATGCCGTCCATGTTGTGGTGCTCGGCCACCCAGAAACGGTTGTAACCCCATTTCTCGGCGTGTTGCGCCAGGTCCAGCGAGTTGCGCAGCGACACGGCCGGGCCTTTGTCCTCGCGCACCGGCACCAGGTCCAGCATGGAAATCTTCACATCAGTCAGGCGTTTCATAGGCTGTGGTCGATCCTCTTGGGGCGTGTCAGGTGCCTTGGAAAAGAGCGGCACGAGAGCGATGCCCGCATTAAGACTAAATATTTGCGTTAAGCCACAGGATAAGGCCGGATTTTCAGGTTGCAATGGCTGAGATGAAAATTCCTACTGATTTGGTCGGAAATGTCAGCGCCAAAAAAGCACAGGTGTCACAGCGGTTGAACCAAGTCGCGCCTACACTCCTCTGACTTTTTGTCCGTGTGCGAGCCCATCGCACCCAATCACGAGGAGACACCATGAGCATCGTCAAGAAAGCATCCGCCCACTGGGAAGGTGACCTGAAATCCGGCGTCGGCCACATCTCCACCGAAACCGGCGTGCTGCGCGAAGCGCCTTACGGCTTCAAGGCCCGTTTCGAAGGCGGCAAGGGCACCAATCCTGAAGAACTGATCGGCGCGGCCCACGCGGGCTGCTTCTCGATGGCCCTGTCAATGATTCTGGGTGGCGAGAACCTCAAGGCCGACAGCATCGACACCACCGCCGACGTCACCCTGGACCAGGTCGATGGTGGCTTCTCGATCACTGCCGTGCACCTGACCCTGAAAGCCAAGGTGCCGGGCGCCACCCAAGAGCAGTTCGACCGCCTGACCAAGGCCGCCAAAGAAGGCTGCCCGGTGTCCAAGGTGCTGAACGCCAAGATCACCCTGGATGCCACGCTGGTTGGCTGATCGCCTGTTACGCAGCACCTCGATGGCCCGCAATTGCGGGCCATTGTCGTTGTGGGGCTGGCGAACCGGGCAGTTGCAGCAAGGTCTGATGAGATGCCGCAGCGCACTGCGCGGCTTTAGGAGCCCCACATGAAACGTATCGCGTTAACCCTGATGGCCTGCGCCCTGACCACCGGCGCCCTCGCCGCGCCCAAACCCTGCGAAGAGCTCAAGGCCGAGATCGAAGCGAAGATCCAGGCGCAGAACGTCAGTTCCTACACCCTGGAAATCGTCAGCAATGAAGAAGTCCACGATCAGAACATGGTGGTGGGCTCGTGCGAAAACGGCACGAAGAAGATCATCTATCAGAAGAATGATCGGTAGGGCGGCACTGCCCTTGCCTCTGCCGAAGGCGTAGGAGCTCGGCTTGCCGGCGATCTGGCGCGAAGCGGCAGCAAATCCTGTGCATGCGACATGTCTGACACGACCAGGGTGTGTGGTCTTACTGCCGCTTCGCGTCAGATCGCCGGCAAGCCGGGCTCCTACGGCCTTCGGCCAGAATCAAAAGCAGATCGCGTCAGCGATTCCAGCAACCGAATCACGGAATACAGAAAATATTCCCTTCCTCGGCCAGCACCTTGCGCTGCTCGTCGCGCAACTGCGCATCGATGCTGTTGGCGATGTGGCGCACGTCGAGGCGATAGCGATGCCCGGCCTCGAAATGGTCGTAGTCGATGGTGACGTAGCAGGTCAGCTCGTTGTAGATGTCCATCGACAGCCCCAGGCCGCCTGGTGCGTATTCATAGTCGTAGCGCACTTCGAGCTTGTGTTTGCCGGGCGTCACCTGAAAGTAGCGGCCGTCTTCGGTGCGCTTGCCGTCGAGCTTGTCGGCCATCAGCGTCTTGCCGGTGTAGGTGTGCAGATCGACCCAGGCTTGTTGCGGGTCAACGGCGGGCAACGGGCCTGCACATCCGGCCAGCAGGCTCAGGGCAATGATCGACAGGGGCAGGCGCATGACAGACTCCGCATTCAGGCAGATGACGAGGACGGTTGCGTCAGAGGCCGGGTGTGCGGCATAACGCTGGGGTTTATACCCTTCATGACTTTCGACGGTAAGGCCGCTGCATGATTCGATACAAAAGAAGCGGATTGCAGCGCGGCTTGCCGATGCTGGCCATTTTACTCCTCAGCGGCTGTTCCAGTCTTTCCTATTACGCGCAATTGGCCGGCGGCCAGCTTGCCCTGCTGCGCGCCCGCGAGCCGGTGGCGGATGTGATCGCCGACCCGGCGCGCGACCCCAAGCTGCGCGAGCATCTGCGCCAGGCACAGCAAGCCCGCGAGTTCGCCAGCGACACATTGCACCTGCCCGATAACCGCAGTTATCGGCTGTACGCAGACATCCATCGCCCCTACGTGGTCTGGAACGTCTTCGCCACCGGCGAGTTCTCACTGGACCCGGTGACCCACTGCTTCCCCATCGCCGGGTGCGTGGCCTATCGCGGTTACTACAGCCAGGGCGCGGCGCGGGGCGAAGCGGCGCTGCAGAAGCTCGACGGCAAGGATGTCTACGTCAGCGGCGTGGAGGCCTACTCGACGCTGGGCTGGTTCGACGATCCGATCATCAGTTCGATGATGACCTGGGGCGACGAGCGCCTGGCCACGCTGATTTTCCACGAGCTGGCGCATCAGCGGTTCTATGTGAAGGACGACAGCGAGTTCAACGAATCCTACGCCACCTTCGTCGAGCAGGAAGGCACGCGACAATGGCGTGCGGCCCGGGGTTTGCCGGTGGAAGGTGTGTCATCCGAGACTCAGCGTCGCGATCAACTGACGCAATTGGTGCTGCAAACCCGCGATCGCTTGAAAGCGCTGTATGCCCAGCCGCTGACCCCCGAAGTGATGCGCCAGCGCAAGGCAGCTGAATTCGAGCGGCTGCGTGCTGACTATCGAAAAATGCGCGATGGGCAGTGGAACGGCGACAAGCGCTTCGACGCCTGGGTCTACGCCCCGATGAACAACGCGCGGCTGCTGCCCATCGGCCTGTATGACCAGTGGACGCCTGCGTTTGGGGCGTTGTTCAAGCAGGTGGGCGGCGACTGGCCGGCGTTCTTTGCTGCTGTGGAGAAAATGGGCGAGTTGCCTCAAGAGCAGCGCAAGGCGTCACTTGAGCGGCTGATGCAAACCCCGTAGCAGCACGGCTTGCCAGCGGGCGCGGTGTGTCAGGCGATATTTGCGTCACAGGCATATCGCCCCGCCGGCAAGCCGTGCTGCTACAGGGCGATGGCCCGCTCAGGGTTTCAGAAACGCCTGATGCAGCTCCTTGAGCGACTCGAAATGGTAGGTCGGTGCCTCGGCCGTAAGTTCTTCCCGGCTGCCAAACCCGTACCCCACCGCCGCCACGTCCAGCCCGTTGCGCTTGCCGCCGATCAGGTCATGTTTACGATCGCCGATCATCAGCGTCTGTTTGGGATCGAGCTTCTCCTCGTCCAGCAGATGACGAATCAGCTCGACCTTGTCGGTGCGGGTGCCGTCCAGTTCGCTGCCGTAGATCAGCTTGAAGTGCCGCGCAAAGTCGAAGTGCCGGGCAATTTCGTGGGCGAATACCCAGGGCTTTGATGTCGCGATGAACAGCGTGCGGCCTTGGTCGGAGAGCATGTCCAGCAGCTCAAACACGCCGTCGAACACCAGGTTTTCATACAGCCCGGTGACCTTGAACCGCTCGCGATAAAAGCCCACGGCTTCCCAGGCCTTGGCCTCATCGAAGTCATAAGCGCGCATGAACTGCTGCAACAGCGGCGGGCCAATGAAATGCTCGAGCTGCGTGATATCGGGTTCATCGATGCCCAGCTTGCTCAAGGCGAACTGGATCGAACGGGTGATGCCCTCTCGTGGATCGGTCAGGGTGCCGTCCAGATCGAACAGAATGTTCTGATAATGCATGTGTGCTCTCTCTTACAGGCCTTGAGGTTTATCGAACCCTTCGGCCAGGTGCTGATCTTTCAGCTTCACGTAATTGGTCGCGCTGTAGGGAAAGAAGGCGATTTCCTTCTCGGTGAGCGGGCGCACCTGTTTCACCGGGCGGCCCACGTACAGAAAGCCGCGCTCCAGACGCTTGCCCGGCGGCACCAGGCTGCCTGCGCCGATGATCACTTCATCCTCGACCACCGCGCCGTCCATGATGGTGCTGCCCATGCCGATCAGAATGCGGCTGCCGATGGTGCAGCCGTGCAGCATGACCTTGTGGCCAATGGTCACTTCGTCGCCGATCAGCAACGGGAAGCCATCCGGGTTGAACGGGCCGGCGTGGGTGATGTGCAGCACGCTGCCATCCTGCACGCTGGTGCGCGCGCCGATGCGGATGCGGTGCATGTCGCCGCGAATCACCGTCAGCGGCCAGACGGAGCTGTCGGCGCCGATCTCGACATCGCCGATTACAATTGCCGAATGATCGACAAACGCCCGTTCGTCAAGGGCCGGGGTGTGATTCTGAAAGGTTCGGATCGCCACAATAGGCTCCTTCTCTGATGCTGATAGCTGCGGTCAGCGCCGATTGTAATTAAGATGCTCGGGTGTTTCTTCCAGCCAAGGTGCCAAACCGTGAGCGCGAACAACCCTCTTTTGCAATCGTACGACCTGCCACCTTTCTCGGCGATTCGCGCCGAGCACGTAAAACCTGCCATTGACCAGATTCTCGCCGACAACCGCGCCGCGATTGCCGACATCCTCGCCAAGCAAGGCACGCAGCCTACCTGGGCTGGCCTGGTGCTGGCGATGGACGAGCTGAACGACCGCCTAGGCGCTGCCTGGAGCCCGGTCAGCCACCTTAATGCCGTGTGCAACAGCGCCGAATTGCGCGAAGCCTACGAGTCCTGCCTGCCGGCATTGAGCGCCTATTCCACCGAGATGGGCCAGAACCGCGAGCTGTTCCAGGCTTATGAAGCCCTGGCCAACAGCCCCGAAGCCGCCGGTTTCGACGTGGCGCAGAAAACCATTCTGGAACACTCGCTGCGGGATTTCCGCCTGTCGGGCATCGACCTGCCGCCCGAGCAGCAAAAGCGTTACGCCGAGGTGCAGAGCAAGCTGTCCGAGCTGGGCAGCCAGTTCTCCAACCAGTTGCTCGACGCCACTCAAGCCTGGACCAAGCACGTCACCGACGAAGCCGCCCTCGCCGGCCTGACCGATTCGGCCAAGGCGCAAATGGCCGCTGCCGCCCAGGCCAAAGACCTCGACGGCTACCTGATCACCCTGGAATTCCCCAGCTACTACGCGGTGATGACCTACGCCCAGGACCGCGCGCTGCGTGAAGAAGTCTACGCCGCCTACTGCACCCGCGCGTCGGACCAGGGCCCGAATGCGGGCAAGAACGACAACGGCCCGGTCATGGAGCAGATCCTCGACCTGCGACAGGAACTGGCCAAACTGCTGGGTTTCTCGAGCTTCTCCGAGCTGAGCCTGGCGACCAAGATGGCCGAATCCAGCGATCAGGTGCTCAGCTTCCTGCGCGATCTGGCCAAGCGCAGCAAGCCGTTCGCCGCGCAGGACCTGCAGCAGCTCAAGGCCTACGCCGCCGAACAGGGCTGCCCGGATCTGCAAAGCTGGGACAGCGGTTTCTACGGCGAAAAACTGCGCGAACAGCGCTACAGCGTTTCCCAGGAAGCCCTGCGCGCCTACTTCCCGATCGACAAGGTGTTGGGCGGCCTGTTTGCCATCGTGCAAAAACTGTACGGCATCGAAATCGCCGAACAGAAAGGCTTCGACACCTGGCATCCGGACGTTCGCCTGTTCGAAATCAAGGAAAACGGCCAGCACGTCGGCCGCTTCTTCTTCGACCTCTATGCCCGCGCCAACAAGCGTGGCGGCGCGTGGATGGACGGCGCTCGCGACCGTCGCCGCACCTCGGCAGGCTCCCTGCAGAGCCCGGTGGCCAACCTGGTGTGCAACTTCACCCCAGCGGTCGCTGGCAAGCCTGCGCTGCTGACTCACGATGAAGTCACCACCCTGTTCCACGAATTCGGCCATGGCCTGCATCACCTGCTGACCCGCGTCGAACACGCCGGTGCCTCGGGCATCAACGGCGTGGCGTGGGACGCGGTCGAGCTGCCGAGCCAGTTCATGGAAAACTGGTGCTGGGAACCGGAAGGCCTGGCGCTGATTTCCGGCCATTACGAGACCGGCGAGCCACTGCCGCAGGATCTGCTGGAAAAAATGCTGGCGGCGAAGAACTTCCAGTCCGGCCTGATGATGGTGCGCCAGCTCGAATTCTCGCTGTTCGACTTCGAACTGCACGCCACCCACGGCGATGGCCGCACCACGCTGCAAGTGCTCGAAAGCGTGCGTGACGAGGTCTCGGTGATGCGCCCGCCGGCGTACAACCGCTTCCCCAACAGTTTTGCGCACATCTTCGCTGGCGGTTATGCGGCGGGTTACTACAGCTACAAGTGGGCGGAAGTGCTGTCGGCCGATGCCTTCTCCAAGTTCGAAGAAGACGGCGTGCTCAATGCCCAAACCGGCCGGGCATTCCGTGAGGCGATTCTGGCCCGTGGCGGCTCCCAGGCGCCGATGGTGCTGTTCGTCGACTTCCGCGGACGCGAACCTTCGATTGACGCACTCTTGCGCCATTCGGGTTTGAGCGAGGAAGCGGCAGCATGACCGATACACCGCGTGTGGTAACGAAAAAACGCTTTATCGCCGGGGCGGTCTGCCCGGCGTGCAGCGAGCCGGACAAGCTGATGATGTGGAACGACGACGATGTCCCGCACCGCGAATGCGTGGCCTGCGGGTATTCGGACACCCTCAACGCCCAGGGCCAGTCGGTGCCCAAGGAGTTGGGGACACGGGTCAATCAGGAAAAGGCCAAGGCGGCCAATCCGAAGGTGCAGGGCGTGCAGTTTTTCCCGAATCCGAAGTTGAAGAAGCCGGTGGATCCCAGCTAAAGCGTTGATCCCACCCGATGGACCTGGGTGGGTGATCGCTTGGCGCAACCCCGCCAATCCTGTAGGAGCCGGCTTGCTGGCGATTGCGGTGTGTCAGCCAACATTAACTTATCTGACACACCGCATTCGCCAGCAAGCCGGCTCCCACAGACAATCAGCTGCGCGTGGTGGTTTTCTGAAACCACCCCTTGACCGCACAACTGGCAAACGCACGGGTGCTGCACGCACCGCTCGCATAGGCCGTCTTCAACGCCGCGACATCGACCTTGTCGATATAGGCGATCCCGCGCTTGAGATTGTCCGCGTCGCCAAACCCGCCCTGGGTCATCTCGGCGATCGCCGCTTCTTTTGTCCAGTCCTGCACCACGATCCGGTACATCGCCGCAATCAGCCCGGTGCGGTCCTGCCCGTGCTTGCAGTGCATCAACACCGGCCCCTTCTTTTGCGCGTCTTCGATGGCGTGCAGGCTTTGAATCACATCGGCGTCGTCGATGTGCACGGTTTGCAGCGGAATCTGCACCTGAGTCACCGCAGGATCGGACAGCCATTGGCTGTCGCTCTCCTTGATGAAGTTCACCACGGTGACGATGCCCAGCGTGTTGAGCAGCGGTAGCGCCTGGGCGTCGGGCTGGCGGCTGCGGTAGAGCGTCGGGGTGATCCGATAGAGGTTGTATTCAGGAGCTACGGATTGTGCCCACTCGCCGGGGCGTCCGGTCTGAACCGGTACGTCATCGGCCTGAGCCGTAGTGTACATGGAGACAGTCAGTAGAGTGGCCATGATTGAAGCGAGCAATGGAGTACGCATCGAATGTTTCGCGCCTGAGGTACTGGTCAAAGTGGCGAGTTTCGGGCGTGAGGAATCAAGGCGACGTGAGTTAAATGTCAAAAACTCGTTTTCATGGCGCGGCGCGGAAGGTGGCGAGGGTTCGTGTGCACAAGAGCCCTCGCCAGGTAAACTGGATTTACTTGGCGCCGCCGATGTAACCGAAGGAAATCTTGCCATCGATGCCTTGGCTGTAGTGGGTGACGTGCACATCGGCATTCTGATAAGAACTGTTAAAGCTTCCGATCACGACGGGTGATGTGATATCGCGCAGAATTTTCACCTCTGTTCTTCCTTGACTGAAATTCCCGTCCGGATGGCCGGTCAATGTGAACGAGGTGCCTTTTTTAGCTTTCAGGATTCGTGCTGAACGAATTTCATCGTTGGAACAGCCATAGCTATTACTCTTCATTTTTATGTTGTAAGTGCGATCAAACGGGATGACACAGTCGAGGTTTTGACTGGCATTGTTGCCTTCATACAGAGCGATATTGGCGTCCGAAAAGTCGACAGGCGTAAGCCCCACCTCAATGCGCGAGACCTTTCCTTCCAGCCCATTGTTCCGAACGAAGATGGCGTTGTAGGCATCCGTCGTGCGGCTTTGCTCAAACGAGCCAAGTACGACTTTTTCATGAATGCCGATGTCGCGGGTGACATCGATGATCATGTGGTCATCTTCGCGGTTGCCACTGCGGTCATCAAAAAGGGAAATGCGGGTCCCTTTGGCGATTCCGGACAGGGACAGGGATCTGGCCTCATCGTTCTCGCAACCAGCGGAAGGCAAGGTGAGTGTTCTCTGCCCGCGTGGGATGACGCAGACGGCATCCTGTTTTGGGTCAGCGTTATTGCCTTCCCACAAATAAATGCCGCCTTGGCTCAGCGCTTGAGTGTAGGCGAGCGTGTCTCCGTTGCGGTAGTTATCAATGGCAATGAAGTTAGGCGTTTTTCCACAATGGTTCACGCGGCGCACCAGATACGTCAGGTTGTTATCGTATGCGCCAGAATCCAGGGTCGTTTTGGTCACTGTGTGGAACTGGTTCATCAGGAACAGACGACTCCAGGACTTGCCTGTGCCTGAACTGACACGAGGTTCGGCGACGGGGACGTCGCCGTAGCGACTCGGGCAGGACCAGTTGTGTGCTGCCTCGATGTTTGAGGCCACTGGACCGAGCGTATCCCAGTGGTTCTGCGCTACCCAATCCTTATCGAACAGGACCGTCACTGTCTTGCCATTGACCGTGTAGTTGCCAGCCAGCGCGCGTTTGTCTGTGAACAGCATGAGTCGGTTGTTTCGCGCCACCAGCTGACTCATGAGCGGCCAGTCGGCGGTGTTGAAGTTGGCAGGGTCAAAGGTAAGGTCCGCGACTTCAGGTACCGAATTGAACAGTGTCTGCAAATGCGAGCGTTCAACATAGGATTCCAGAAAAATGGAGATGACCTCGTTGCGGTTCTGTTTCAAAAAGGGAATGAATTCATTCGCCAGCTGATTTTTGAAGGCGCCGTAACAGAAGTTCTCCGTGTGACAGACTCGGATCTGCTCTGCAGGTCGGTAATTGGATTTGTGATACAGATCGAGCATGAAGCCGCGTACACCATCACGCATCTGTTGTGGAAGCTCCTGCAGGTTTTGATTGATTTTTTCGTACGCGTTGTGGGTGGTCATCCAGGAGTATTGGTGAAACGGCTTGTCCTGAGGCGCGAGCGGATTGCTTGCGACGACGCCGCCACTGACCGCGACTGCGGCAATAGCTGTAACGATTTTTGAGTAATGCATTGCGAATTCCCTTTCAATTTCAAGCGCATCCTGCGCTGTGGATAATGTCCTGATTCAGCCGCCTTTACTCTTAATCCAGCACAGTGAGCTTTGAAATCGATAAGGCTTTGCAAATTGTTATATGGGGCGGTAGCCGAGAAATTCAGAACTGTCTTGCTTCTGATCGGCCTGACGGCTATGGGGGAGAGCGATCTTTCCTACTCCGACTGTCGCTTCGCCAGCAGCCACAGTTGGCAGCGGTCTGAATGACGGATACTGTATGTAAATACAGTACTCGGAAACCTGTTCATGTCTGCCTCCATCCCTCAACGCGGCCGCGGCACCGCGACCAACCCGCACAACCGCTTCGCGCCCAACCGGTCGGTGGCCGAGGACGACGGCTGGTATCAGGAAGTGCCGTTGACCCAAGGCACCACGGTGACGCTGGAAACCGCCAAGAGCATCATCGCGCGCAATTCATCGCCGGACATTCCCTTCGACCGCTCGATCAACCCTTACCGGGGCTGCGAGCACGGTTGCATCTACTGCTACGCCCGGCCCAGCCACGCCTATTGGGACATGTCGCCGGGGCTGGATTTCGAGACGAAGCTGATCGCCAAGACCAACGCCGCTGCCCTGCTCGAACAGCAACTGTCCAAACCCGGCTACAGCGTGGCGCCGATCACGCTGGGGGCCAATACCGATCCGTATCAGCCCATCGAGCGTGAACACAAACTCACCCGCGCCACCCTGGAGGTGCTGTTGCGCTACCGCCATCCGGTGACAATCATCACCAAGGGTTCGCTGATCCTGCGCGATCTCGACTTGCTGGCAGAACTTGCGAAGCAGCGGCTGGTCTCGGTGTTCATCAGCCTGACTTCGCTGGATGATGAACTCAAACGTATCCTCGAACCGCGCGCCGCTGCGCCGAAGGCCCGGCTGCGGGCGATCAGGGTGTTGCGCGATGCAGGCGTGCCGGTGGGTGTGCTGCTGGCGCCGATCATTCCCATGATCAACGACATGGAACTTGAGAGAATGATGAGCGAGGCCAAGGCTGCTGGCGCACTGAGCGCGAGCTACGTGATGCTGCGCCTGCCGCTGGAAGTGGCGCCGCTGTTCGAGGAGTGGCTGCAGGCGCATTACCCGCAACGGGCCGAGCATGTGATGAGCCTGGTGCGTCAAAGCCGTGGCGGGCAGGTGTACGACAGCCGCTTCGGTTCGCGCATGCGCGGCGAAGGCGTGTTCGCCGAGCTGCTTGCGCAACGCTACAGTATTGCGATGCGCAAACTGGGACTGAACCGACGCGACAGTTTCAAGCTCGATTGTGAAGCGTTCTGCCCGCCGGGTGGGCAGATGTCGCTGTTGTGAGGCTCATTGCTCTAATGGCTAAAGGATCGTGGATCGATCTTTGCGAAGGCGTTTGCCAGATCCACCAATATCTTGGTGTCACCGTCATTGTGGCCGCCGCTGCCATCCAGATCAGACTTGTCTGATACGGTGTCGTACAAGCCGTTGCCTCCAGATGAGTAGATCACTGCTGCGGACTTCAACTCAGGCTCCGGAACTGCATCTGCAGCGACTTGCTCCTGATAGTAGAATTCAACAAAGACCTCAGGATTCTGGTCCTCGTCCACATCTCCTTTGGAAATACGAATCTCGAAATAAGACATTTTTTCACCTCGTCCTTGGTATGTGCCGCTCAAGATGTGACTCAACGCTAGTCTCATTAGGTCGTAGCGTCTATTGTCACAAATGACAGGTGGCTATCCATACAGACGTTAAGATTTTCTTAAGCCAAACCCTCGGGCTAGAGCGATGCATTCAGTTTCAATTAAGTTTTGGCCGGTAGGGTGTTTCACAAGTGACCGGCGGGTCGCGTACAAATGGAATTGTCCGTCATGCCTGAAAAAAGTGGGTCGCCCACGGGAATCACCGGAAAATCCACTTCAATCCGTTTTTAGTGAGGATGAGACATGAGCAACAGGGATAACACACCCAAGGCCGCGCCAGCTGCCGCAGGCCAGTCCGAATCCGCCGATGTGGCGCTGCAGCACATCGTCGACGGCTTCAAGCATTTCCGTCATGACGTCTTCCCGCAGCAGGAAGAACTGTTCAAGAAGCTCGCCACCGCCCAGCATCCACGGGCCATGTTCATCACCTGCGCCGACTCGCGCATCGTTCCCGAACTCATCACCCAAAGCTCCCCGGGCGACCTGTTCGTCACCCGAAACGTCGGCAACGTGGTTCCGCCTTACGGCCCCATGAACGGCGGCGTGTCGACCGCCATCGAATACGCGGTCATGGCGCTGGGCGTGCAACACATCATCATCTGCGGCCATTCGGACTGCGGCGCGATGCGCGCGGTGCTCAATCCCGACAGCCTGGAAAAGATGCCGACGGTCAAAGCCTGGCTGCGTCACGCCGAGGTGGCGCGTACCGTGGTCGAGCACAACTGCAGCTGCACCAACGAGCATGAAACCATGCCCGTGCTGACCGAAGAGAACGTCATCGCCCAGCTTCAGCATCTGCGTACCCACCCGTCGGTGGCGTCGAAGCTGGCCAGCGGTGAGCTGTTCAT
The DNA here is from genome assembly GCF_056627435.1 of Pseudomonas sp. 2. Classification (NCBI taxonomy): domain Bacteria; kingdom Pseudomonadati; phylum Pseudomonadota; class Gammaproteobacteria; order Pseudomonadales; family Pseudomonadaceae; genus Pseudomonas; species Pseudomonas sp. 2. The sequence continues at coordinate 60,364 of NZ_JBWXNG010000021.1, forward strand.
CCATGGCTGGGTCTACAACATCGAGACCAGCGAAATCCGCGCCTACGATTCCAAGCAGGGCGCCTTCCTGCCGCTCGATGGCGACCACGCCATCCCGACAGCGACGCCGCGCTCGCGTTACTGATCGCCCGCCATTGGCAGGCTCGCGTTGAGTGAGCCTGCCAGGGCCTCGACGGTTCCACCCCTCATTCAAGCTCTTGGCGGCTGTGCATTGCACAGGCTGCGGGGCGTTGTCACGTCTGAAGATTATGCGGAGAGTCGTCATGGCTACTACGGATCTGAAAGCTTTACTGCCACGCGAGCTCCTGGCTTCCGTGGTGGTTTTTCTGGTGGCCCTGCCGCTGTGCATGGGTATCGCGATCGCCTCGGGCATGCCGCCGGCCAAGGGCCTGGTCACCGGCATCATTGGCGGCATCGTGGTCGGCTGGCTGGCCGGCTCGCCCTTGCAGGTCAGCGGCCCCGCGGCCGGGCTGGCCGTATTGGTCTTCGAACTGGTGCGCGAGCATGGCATGGCGATGCTCGGGCCGATCCTGCTGCTGGCCGGTGCGCTGCAATTGCTGGCCGGGCGACTCAAGCTCGGCTGCTGGTTCCGGGTCACGGCGCCTGCGGTTGTCTACGGCATGCTGGCGGGGATCGGCGTGTTGATCGTGTTGTCCCAGGCCCATGTGATGTTCGACAGCGGCCCCAAACCGTCGGGGCTGGATAACCTGATCGCCTTTCCCGAAACGCTGTTCGGCGCCATCGGCCCGGGCAGCGGCATGCAGGCTGGCCTGCTCGGGCTGGGTACGATTGCGGTGATGTGGCTGTGGGAAAAACGCCGTCCTCAGGCGCTGCGCTTCGTGCCGGGCGCGTTGCTGGGTGTGGGGATCGCGACTGTGATCAGCCTGGCGATGAGCCTGGACGTCAATCGCGTCGAGGTGCCTGCCAACCTCAGCGAAGCCATCGACTGGCTGCGCCCCGCCGATCTGCTGAACCTGGCCAACCCTGCCATCCTGATCGCCGCCATCGCCGTAGCGTTCATCGCCAGCGCCGAGACCCTGCTGTCTGCCGCTGCGGTGGATCGCATGCATAGCGGCGTGCGTTCGGATTTCGACAAGGAACTCAGCGCCCAGGGCGTCGGCAACATGCTCTGCGGCCTGGTCGGTGCCCTGCCGATGACCGGGGTGATCGTGCGCAGCTCGGCCAACGTGCAGGCGGGCGCCAAGACGCGCCTGTCGACGATCTTCCATGGCCTGTGGCTGCTGGCGTTCGTGCTGTTGTTGTCCAGCGTGCTGCAGAGCATTCCGGTGGCGAGCCTGGCCGGGGTGCTGGTCTACACCGGCGTGAAGCTGGTGGATTTCAAGGCGCTGCGCGGGCTGGGGCGTTATGGGCGGATGCCGATCTTCATCTACGCCGCGACGGCGGGCACCATCGTCTTCACTGACTTGCTGACCGGCGTGCTGATCGGCTTTGGCCTGACGCTGGTGCAGCTGGCGCTGAACGCGTCGCGCTTGAAGATCAATCTGCTGGATCTGGAGGCCGAGGGCGAGATGGAGTTGCGTCTGACCGGCGCTGCGACCTTTCTCAAAGTGCCTGCGCTGACTCAGGCATTGAACACGGTACCGGCGGGCACCACGCTGCATGTGCCGCTGAGTAACCTGAGTTACATCGACCACGCCTGCCTTGAGCTGCTGGAAGACTGGGGCCGCGCCAATGCGGCGCAGGGCTCGCGGCTGGTGCTGGAGCAGCGCCTGCTCAAGCGCCGGGTCGAGGGGCGGATGCGTACCTCGATTGGCGGGGCGGCGATGCATTGATGATTGATTGAAGCCCTGTAGGAGCGAATTCATTCGCGAACATCGAATGAGCGAAACAGATGTATCGCCCGATTGATCCATTCGCGAATGAATTCGCTCCTACAGGTTACGCGTTTCAATGTTCGAGCGAAGAACGCCGCTCAATCAATCCCGCGCGCATTCCATTTCGAGCCCCACGCCCAGCTGGCGCGACAGGCTCGGCCAGCGCTTCCAAGCGGCTTCCGTATCGGGGCTGGCGAGTTTGTCGCGGTAGGCCTCGACCGATTCCAGCGAGAAGCTCTCCTCGTCCAGCATCTGATCGATGGCGTGGTGCACCACTTCATCGAGCCGGTTGGCGAATGCTTCGCCGATCAACTGGTGGGCAATCACGCTGGCCACGGTGGTGTTCACCGGGATCAGCGGCTGGCGCAGGTGGGTGATGTACAGATCGTTCACTTCTTCCACCAGACGGTGGGCCAGATAGGCCTCGTCCAGCAGGCCGTCCAGGCCCTCGTGGCCTTCCATGATCGCCGGCGGGGCGATGAAGAACTGCTCGGCGATTTTCAGCACCGGCTTGATCTGGCTTTCGATACCGGCCTGACGCGCCACTTCATTGGCGGCGTCCAGCAGGTCGGGGACTTGTTCAATGTAGGCGATGACAAAGCGCGTCAACACACCTCTGGCATCGACATCGGGCAGATGGATGGCAGGGTGCAGGTGGGGAAGTTGTAACTCGAGCTGGCGAAGCAGGTCGCCGGTCTTTGTTTCGTGTTCCTGTGCTTGGGTGATCTGCTCGCGCAATGCGGCGGTGTTCATGAATGCTCCATGGGGCGAAAAACCTGACTGTCATTATAGGGAAGTCATACGTTAGCTTGCTTGGCAACGTGGCTAAGACGTAATTGTCATAACAATTTCATGGTTATGTGGATCGGCTATTAAAAGGCCACTTTCTCCCCGTTTTTGCCGATTTTTCTCAGTAAATGCGCGTGCGTATAGCTCGAATTTGCAGATTCTCCACTGCGTGCGCGTGATGGCGGCGTGTCTATACTCGGGTCTGTGAGTAGTAGCTGATGATGTCTGAACTGGAAGTGCAGGCCAGGCCCCGGTCCCCTTTGCGACTTAATTGACCGCTCCCTCGCCCGCAAGTGACTGCTGGCTATAAGAAGAACAAGAGGGGAAGCGCAATGATGCGACATCCACACGTCTGGATGGGCCTCCTGTTGTGGTCGATATTCAGTCCGGTGCACGCCGCCTGGACCACGAATATGGCGCCGGGAGCGACTGAGGTCAGTCACAAAGTCTTCGACCTGCACATGACCATCTTCTGGATCTGTGTGGTGATCGGGATCATCGTCTTTGGCGCGATGTTCTGGTCGATGATCGTGCACAGACGGTCGACCGGGCAGGTGGCCGCCAAATTTCACGAAAGCACCACGGTGGAGATTCTCTGGACCGTCGTGCCGCTGGTGATTCTGGTGGTCATGGCGATCCCTGCCACCCGTACCCTCATCCAAATGTACGACAGCACGGAATCGGGGCTGGACATCCAGGTCACCGGTTACCAGTGGAAGTGGAACTACAAGTACCTGGGCCAGGACGTCGAGTTCTTCAGCAACCTGGCCACGCCTCAGGACCAGATCCACAACAAGGAAGCCAAGGGCGAGCACTACCTGCTCGAAGTGGATCAGCCGCTGGTGGTGCCGGTGGGCGTGAAGATCCGCTTTCTGGTGACATCCGCCGACGTGATCCATTCCTGGTGGGTGCCGGCGTTTGCCGTCAAGCGCGACGCCATCCCCGGTTTCGTCAACGAGGCCTGGACCCGCATCGAGAAGCCCGGCATCTACCGCGGCCAGTGCGCCGAGCTGTGTGGCAAGGACCACGGCTTCATGCCGATCGTGGTCGAGGCCAAGACCCAGGCCGACTACGACACCTGGCTGGCCGGGCGCAAACAGGAAGCGGCCAAGCTCAAGGAGCTGACCAGCAAGGACTGGACGCTCGAAGAGCTGGTGGCCCAGGGCGACAAGGTCTACCACACCACCTGCGCGGCCTGTCACCAGGCCGAAGGCCAGGGCCTGCCGCCGATGTTCCCTGCCCTCAAAGGCTCGAAAACCGTCATGGGGCCGAAGGAAGAACACCTGGCAACCGTGTTCAACGGGCGGCCGGGCACGGCGATGGCGGCGTTCGGCAAGCAATTGTCGGAAGTCGATATCGCCGCCGTCGTCACCTACGAGCGCAACGCCTGGGGCAACAACAAGGGCGACATGGTCACGCCAAAAGACGTGCTGGCGCTCAAGCAGGCGGCTGCCAAATGAACAGATTCCAGGCGGCGGGCAGGACCGGTTCGTCAGCTCAGCATCCACGGTTTCCTGTGGGAGTGAGCTTGCTCACGAAAGCTTTCTTTCGAACCTCACCTTCTCGACGGATGTACCGGCCCCTTCGTGAGCAAGCTCACTCCCACAGAATGATTTTCTCTCGTCAGGGTTTCGCAGGAGACAGGACATGAGTGCAGTGATCGACGACCATGGCCACGAAGGCCATGCCCATGGTCCGGCCAAGGGCCTGATGCGCTGGGTGCTGACCACCAACCACAAGGACATCGGCACGCTGTACCTGTGGTTCAGCTTCAGCATGTTCCTGCTCGGCGGCTCGTTCGCCATGGTCATTCGCGCCGAGCTGTTCCAGCCTGGCCTGCAGATCGTGGAACCGGCGTTCTTCAACCAGATGACCACCATGCACGGGCTGGTGATGGTGTTTGGCGCGGTGATGCCGGCGTTCGTCGGCCTGGCCAACTGGATGATCCCGCTGATGATCGGCGCGCCCGACATGGCCCTGCCGAGGATGAATAACTTCAGTTTCTGGCTGCTGCCCGCTGCCTTCCTGCTGCTGGTATCGACCCTGTTCACACCCGGTGGCGGGCCGAATTTCGGCTGGACCTTCTACGCGCCACTCTCCACGACCTACGCGCCGGAAAGCGTCACCTACTTCATCTTCGCCATTCACCTGATGGGCATCAGCTCGATCATGGGCGCGATCAACGTCGTCGCCACCATCCTCAACCTGCGCGCCCCCGGCATGACCCTGATGAAAATGCCGCTGTTCGTCTGGACCTGGCTGATCACTGCCTTCCTGCTGATTGCGGTGATGCCGGTGCTGGCCGGGTGCGTGACCATGATGCTGATGGACATTCATTTCCATACCAGCTTCTTCAGTGCCGCCGGCGGTGGTGATCCGGTGCTGTTCCAGCATGTGTTCTGGTTCTTCGGCCACCCCGAGGTGTACATCATGATCCTGCCCGCGTTCGGCGCGGTCAGCTCGATCATTCCGGCGTTTTCGCGCAAGCCGCTGTTCGGCTACACCTCGATGGTCTACGCCACGGCGAGCATCGCCTTCCTGTCGTTCATCGTCTGGGCCCACCACATGTTCGTGGTCGGCATTCCGTTGGTGGGCGAGTTGTTCTTCATGTACGCGACCATGCTGATCGCCGTGCCCACCGGCGTGAAAGTGTTCAACTGGGTCAGCACTATGTGGCAGGGCGAGCTGACCTTCGAGACGCCGATGCTGTTCGCCGTGGCGTTCGTGATCCTGTTCACCATCGGCGGTTTCTCCGGGCTGATGCTGGCGATCGCGCCGGCCGACTTCCAGTACCAGGACACCTATTTCGTGGTCGCGCATTTCCACTACGTGCTGGTGCCGGGGGCGATCTTCGGCATCTTCGCCTCGGCCTACTACTGGCTGCCGAAATGGACCGGCCACATGTACGACGAAACCCTGGGCAAGCTGCATTTCTGGCTGTCCTTCATCGGCATGAACATGGCGTTCTTCCCGATGCACTTCGTGGGGCTGGCCGGCATGCCGCGTCGGGTGCCGGACTACAACCTGCAGTTCGCCGACTTCAACATGGTCTCGTCCATCGGTGCATTCACCTTCGGCGCCACGCAGATCTTCTTCCTGTTCATCGTGATCAAGACCATTCGCGGCGGCCCGCCTGCACCGGCCAAGCCGTGGGATGGTGCCGAGGGCCTGGAGTGGACCGTGCCCTCGCCTGCGCCGTATCACACCTTCGTCACGCCGCCGGACGTCAGCGACAAGGGCCATTGAGATGACGGACACCGAGCGCCCGACCAAACGACTGGTTACCCGCCTGCTGGTGCTGGTGGTGGCGATGTTCGCCTTCGGTTTTGCGCTGGTGCCGCTGTACGACGTGATGTGCAAGGCGCTGGGCATCAACGGCAAGACCGGCGATCAGTACACCCAGACCCAGCAGGTTGATGACAGCCGTCAGGTACGCGTGCAGTTCCTGGCCACCAACAATGCCGACATGACCTGGGGCTTCTATCCCGAGGCCCAGGAAATCGTCGTGCACCCGGGTGCGGTGAACGAAATGCTGTTTGTGGCGCAGAACCCGACCGACAAGGCGATGACCGCCCAGGCCATCCCGAGCATCTCGCCGGGTGACGCGGCGGTGTATTTCCACAAGACCGAATGCTTCTGCTTCACCCAGCAAATGCTGCAACCGGGCGAGCGCATCGAGATGCCGGTGCGCTTCATCGTCGACCGCGACCTGCCCAAGGACGTGAAACACCTGACGCTCGCTTACACGCTGTTCGACATCACCGCTCGCATGCCGCCGGTCGTTCGCCCCGTGGCGGCCAATGGCGGCTAGGGCCTGTGGGCCCAAGGAGATTCACAGATGGCAACCCATGAGCATTATTACGTTCCGGCCCAGAGCAAATGGCCGATCATCGCCACGCTCGGCATGTTCGTCACCATGTACGGCCTGGGCACCTGGCTGATCGACCTCAAGGCGGGCCGCGAAACACACGGCGCGTGGATCTTCTGCGTCGGCGCGCTGATGGTGGCTTACATGATGTTCGGCTGGTTCGGCACGGTCATCAAGGAAGGCCGCGCGGGCCTGTACAGCGCGCAGATGGACCGCTCGTTCCGCTGGGGCATGAGCTGGTTCATCTTCTCGGAAGTGATGTTCTTCGTGGCGTTTTTCGGCGCGCTGTTCTACGTGCGGCACATCACCCTGCCCGCGCTGGGCGGCGAAGGCAGCAAGGCGATCGCACACATGCTCTGGCCCAACTTCGAGAACGTCTGGCCGCTGCTGCACACGCCGGACCCGAAACTCTTTCCGCCGCCCAAGGAAGTCATCGATCCGTGGCACCTGCCGTTGATCAACACCATCCTGCTGGTCAGCTCCAGCGTCACCGTGACCATCGCCCACCACGCGCTGAAAAAGGGCCACCGCGGTGCGCTGAAGCTGTGGCTGGCTGCGACCATCCTGCTCGGCATCGGCTTTTTGATCCTTCAGGCAATCGAATACCACGAGGCCTACACCGAGCTGGGGCTGACCCTGGGTTCTGGCATCTACGGCGCGACGTTCTTCATGCTTACGGGCTTTCACGGCGCTCACGTGACCATCGGCACGATCATCTTGTTCGTGATGCTGATGCGCATCCTGCGCGGGCATTTCAATGCCGAGCACCAGTTCGGCTTCGAGGCGGCCAGTTGGTATTGGCACTTTGTGGATGTGGTGTGGGTGGGGTTGTTTGTTTTTGTGTACGTCCTGTAACCACGCCACGGATTCTTTGTAGGAGTGAGCTTGCTCACGAAAGCATACGTTCTGTCGATGGATGGGGTGACTGACCCAGCGCATTCGTGAGCAAGCTCACTCCCACAGGGGGAGCGGCGTGTTTACCAAGGCGTGTGATAGACCAGCTGCCCACTGAAATAGCCATAGGCAATCAGCGCCAGAGTGATGGCGGCGCAGGTCACGCGCAGGGTCAGGGCTTTTAGCAGGCGAGTCGATGACGCGTCGTCCTTGACCAGAAAGAACAGGCCGCTGAACAGGCTGACGATGGTGGCGATGAGCATCACGACAATGGCCACTTTGAGCATCGAATCACTCCGGGAGCGAAGGGTATGCAAGGGAGTATAGGTGTGGCGCGCAAGCGGGCGAGGAAGGCGTGATGCGACGCTTTCGGCCTGGGATTGCGCCCACGCTGGTGGTCCTGCTGATCCTGCCGGTGCTGATTTCGCTGGGTTTCTGGCAGCTGGGCCGTGGCGAAGAGAAGCGCGCCCTGCTCGACACCTACGCGGAGCGCTGGGCTGCGCCGCCGATGTCGGCCGAGCTGCTGCCCAGCACCGCCGACCCGGCTTACCGCCGAGTGCAATTGCGCGGCAGCTTCGATGCCGAACACAGCCTGCTGCTGGACAACAGCACCCGCGAGGGCAAGGCCGGGGTCGAGCTGGTTCAGCCGTTTCATGACCAGGCCAGCGGCCTGTGGCTGTTGATCAATCGTGGCTGGCTGCCTTGGCCGGATCGGCGTACGCCGCCGGTTTTCGACACGCCGACTCAAGCCATGAATCTGGACGCGTGGGTTTATGTGTCGCCGGGCGCCACATTCCAGCTGCACCCCGATGCGCAAAACGCCAGCTGGCCGAAGCTGGTCACCGCCATCGATCCGGCCAAGGTCTGGCCGCAAATGAATCGCGAAGGCTTCGCCCATGAGCTGCGGCTGGAGCCCGGCCCCGCAGCCTATCGCGCCGATTGGCCGGTGGTCGCCATGGGCCCGGAGAAACATCTGGGGTACGCCGTGCAGTGGTTTGCGATGGCGACGGCGTTGGTCGGCTTGTACCTGTTTCTGGGGTTCAGCCCGCCCCGTGCCGCCAACAACAATAAGAAGAACAATAAAAACAAGGAGAACGCCCATGGGAACAGCGATGAGTCCAGCCAGCACGTCTGATCAACGTGCACCCAAGAACCGGCGGCGCGGGCGCCTGCAGTTGATTCTGGTGCTCTTGGTGGCGATCGGGCCGATGATCCTGGCCACCAGCATGTACAAGTTCAAGTTCTGGGTGCCGGATGGCCGCAGCTTTCATGGCGACCTGATCGCCACCGGCGAAACCCGCACCGAGCTGGGCGTGCAGTCCGACGAGAGCCGTTGGCAATTGCTGGTGACCGCGCCTGATCAATGCGAAGCCGATTGTCAGCAACTGGTGTATCTGGCGCGGCAGATCCAGATCGGCCTAGGGCGCGATGCCACCCGTGCCAGCCACGCGCTGACCACCACTCAGCCGCTGGATCCGGCCTATGACGCAAAGCTCACCCGCGAATACCCGCAATTGCAGCGCTACCCGCTGGACCTCAAGCGCTATCAGCGCACCGCGCCCGGGGTCGATCTGCCGCAGCTGTGGATCGTCGACCCGCACGGCAATCTCGTGCTGCGCTATGGCGCCGAGGTCAACGGTAAGGATCTGCTCAACGACCTGCGCCAACTGCTGAAACTGTCGAACATCGGCTAAGGGGGTCACCATGACCAGGCCCGGATTTCGTCTCGCTCTCTTTGCAACCCTGCTGGCGCTGGTGGTCGTGCTGCTGGGCGCCTACACCCGGTTGACCCACGCGGGCCTGGGCTGTCCGGACTGGCCCGGCTGCTACAGCTTCATCAGCGTGCCCAAGACCGAAGCGCAGCTGGCCCACGCCGAGCTGCACTTCCCGGACTCGCCTGTCGAGGAGCACAAGGGTCGCAACGAGATGGTCCACCGCTATTTCGCCGGCACGCTGGCGTTGGTCATCATGATGCTCGGTGTGCAGGCCTGGCATCGCCGACACATCGCCGGCCAGCCGGTCGGGCTGCCTCTGGCGCTGGTGGGCGTGGTGTTCGGGCAGGCCGCGTTTGGCATGTGGACGGTCACGCTCAAACTCTGGCCGCAGGTGGTCACAGCGCATCTGTTGGGCGGGATCACCACGCTGAGCCTGTTGTTTCTGCTGAGCCTGCGATTGAGCGGCGCCTTTGCCCCGATGCCGCAGATCGCCCCGCGTTTGCGGCGCTTGGCGGCCTTCGGGCTGGTGCTGGTGGCGCTGCAGATCGCGCTGGGCGGTTGGGTCAGCTCCAATTACGCAGCCATGGCCTGCACCGATCTGCCCACCTGTCAGGGCCAGTGGTGGCCGGACGCCGATTTCGCCAATGGCTTTCACCTGACCCAACACATCGGCCCCAACTACCTGGGCGGTAAGCTCGACAGCACGGCGCGCACGGCCATTCACCTGACCCACCGCATCGGCGCCTTGTTGGTGACGGTCTCGTTGCTGGCGCTGGCCTGGCAGCTGCATCGCGCAGGGCTCAGGGGCCTGGCCGGGTTGTTGGTGCTGGCGTTGGTCGTGCAGATTTCATTGGGGTTGAGCAACGTGCTGTTTCATCTGCCGCTGGGCGTGGCCGTGGCCCACAACGCCGGCGGCGCGGCGTTGATGCTGACCATGACCTTGATCAACTACCGCGTGAGGCCCGTGTACGTCGTCGCCAGACGCCACGCGCCGAGCTTCTGGCAACACGCCCATGTGCTGCTCCATCTGGGGCCGCATCGGTGACGTGCTTTTGATTCTGCCCGGAGGGCGTAGGAGCGTAGCTTGCTCGCGATCTGCCGGGAACCGGCAGTAAAATCAGACGCCTCGGCCATCGAGACGCACCGCATGTTCAGGTTTTACTGCTGCTGCGCAGCAGATCGCGAGCAAGCTACGCTCCTACGCCCTCCGGGCAGAGGCAGATTGCAAAGGGAGGGAATCATGACCACCACCACCCGTCACCACCGCCAGGCGCTGTGGCGGGACTATCTGGAACTGACCAAACCCAGGGTTCTGGTCCTGATGCTGATCACCTCGCTGGTGGGCATGTTTCTCGCCACCCGCGCCGGTGTGCCGTGGGCGGTGCTGCTGTTCGGCAACCTGGGCATCATGCTGTGCGCGGCAGGCGCGGCGGTGGTCAATCATGTGGTGGACCGGCGCATCGACGCCGTGATGGCCCGCACCCACAAGCGGCCAGTGGCCGAAGGCCGGGTTTCGCCGGTGGCCGCCCTCACCTTCGCCGCGCTCCTGGCGATGGCCGGGCAGGCGCTGCTGCTGACCTTCACCAACGCCCTCGCCGCCTGGCTGACGCTCGCCTCGTTGCTCGGCTATGCGGTGATCTACACCGGCTTTCTCAAGCGCGCGACGCCGCAGAACATCGTCATCGGCGGCCTGGCCGGTGCCGCGCCGCCGATGCTCGGCTGGGTCGCGGTCACCGGGCACCTGGGCGCCGAGCCGCTGCTGTTGACCCTGATCATCTTTGCCTGGACCCCGCCACATTTCTGGGCGCTGGCTATTCATCGCAAGGAGGAGTACGCCCGGGCCGACATTCCGATGCTGCCGGTGACCCACGGCGAGCGCTACACCAAGCTGCACATCGTGCTCTACACCTGCGTGATGCTGGCGGTGAGCCTGATGCCGTACGTGATCAAGATGAGCGGGCTGCTGTACCTGGTCTGCGCCAGCGCGCTGGGGATTCGCTTTCTGCATTGGGCTCTGGTGTTGTACCGTGGCAGCCAGCCGCACGCCGCGATCAACACCTTCAAGTACTCGATCTGGTACTTGCTGTGGCTGTTCATCGCGCTGCTCGTAGATCACTACTTACTGTTGAATTTATGACCCGAACCCAAAAGACCGTCTTCATTCTCGTGGCCATCGTTGCGTTGGTGCTGGGCCTGACCGTCAACCGCGTGCTGTCCGGCAAAGGCCAGGGCGACCAGGTGGCACTGATCGATGCCGGTGTGATCCTGCTGCCGCAACCGCGCAGCGTGCCGGACCTGAAATTCACCGATCAGGACGGCCAGCCGGTGGCGCTGGACAGCCTGAAGGACAAGTGGACGCTGCTGTTCTTCGGCTACACCTTCTGCCCGGACATCTGCCCGACCACCCTCGCCCAGCTGCGTCAGATCAAGAGCGAAATGCCCAAGGAGGCGGTGGATAAATTGCGTGTCGTGCTGGTCAGCGTCGACCCGAACCGCGACACGCCCGCGCAGCTGAAGACCTACCTGGGCTATTTCGACAAGCAGTTCGTGGGCCTGACGGCGCCGGTGGACAGCATTCAGAAACTGGCCAACGCCATGAGCATTCCGTTCATTCCGGCCGATACCAGCAAGCCGAATTACACGGTGGACCACAGCGGCAACCTGGCGCTGCTGGGGCCGGACGGCACGCAGCGGGGATTCATTCGTGCGCCGTTGAACAACCAGAAACTGGTGGCGCAGTTGCCGGGGTTGGTTGAGCGCAGATAAGAAGATTGGAGGTTCGCCAACCTACATGCGCGAACATCGCAATTCCTGTAGGAGCGAATTCATTCGCGAAAAATGGATCAGGCGACAGAGATGTGTCGCCTGATCCATCGCATCGCGAATGAATTCGCTCCTACAGAGGAACAGCGTGCAGCCGCATACCGAGCGGCTGCACGCAGATTGATCAGAACGCCGGAACCACAGCGCCCTTGTACTTGGTCTCGATGAACTGCTTGGTCTCAGGGCTGTGCAGCGCGGCGACCAGTTTCTGGATGGCTGGCGCGTCCTTGTTGTCTTCGCGGGTCACCAGGATGTTGGCGTATGGCGATTCTTGGCCTTCGATGATCAGCGCATCCTTGGTCGGATCGAGTTTGGCGGTCAGCGCGTAGTTGGTGTTGATCAGCGCCAGATCGACTTGAGTCAGCACGCGCGGCAGGGTGGCCGCTTCCAGCTCGCGGAATTTCAGGTTTTTCGGGTTCTGCTGCACATCGCTCGGCTTGGCGGTGATGCTGCTCGGATCCTTCAGGGTGATCAGGCCAGCCTTGACCAGCAGCAGGAACGCGCGGCCTTCGTTGGTCGCATCGTTAGGCAGCGCAACGGTGGCGCCATCCGGCAGGTCGGCCAGGTTCTTGATCTTGTCCGAGTAGGCGCCGAACGGTTCGACGTGAACCTTGGCCACGCTCACCAGGTGAGTGCCCTTGCCCTTGTTGAACTCATCCAGGTATGGCTGGTGCTGGAAGAAGTTGGCGTCCATGCGCTTCTGGTCGACCTGGATGTTCGGCTGCACGTAGTCGTTGAAGACCTTCACGTTCAGCGTCACGCCTTCTTTGGCCAGCGCAGGTTTGACGAACTCCAGAATCTCCGCGTGCGGCACGGCGGTGGCCGCGACGGTCAGGGTTTCATCGGCGTGGGCCGACAGTGCAGCCACTGCAGCGAATACAGCCAACAGCTTTTTCATATCTCTCTGCTCCTTGAAATGCGCGCCCTGTGGCACGCATCAGCCAGCCCGGTTTGATGAGGGCCGGCGAATTCGATTTAGCGGTGTGAAAAGTGCGCGACCAGCTTGTCGCCCACGGTTTGCAGGATCTGCACCAGCACCAGCAGCAATACGACCGTCACGAACATCACATCGTTCTGGAAGCGCTGGTAACCGTAGCGGATCGCCAGGTCGCCCAGGCCGCCCGCGCCCACGGCACCGGCCATGGCGGTGAACGACACCAGGGCAATGGCCGTGACGGTGATCGCCGCCAGAATGCCCGGCCGCGCCTCAGGCAACAGCGCCTTGACGATGATCTGCCGGGTGGTGGCGCCCATCGCCTGAATGGCCTCGATGATGCCGCGATCCACTTCACGCAGGGCGGTTTCCACCAGCCGCGCGAAGAACGGCGTGGCGCCGGCGATCAGCGGTGGCAGGGTGCCGAGGATGCCCAGCGAGGTGCCGGTGATGAGTTCGGTCAACGGCATCATCACGATCAGCAGGATGATGAACGGCAAGGCCCGCAGCATGTTCACGATCAGCCCGACCGTGGCGTAGACCGGCTTGTTCTCAAGCAGTTGGCGCGGCGAGGTGAGGAACATCAGCACGCCCAGCGGCAGGCCCAGTAGCACGGTGAACGCCAGCGAAACGCCGAGCATGATCAGGGTGTCGCCGGTGGCGACCCAGATTTCGTACCAGTCGACGTTGGAAAACAGAGTGAGCAGGGTGTCCATCAGCGCAGGATCTCCATGTGAACGTCAGCCGCGGTGAAGCGGGCGAACGCGGCTTCCATGTCGCCGCCGGTGATGGCCAGCGTCAGTTGCCCGTAGGGAGTGTCCTTGATGCGGTCGATCCGGCCGGCCAGGATGCTGTAGTCCACGCCGGTTTCCCGGGCGACGGTGCCCAGCAGCGGCGCGTAGGTCGCTTCGCCCTGGAACGTCAGACGCACGATGCGGCCCTGAACGTGAGCGAAGTCCGAGTTCTGTTCGTTCTCGTCGATCTGCTCGTCTTCCTGGACGAAACGGCGGGTGGTCGCATGCTTGGGATGCAGGAACACATCGGCCACCGCGCCCTGCTCGACGATCACGCCGGCGTCCATCACCGCCACCTGATCACAGACGCGACGGATCACGTCCATCTCGTGGGTGATCAGGACAATGGTCAGTTTCAGCTCGCGGTTGATCTCGGCCAGCAGTTGCAGCACCGAAGCGGTGGTCTGCGGGTCCAGCGCGCTGGTGGCCTCGTCGCACAGCAGAATCTTCGGCTTGGTGGCCAGGGCGCGGGCAATGCCGACGCGCTGCTTCTGGCCGCCCGACAGCTGCGCCGGATACTTTTTCGCGTGGTCAGACAGCCCGACCCGCGCCAGCAGTTCGGTCACGCGCTGATCGATCTGCGCCCGGGACATGTCCCCGGCCAGGGTCAGCGGCATGGCGACGTTGTCTGCCACAGTCTTGGACGACAGCAGGTTGAAGTGCTGGAAGATCATCCCGACCTGCTGGCGGAAGGCGCGCAGGCCATCGGCGTCGAGGGCGGTGACATCCACGCCGTCGACCACGATCTTGCCGCCGCTCGGGGCTTCCAGACGGTTGATCAGACGCAGCATGGTGCTCTTGCCGGCGCCGGAGTGGCCGATCAGGCCGAACACCTGGCCGTCTTCGACCCGCAGGCTGGTGGGGTGCAGCGCGGGAATTTCCCTGTCGGCAACCCGATAGGTTTTATGGACGTTATGAAACTCGATCACTTAGCGAACCTTGTGGGGGCGCGATAGAAGTTCAGCGTGAGAAAAGTCTCGAACGCTGCTGGGGCGATTGACGAAATTCAACCGTTCATCGCCTCGGCTGGATAAACCGGGCGCGCATTTTAGCCTGTCGGGCCGGGGTTGGGCCCAGCATTCTTAGTATTTATTTGGCAGATGACCTGCCGAACGGTCATAAAAAACGGCGCCGACGGCCCAAGGCAACGTTAGACCAAAGGTTGGAAAAAACACGGAACGGCCATTTTTCTCCTCAGTCACTAAGTAAGCGCCGCGATTTCTCCCTGTGATTTGTCAGGGAAATCTCTGCTTACCGAGCTCGAACCGACTTTTCCTGCATGCCTTTTTGCCAGCAGAAGGTCTGGAAGAGAGCCGCCTGAACCTGAGGAGTTTGTGTCTGATGGCTACCAAGAAAACCACACCCGCTGGCAAGTCCCCGAAAAGCGAACTGGCGGGCACCGATACCCTGGATCGCGGTAACACCAATGAGAAGCTGCAAAGCCTGGAGCCGTTTCGCTCCGACGCTACTGGCCAGGCGCTGCGCACCAACCACGGGGTGAAAATCGCCGATAACCAGAACTCGCTGAAAGCGGGTAATCGTGGCCCTTCGCTGCTCGAAGACTTCATCATGCGCGAGAAGATCACGCATTTTGACCATGAGCGGATTCCGGAGCGTATCGTCCACGCCCGGGGCACGGCGGCCCATGGTTATTTTCAGAGCTACGAGAACCATTCCTCGCTGACCAAGGCTGAATTCCTGCGCGATCCGGGGAAAAAGACGCCGGTGTTCGTGCGTTTTTCCACGGTTCAGGGGCCGCGCGGCTCCGGCGATACCGTGCGCGACGTGCGCGGTTTTGCGGTGAAGTTCTACACCGGCGAAGGCAATTACGATCTGGTCGGCAACAACATGCCGATCTTTTTCATCCAGGACGCGATCAAGTTTCCTGACTTCGTCCACGCCGTAAAACCCGAGCCGCATAACGAGATTCCTACAGGCGGCTCGGCCCACGATACTTTCTGGGACTTTGTCTCGCTGGTGCCGGAATCCGCGCACATGGTGCTGTGGGCCATGTCCGACCGGGCCATTCCGAAAAATCTGCGCAGCATGCAGGGCTTTGGCATTCACACCTTCCGCATGATCAACGCCGAGGGCCAGGCCTCGTTCGTGAAATTCCACTGGAAGCCCAAGTACGGCACCTGTTCGCTGCTGTGGGATGAAGCGCAGAAGCTCGCGGGCAAAGACACCGACTACCATCGCCGGGATCTGTGGGAGTCCATTGAATCGGGCGATTACCCGGAATGGGAACTGGGCGTGCAGATCGTGGCAGAGGAGGACGAACACAAATTCGACTTCGACCTGCTGGACCCGACCAAGATCATCCCCGAGGAGATGGTGCCGGTGACTCCGCTGGGCAAGATGGTGCTCAACCGCAACCCCGACAACTACTTCGCCGAAACCGAGCAGGTGGCGTTCTGTCCTGGGCATATCGTGCCGGGCATCGACTTCTCCAACGACCCGCTGCTGCAAGGCCGGCTGTTTTCCTACACCGATACGCAAATCAGCCGACTGGGCGGGCCGAATTTTCACGAGATCCCGATCAACCGCCCGGTCGCGCCCAACCACAGCGGCCAGCGCGACGCCCAGCATCGCATGACCATCGACAAGGGCCGCGCGTCCTACGAGCCCAACTCCATCGATGGCGGCTGGCCGAAGGAAACCCCGGCTGGCCCGCAGGACGGCGGCTTCGAGAGTTATCAGGAGCGTATCGAGGCGCACAAGGTGCGTGAGCGCAGCCCTTCGTTCGGCGATCACTTCTCGCAGGCCACGCTGTTCTTCAACAGCATGAGCGAGCATGAGCAGGAACACATCATCGCCGCCTACAGCTTCGAGCTGGGCAAGGTCGAGCGCGAGCACATCCGCGCGCGGCAGGTGAACGAGATCCTGGCCAACATCGACATGACCCTGGCCAAGCGCGTGGCGGAAAATCTGGGTTTGCCAGCGCCCAAGGGCCCAACCGTGAAAGCGCAGAAGACCGGCAAGCCAACGGTCGACAAATCGCCGCTGCTCAGCCAGGCCAACCTGCTGGTGCCCGATATCGCTTCACGCAAAGTAGCGATTCTGGTGGCCGATGGGGTCGACGACAAAGCCGTGGCTGCGATGAAGGCAGCGCTGGAAGCCGAGGCCGCTCACGCCAAGGTGCTGGGGCCGACCTCGGCGCCGGTCAAGACGGCGGGCGGGAAAACCCTGGCGGTGGATGCGTCGATGGAGGGCATGCCGTCGGTCATCTTCGATGCGGTGTTCATCCCGGGCGGCGCGTCGATCAAGGTCCTGAGCGGCGACGGCGTGGCGCTGCATTACGTGCTTGAAGCCTATAAGCATTTGAAGGCGATTGCTTATGCCGGGGATGCCAAGGGTTTGATCGATTCGTTGCACCTGGAGGCGGACGCGGGGCTGCTGGCGGTGTCGGACAGCACGTCGTTCAAGGGGTTTTTTGCTTCGATCCAGCAGCATCGTGTCTGGGCGCGAGAGCCCAAGGCAAAAGCGATTCCGGCTTGAGACAGGATTCAGACCTGTGGGAGCCGGCTTGCTGGCGAAAGCGGTGTGTCATTCAACGCTGTGTTGGCTGACATGTCGCATTCGCCAGCAAGCCGGCTCCCACAAAAAGCAATCTACAGCTTTGCGGGCTTGAGAATGATCTGCGCAGGCTCGGTCTTCTCGATCTCGCGCTGGATCTGCAACTCGAAATCCGGGTTGATCTTGCTCACGCGCTTGGTCAGCAAGGTGGCCAGCCAGGGGTAGTCGTCGGTACGCGGAACCTGCACTATCACTTCGCAGTTGAAAGCCGTGACATCGGCAGCAATGTCGTTGAGTTGGCGACGCATTTGTCGCGAATCGTCGATCTTCAGTTTGATCGTGGTGCTTTCCACGGTCGGGTCGATGATTTTCGCGTTGCGTTTCGCTTCGGCGGCGCGCAGCTCGGCTTCGGCCTTGTCCAGCTCGGCCTTGCGCGCGTGGGCGATGGCGCCGTTGACGCCACTGGTCAGCGCCGGTGCCTTGGGCATCAGCGCGCGGGCGCGGCTCAGAGCGGTGGCAGCTGCGTTCACATCACCCTTCTGCAGCACGATCTGGCTGCGGCTCAGGTACGCCTCGGCCAGTTCGCGCTGAAGCTGTTCCAGGCGCGGGTCGTCCGGATCCTTGGCTTGCAGCGCGGCCAGCTGATCTTCAGCGGTGGCCAGTTCGCTGCTGGCGATGTTCTGTTCCAGCTGCTGGTACGCATCGGGCGCCGCTACGGCGGCAGGCTCCTCGACGGGCTTGCTCTGGCAGGCGGTCAACACGATGGAAAATGCAGCAAGCAGCAGATAACGGGATGGGAACGGCTTCATTCCTGCGATTCTCTATTTGCGCAAAAAACGAGCAAGTCTACACAAAAGTGCCTTGCACCGAAAATAACTGATCGACATCGGCGGCCTTGCAACAGGTCAGTGCCTGCATCATTGGCCCGTATCATCGCAAAATGCCGCCATTCAATTATTGCCGAGTATGACCCTGTTTCCAGTACAAGGTTCTACCGCTTGGGCAAAAGGAAACTCAGCAGGAACAGCGCGGCTGCGGACACCACGATAGAGGGCCCGGCGGGGGTGTCCTTGAACCAGGAAAGCGCCAGCCCTCCGCACACGGCGAGGATGCCGATGACGCTTGCGCCCAGGGCCATCTGCTCGGGCGAACGGGCGTGACGTTGTGCCGCAGCGGCGGGGATGATCAGCAGCGAAGTAATCAGCAACACACCGACGATTTTCATCGCCACGGCGATCACCACGGCAATCAGCAGCATCAGCGTCATGCGCAGCGTGGCCACCGGTAGGCCTTCGACGGTGGCCAGTTCTTCGTGCACGGTAATCGCCAGCAGCGGCCGCCAGAGCGCGCAGATCAGCACCAGCACCGCCGCGCTGCCGCCGAGAATCCAGGCAAGATCGGTCGGGCTGATCGCCAGCAGGTCGCCGAACAGGTAGCCCATCAGGTCGATGCGCACGTCGCGCATGAAGCTCAGCACCACAAGGCCGAGCGACAGCGTGCTCGGCGCGAGAATCCCCAGCAGGGTGTCCGAGGCCAGCGGCTGGCGTTGTTGCAGGGTCACCAGCAGGATGGCCAGCAACAGGCAGCCGACGGTCACGGCGATGGTCGGGCTGATGTCCAGCAGAAAGCCCAGCGCGACGCCGAGCAGCGCGGCATGGGACAGGGTGTCGCCAAAATAGGCCATGCGCCGCCACACCACGAACGAGCCCAGAGGGCCGGCCACCACGGCCAGCGCGAGGCCTGCGAGCAAGGCATAGAGTAAAAAGTCAGCCATGCTTGCAGCTGTCCCCGTGGTCGTGAGTGTGGTTGTGCGGATGCGCGTGATCGTGGGCGTGATCGGCGGCCGGTGCGGGCTGGCAGACCTCGCCGTGCAGGTCGTGGGCGTGATCGTGGTGGTGGTGATAAATCGCCAGGCTCGGCGCGTTCTGGCCGAACAGCTCGACGAACGCCGGATCGTTGCTGACCTGCTCGGGGTGGCCGGAACAGCAGACGTGGCGGTTCAGGCAGACCACCTGATCGGTGGTGCTCATCACCAGATGCAGGTCGTGGGAGACCATCAGCACGCCGCACTGATGGCGATTGCGCAGTTGGGTGATCAGCGCATACAGCTCGGCCTGGCCGGCCACGTCGACGCCTTGCACGGGTTCGTCGAGCACCAGCAATTCAGGCTCGCGCAGCAGCGCCCGGGCCAGCAGGACCCGCTGCATCTCGCCGCCGGAAATACCCTGCAACGGGCTGTCGATGACTTTCTCGGCGCCGACTTCCACCAGCGCCGCCAAGGCGGTGTCGCGGTCGACGCCCGGCACCAGCCGCAGGAAGCGCAGCACCGAGAGCGGCAGCGTCGCGTCCACATGCAGCTTTTGCGGCATGTAACCCACGCGCAGCTTCGGCTTGCGCCACACTTCGCCCGAATCGGGCTTGAGCAAGCCCAGCACGGCGCGCACCAGGGTGGTCTTGCCCGCGCCGTTGGGGCCGATCAGCGTGACGATTTCGCCGGGGCTGACGCTCAGCGCAATGTTGTCCAGCACGCTTTGGCCTGAGCGGGTGACGCTGACGTTGTTCAGGCGGATCAGTGCGTCGCTCATCACGCAGCCTTGCAGCCAGCGCACACCCCGACGACTTCGACGGTCTGGGATTCCACGGCAAAGCCGACCTCGTTGGCGGCACTGACGATCGCCGAACTGATTGCGCCATGTTGCAGCTCGATGGCGGCGTGGCATTCGCGGCAGATCAGGAACTGGCCCTGATGCGCGTGGGTCGGGTGGTTGCAGCCGGCAAAGGCGTTGAGCGAGGCGATGCGGTGCACCAGGCCGTGCTCCAGCAGGAAGTCCAGTGCGCGGTACACCGTCGGCGGCGCCGCGCGGCGGCCATCTTCCTCGCTCAGCACCGCGAGAATGTCGTAGGCGCCCAGCGGCTTGTGGCTCTGCCAGACCAGCTCCAGCACGCGACGACGCAGCGCGGTCAGGCGCAGGCCTTTGCCGGCGCACAAGGCATCGGCCTCGGCGAGGGCGCTGTGCACGCAATGAGAGTGATCGTGGGGGCGGCTGGCCAGCGGTGTTTTGGACATGGGCGGCGACGACTATTGATAGAGACGTTATTATGTTACCCGTTCCTGCCCCCATGAGTGGTCATCGTGTTCCGACTTTTTTCATTTTTTGTCGTTTTCATCACCGGTTTTTCCGCTATTTCCACCGCCCAGGCCGACGTTCGCGTGCTGACCAGCATCAAGCCGCTGCAGCTGATCGCTGCGGCCGTGCAGGATGGCGTGGCGGTGCCCGAAGTGCTGCTGCCACCGGGCGCTTCGCCGCATAACTACGCCCTGCGCCCTTCCGACGTACGGCGCGTGCAGGATGTCGACCTGCTGTACTGGATCGGCCCGGACATGGAAACCTTCCTGCCCCGCGTATTGAGCGGTCGCAACAAGGCCTCGGTGGCGGTGCAGGGCTTGCCGGGCATGCATTTGCGTCATTTCGTTGCCAGCAACGACCATCACGACGATGACGGAGATGACGATGAGCACGATCACGACCATCGCCCCGGCAGCATCGACGCGCATCTGTGGCTATCGACCGTCAACGCCCGGGTCATCGCCGCGAAAATGGCCGCCGACCTGAGCCAGGCCGACCCGGCCAACGCCGCGCGCTATGACAGCAACGTCAAGGCCTTCGATGCGCGGATGGACGCGCTGGACGCGAAAATCAAACAGCGTGTGGCAGACATCGCCGACAAGAAATACTTCGTGTTTCACGAAGCTTTCGACTACTTCGAAGAGGCCTATGGCATCCAGCATGCGGGTGTGTTCGCGGTCAGCCATGAAGTGCAGCCGGGTGCGCAACACGTCGCAGCCATGCGCGCGCGTCTGGCGGAGTACGGCAAGACCTGCGTGTTCAGCGAGCCACCACTGCGTCCGAAGCTGGCCGACACCTTGAGCGCCGGGTTGCCGGTGAAATTGGCGGAACTGGATGGGCTGGGCGGCTACACGCCGGCGACGGCGCAAGGGTATGAGCAGCTGCTGAGCAAGCTGGCGGATGATCTGGCGGGGTGCCTGGAAAGCCTGTAACACCAGGACATTGCGCGGATGAACATCTGTAGGAGCGAATTCATTCGCGAACAATGGCTCAGGCTACAAGGATGTGTTGCCTGAACCACCGCATCGCGAATGAATTCGCTCCTACAGTGGTTTTGCGTCATGCCCGGGATGCCGAGGCGCAGCAGGTATCCGTTGTCTGATCGTTACAACGCAAACGGCAGCGGAAGGTGCACGTCCTGACGCTGTTGCAGGCGCTTGCCGAACTCCGATGGGTCGTGAATCAAGACGTCCTGCCCGGCAAAACTCTCGGCGGCGATCAGCCGCGACAGCCAGAAACGCACGCAACCCACGCGCAGCATGGTCGCCCACAGTTCGGCTTCTGCGGCGGTGAACGGGCGCAAGGCCGCGTAGGCGCCCAGCAGTGCGCGCGCCCGTGGCGCATCGATGGCGCCGTCTTCGAACGAACACCAGTCATTCACCGCAATGGCCACGTCGTACAGCATCGGCGCGGAGCAGGCGTTGTAGAAGTCGATCACGCCGGTCAGGTGCGTGCCTTCGAACAGCGTGTTGTCGCGGAACAGATCGGCGTGCACGTTGGCCCGTGGCAAGGCCATGATCTTCGCCTGCTCGCGGGCAATTTCATCCACCGACTTCTTCAACAGCGCGCCATCGGCTTCGCCCAGGTGTGAGATAAAATTGCGGCCCTCTTCCAGCATCCAGTCCAGGCCGCGATCGGTCTTGCGCTCGATGGGCTTGTCGCGGGTGGCCAGGTGCATGTGCGCCAGCAATTCGCCGATCTGCACGCAATGCTGGGTGTTGGGTTCGGTCGGGTGCTTGCCCGACAGGCGTGGCTGCAACAGTGCCGGCTTGCCCTTGAGCTCGCGCAGGGCCTGGCCGTCGGTGGTGCGCAGGGCGTACGGCACGGGCAGGTCGGCGTCGTGCAGGACGTCCAGCAGTTCGATGAAGAACGGCATTTCCTGCACGGGGCCGCGTTCGACCAGCGTCAGGACGTACTCGCCCTGCTCCATGCTGATGAAGAAGTTGGTGTTTTCACTTCCGGCGGCAATGCCCTGAAAATCACGCAGTTGACCCAGCCCGTAGGGGGCGAGAAAAACTTCCAGCTCGGGCCGAGCCAGAGGAGTAAAAACGGACATATGAACACTGCCAGCAAAAGGTGAATGTAAGGCCTACCAGCTGAATAATACCCATTGGGGGATCAGCATGTCCGGCTGATCGGCCCGAATGAATTGACCGCTGGTGCCGTCAGCGCGTACCAGATAGTACGGCTTGCCGTATTTTGGCGTTATTTTGACTGCATAAACGAAGCCGTTCGCCTTGTATTCCTGCACGAAGTTGTCACCGTCCTTGCGGATCGTGACGTCAGGTTCGGCGGACGGCGCCTCGTCTTCTGCGGCCAACGCCAACGGCGGGCAAGTAACCATCAGACTGACCAGTAACAGGCGATTTAGCGTGCGCATGATAACCTTGCTCCTTTGTCGTCAACGGTCCTCGCATTCTAGCGCCGACCCCGCCGAAAAGGTTGATCCTGCATGAGTCTTGCGCCCCTCGTCCTGGTGGACGGTTCTTCTTACCTGTACCGCGCTTTCCACGCGCTGCCGCCGCTCACCACCTCCAAGGGCCTGCCCACCGGCGCGGTCAAGGGCGTGCTGAACATGCTCAAAAGCCTGCGCAAGCAATATCCGGACAGCCCGTTTGCCGTCGTGTTCGACGCCAAAGGCGGCACGTTCCGCGATGAGATGTTTGCCGAATACAAGGCCAACCGCCCCAGCATGCCCGATGACATGCGCGTGCAGATCGACTACCTGCACAACTGCGTGAAGGGGCTGGGTTATCCGCTGTTGTGCGTCGAAGGCGTCGAGGCCGACGACGTGATCGGCACCTTGGCGCGCAGCAGTGCCGCAGCCGACCGCCCGGTGATCATCTCCACCGGCGACAAGGACATGGCGCAGCTGGTCGACGCGCACATTACGCTGGTCAACACCATGACCGGTAGCGTGATGGACGTGGCTGGCGTGAAAGAGAAATTCGGCGTCGGTCCCGAGCACATCATCGATTATCTCGCGCTGATGGGCGACAAAGTCGACAATATCCCCGGCGTTCCCGGCGTTGGTGAAAAAACCGCCACTGGCCTGTTGGTCGGGATCGGCGGCGGCCTGAAAGAGCTGTACGAAAACCTCGACAAGGTCCCGACCCTGGCGATCCGTGGCGCCAAGACGCTGCCGGCCAAGCTCGAAGAGCACAAGGAAATGGCTTTCCTTTCCTACCAACTGGCGACCATCAAGGTCGACGTGCCGCTGGACATCGAACTGGACGCCCTGCACTGCGGCGAGCCGGATCGCGAAGCGCTGCTGGCGCTGTACACCGAGCTTGAGTTCAAGAGCTGGATCAACGACCTGCAGCGCGAGGCCAAGCAGGAAGGCACTGTGATCGCCGCCGTTCAAACGCAAGAGCCTGCTCCGACGGTCGAGGCCAGGTATGAATTGATCCTGGAGCAGGCCCAGTTCGACGCGTGGCTGAAGAAACTGCAAGGCGCAGAATTGTTGGCCTTCGTGGTGCGAAGCAATGGCACCGACGCCCAGCGCGCCCAGGTCGTCGGCTTGTCGTTTGCGATCAAGACCCACGAGGCTTGCTACATCCCGCTGACCCACTCCTACATGGGCGTCCCGCAGCAACTGGATCGCGATGCCGTGCTCAAGGCCGTCAAGCCGATCCTGGAAGACGCGGGCAAGATCAAGGTCGGACAGCACGCCAAGTTCGCGATCAACCTGCTGGCCAATTGCGCCATCGACGGCGATCAAAGCCAGGGCATCCAGGTGCAGGGCGTGAAATTCGACACGACGCTGGAGTCCTATGTGCTCGATTCAACGGCCACGCTGCATGACCGTGACAGCCTGGTCGCGAAATACCTGGATCACACACCGATCAATTTCCAGGACATCGCGGGCAAGGGCGCCAAGCAACTGAGCTTCGATCAGATTGCCCTGGAGCAGGCAGGCACCTACGCCGCCGAAGAAGTGGACCTGACCTTGCGTCTGCACGAAATACTGCAGGACAAACTCGGCAAGATTCCGACGCTGGCCCCCGTATTGAACGACATCGAGATGCCGTTGATGCCTGTGCTGGCGCGCATCGAGCGTCAAGGTGCACTGGTCGATGCCAACCTGCTGGGCATTCAGAGCGTCGAGTTGGGCAGCACCATGACGGCCCTTGAGCGTGAGGCGTTCAGCATTGCCGGCGAGGAGTTCAACCTCGGTTCGCCCAAGCAACTGGGCGTGATTCTTTATGAAAAGCTCGGCATGCCGATCATCAGCAAGACCGCCACCGGCCAGCCGTCCACCGCTGAAGCTGTGCTCGACGAGCTGGCCGAGCAAGGATTCCCGCTGCCCACGGTGCTGATGCAATACCGCACGGTGAGCAAGCTGAAAAGCACCTACACCGATCGCCTGCCGGAGCAGATCAACCCACGTACCGGGCGGATTCACACCACCTATCACCAGGCGGTCGCTGATACCGGGCGCCTGTCTTCCAAAGACCCGAACCTGCAGAACATTCCGGTGCGTACTGCAGAGGGGCGCCGAGTCCGCCAGGCATTCATCGCGCCCAAAGGCTACAAACTCCTGGCGGCGGACTATTCACAGATCGAGCTGCGGATCATGGCTCACCTGGCAAAAGATCAGGGCTTGCTGGACGCTTTCCGCAACAATCTGGACGTACACCGGGCAACGGCAGCAGAAGTATTCGGCGTCGACCTGGCTGACGTGACCACCGACATGCGCCGCAGCGCCAAGGCCATCAACTTCGGCCTGATCTACGGCATGGGCGCCGTCGGCCTGGCCAAGCAGGTCGGTGTCGATCGCAAGCAGTCGCAAGCGTATGTGGACCGCTACTTCGCCCGCTACCCCGGCGTGCGGGAATACATGGAACGTACCCGCGCCCAGGCCGCCGAACACGGTTTCGTGGAGACCATTTTTGGCCGGCGCCTGTACCTGCCGAACATCAATGCCAAGAACTCGAACCTGCGCAACGCCGATGAGCGAAAGGCCATCAACGCGCCAATGCAGGGCACCGCTGCCGACATCATCAAGCGTGCCATGATCGCGGTGAACAGCTGGCTCGACGCCTCAGGCCTGGACGCCCGCGTGATCCTGCAAGTGCACGACGAACTGGTGCTTGAAGTGCGTGAGGACCTGGTCGAGCAGGTCAGCCAGGAAATCCGCGTGCACATGAGCGGCGCGGCGAGCCTGGACGTGCCGCTGCTGGTCGAGGTGGGCGTGGGGGATAATTGGGACGAGGCGCATTGATGGCGCAACGGTATTGAGGCCAGTTGCGCCTTCTGTGGGAGCCGGCTTGCTGGCGAATACGGTTGTTCATTCACCATCACGGTGCCTGATCTGACGCATTCGCCAGCAAGCCGGCTCCCACGCCCTTCGGGCAGAATCAAAAGCCCTGACCTGCGTGGCCAACATTAAATTTCCGCGGATTTTGAACTTCCGCGGACATTGCCCGGTCAGAGTTTGCGAGTGGCTGACGTAGCCGCTCATGCTCCTATGTTGTGTTAAGTGTTGGCAGATATCCGGACCTCTCCCTAGTGGTCTGGACTTGGACCCCGAACTTCCCCTCCCCATATGAAGTCCGGGGTTTTTTTTGCCTGCGATTCAGGCCGCCGGCGCCTTGTCTTCCAGTTCCATCCAGTCGGCCAGCACGGTGTAGGCCTCTTCCAGGCCCATGCGCTTGGGCGCGGAGAACAGCTGGATGGTGACGGCATCGCCCCAGCCCTTGCGAATCTCGGACTGCACCTTGAGCAGGGTGTTCTTGGCGGCGCCGTAGGTCAGTTTGTCGGCCTTGGTCAGCAGGATGTGCATCGGCATGCCGCTGGCAATGGCCCAGTCGAGCATCAGGGTGTCGAAGTCGGTCATCGGGTGACGGATGTCCATCATCAGAATCAGGCCTTTGAGGCTCTCGCGACTGCCCAGATAGGCTTCCAGGTGGCGCTGCCAGTGCTGTTTGAGCGGAATCGGCACCTTGGCATAACCGTAGCCCGGCAAATCGACCAGGCGGCGATCGTCGTCCAGACTGAAGAAGTTCAGCAACTGCGTGCGCCCCGGGGTTTTCGAGGTGCGGGCCAGGCTTGCGTGGGTCAGGGTGTTCAGCGCGCTGGATTTACCGGCGTTGGAGCGCCCGGCGAAGGCGACTTCGAAGCCTTCGTCGTCGGGGCACTGGTCGACTTTGGCGGCGCTGAGCATGAACTTGGCTTGTTGGCACAGGCCGAGGATCGGGTTTTTCAGTTGCATGGGATATCCGGTGAGGGCGCGGGCGCACGGGGGCGGCAGCGAGGGTGTCGGTCCGATTGATGGGCGCAAGTATATAATGCCGCAGATTTTGTGTGTGCTTTGTCGCGTTCGGGGATGAAGTTCGGCGAAGTGGAACTACCATTAGACCCATAAGAAAACGTTCAGAAAACGTAGTTTACATTTCACCTTAGCCGTATTGGATTAGCCGATGAACAAACTACTGGTGAGTCTGCTGTTGATTTCGGGCATTTCTGGTACTTCTCAAGCGGCCGATGTGCCGGTCGGCGACCCCGCTGCGGGTCAGGCCAAGACCGCCGTCTGTGGCGCCTGCCACGGGCCGGACGGCAACAGTATGGCGCCCAATTTCCCGAAACTGGCTGGCCAGGGCCAGCGTTACCTGCTCAAGCAACTGCACGAGATCAAGGACGGCAAGCGCGTGGTGCTGGAAATGACCGGCCTGCTCAACAACCTCAACGAGCAGGACCTGGCCGACATCGCTGCCTACTTTTCCAGCCAGCGCGGCAGCGTCGGTGCGGCTGATCCGAACCTGGTCGCCCGAGGCGAGGCGCTGTTCCGCGGTGGCAAGCTCGATCAGGGCATGCCCGCCTGTACCGGCTGCCATTCGCCCAATGGCGCGGGTAACGCCGCCGCAGGCTTTCCGCATCTGGGTGGGCAACATGCCGATTACGTGAAGAAACAGCTCACGGCATTCCGCGAAGGCGAGCGCACCAATGACGGCGACACCATGGTCATGCGCACGATCGCGTCCAAACTCAGCAACAAGGACATCGACGCGCTGTCGGCGTACATACAGGGTCTGCATTAACGCCAGATTAACGCGCAGGCCCCGAGCCAGAAGGATTTGCGCGTGTTTATCTTTCCCGCCCGGACGGGCCAAAAAGGGTAGCGAACGGCTGCCCTTTTTTATGCGCGCAAGCGTTACACTTGCGAACTCACATCATCTCGCCCGGTCCAAAAACGCCATCGAGGTGACCTTTCATGCCCAGGAGTTAAGCATGCGTAATCTGATTCTCAGCGCCGCTCTGGTGTTCACCAGCCTGTTCGGTCTGACCGCCCAGGCTGCCGAACCTATCGAGGCTGGCAAGCAATATGTCCAGCTGAGCAGCGCCGTCCCGGTTTCCGAGCCAGGCAAGATCGAAGTCGTCGAGATGTTCTGGTACGGCTGCCCACACTGCTACGCCTTCGAGCCGACCATCAATCCGTGGATTGAAAAACTGCCGGCCGACGTTCACTTCATCCGCATTCCTGCGATGTTCGGCGGCCCATGGGATGCCCACGGCCAGCTGTTCATCACCCTGGACACCATGGGTGTCGAGAAGAAAGTCCACACCGCCGTGTTCGATGCCATCCAGAAAGGCGGCAAGCGTCTGACCGACCCGAACGACATGGCCGAATTCGTCGCCACTCAGGGCGTGGACAAGACCAAGTTCCTGGAAACCTTCAACTCGTTCGCGGTGAAGGGCAAGATCGCCCAGTACAAGGAACTGGCCAAGAAGTATGAGATTTCCGGCGTTCCGACCATGATCGTCAACGGCAAGTACCGTTTTGACCTGGCCTCGGCCGGCGGTCCTGAGCAGACCCTGGAAGTGGCCGATCAGCTGATCGCCAAAGAACGCGCCACGCTGACCAAGCAGTAAGCACTGGCCATGACGCGCTGGGGTAGTGAACGCACCGTTGCCCGGCATACACCGAAGGTCAACGAGCGCCACCTCGAGCAGACCGGGCTGCCGGCCGATGGTCGCCTACGCCTGCTCAGCTTCAACATTCAGGTGGGCATCAGTACCCAGCGCTACCGGCATTACCTGACCCGTGGCTGGCAGCACCTGCTGCCGCACACGGGGCGGGCCGGCAATCTGCAGAAGATCGGCAACCTGCTCAGCGACTACGATCTGGTTGCGCTGCAGGAAGCCGATGGCGGCAGCCTGAGGTCAGGCTACGTCAATCAGGTCGAGCACCTGGCCCAGCTCGGGGCTTTCCCCTACTGGCATCAACAGCTCAATCGCAATCTTGGACGCTTCGCCCAGCACAGCAATGGCGTGCTGAGCCGTTTGCGCCCTCAGGACATCGAAGACCACCCCTTGCCAGGCCCTGCAGGGCGCGGCGCGATTCTCGTGCGCTTTGGCGAAGGCGAAGACGCGCTGGCCGTGGTGGTCATGCACCTGGCCCTTGGCGCCCGTACCCGCACCCGCCAACTGGCTTACATTCGTGAACTCATCAGCGGCTATCGGCACCATGTGCTGATGGGCGACATGAATACCCACGCTGCCGACTTGCTGGAAACCTCGCCCCTGCGTGATCTGGGCCTGCTTGCGCCGCAGATCGAGGCGACCTTTCCCAGCTGGCGCCCCCAGCGTTGCCTGGACCACATCCTCTTGAGCCCGACGCTGACACTTGAGAAAGTGCAGGTTCTGGCTCAGCCCATCTCCGATCATCTGCCTGTCGCGGTGGAGATTCGCTTGCCGGCCTCATTAATTGGGGACTCCCTGCCGATAACAAGCCCATCTCCTCGCGGATCCTCGGAATGAGCGACGAAGCCGAACGCTGGAAAGAAAAGTACCTCAAGAGCATCGAGCAACAAGACAAGCTCGAAAAGCGCTGGAACGCCCGCCTCGACTTGCTGCGGCGCGGTCTTGTGCGCAGCAGTCTGGCGGCCGAGGGCGCCGACAAGGCGGTCGACCAGTGCATGAAGGAAATGCGCGAAGTCGTGCGCAAGGACGACATGGACGCCGGCTTGGCCGCGCTGATCCCCCGCTTGGAAAAGGCTGTGCTCGATTCCGAGCAGCGTCGCGAACAGCGCGTCGAGCAAATGGGCACGGCGCTGACCGCGCTGGTCACGCAACTGCAAACCCTGCCGCTGCCCCGGGAAGTCGCCAAGCCCCTCAAGCGTTTCGCCAAGAACCTCGAAGACCGGGTCACCCAGGCTCGCGAACTGCCGCTGCTGCTGAGTGAGCTCAGTGGCTTGCAGGGCCAGGCCCTCTCTCAATTGGAACATCCTGAGGAGGTCGCGCGGCCGGGATTCTTGCAGCGCCTGTTTGGCGGTCGTGAAGGTACGCAGGGCAATGAGCCCGATGCTGCAGAGCAACCCGTTGCAGCAGCGCCTGCAGCTTCATCGGCGATTGCAGAACCCGCCGCTGCGAGCCCTTTGGCAGCGCCGGAGCCGCCATCTGCTGTCGTCGAGCGCGAGGATCATCAGGTTACCCCTGCGCCTGCCGTCGTCGTGTCTGCCGAGCCGACAATTCCCGAGCCTGTGACTCCACTGGCCCTAGCGCCTGAAATCGAAGCACCTTTACCCGCTGAACCCGTTGAGCAGCCTGAATCCGTTGAAGCGATTTCTGCGGACTCCAGCGCGCCTGTAGTCGAGCCCGTTGAGGCCGTGATTGAGGCCACGCCTGCCAGCGAAGAGCAGGCCATCGAACAGGCCGAAGCGGCAATCGACGAGCAGGAAGTCGAGGCGCCGGAAGCGACTGAAGACGCTGAACCCGTCATTGAAGACAGCCCGGACGCTGAAGCTGTCGTCGAAGAGCAAGGTCTGGTCGACGAGGCCGAGTCCGAAGAAGAGGAAGACGGCCCCTATGCGCTGCCCTCCTCGCCCGAACCCAGCTACAGCTCGGTCGCCGCACACATCGAAGAGACGCTGCTGGGCCTGCTCGATGACCTGACCCTGCCCGAACATCACCGCCCGCAGGCCGAGGCCATGCGCGTGCGCTTGCAACACGGGCTGAACTGGTACGAACTGCTGCCGATCCTCGACGATCTTGCAGTGCTGATGCTGGCAATCACCAACAGCGAGCAACACGAGTTTGAGCGCTACCTCAAGCAGTTGAACGAGCGTCTGGCTTCGTTCCAGAGCAACCTGCTGGCGGCCACTGAAGATCATGCGGGCCAGCAGTCCGCTTCCCGGGAAATGACCGACCAGTTACGTGAGCATGTAGGCGATCTGCAGAGCAGCGTGCAGGAAGCGTCGGACCTCACCAGCCTCAAGAGCGTGCTGGAAAGCCGCCTCGAAGGCCTGCTCAGCACCATGGACGAGCACCAGAAGCAGCGCGACGAGCGCGAGCAGGAAGTCGCCTCGCGGCTCCAGTCGCTGGCCGGCCGCGTAGCAACCATGGAGCAGGAAGCCTTGGGCTTCCGTGCCAACCTCGAAGAACAGCGGCAGAAGGCGTTGGTCGACACCCTGACCGGCCTGCCCAACCGAGCGGCGTGGAACGAGCGGCTGGATCACGAGATCGAGCAGCTAGACAAACACAAATCCAGCCTGCTGCTGGGTATCCTCGATCTGGACCATTTCAAGCGCATCAATGATGGCTATGGACATCTGGCCGGCGACAAGGTCTTGAAGATCGTCGCCAACCAGTGGGCGAAGCGGCTGCGTACGTCGGATTTCATCGCCCGTTTCGGCGGCGAGGAATTCGTCGTCCTGCTGCCGCACACCCAGATGGCCGAAGGGTTGGTGTTGCTCGAGCGTCTGCGCGAAGCGGTCGAGCAATCCCCGTTTCACTTCAAGGGTGAGCCGGTCACCATTACCGTTTCGATGGGCGTCACCACCTTCCGGCCCGGCGAGCGCAGCGACGTGGTTCTCAAGCGCGCGGACCAGGCGCTGTACCGGGCCAAAAACGAAGGGCGCAATCGCATTGAAAAAGGCTGACGACTCTATATCGGTATATTAAGTCAGTCATGAGTTTGAAGTTTGTAGGGGTGCGCTATTTCAAGTGTAGGGCAATTCCTATTGTCCAAGATCAGCAATTTTATTCTTGATTCCCTTTCCGACTTACGTTTAGCTGATTTTGTTGTGAGTACCTTCAATGTTCGAAATTGGAGGGTCGTTAGTCAAAAAATCAGTGATTATCAACCTGAGTGTTATCCATATAAGTTGTGGGCATTCGGTTTGAAAAAAAGGGAATTTTTATGAATTTTGCAGTGAAATCCATTCTGGTCGCGGGGGCGCTGGCTCTGGGCGGTCAGGCGATGGCGGCTTCGAAAATCCTGACGGCGAGCATTGATCGCGATGGCAAGGTGGAACGTCAGGACGGTGCGTGGATCAAGAGCGTCAAGTTGATCAATCAGAAAGACTACTTTGCCACTTATGAAGTCTATTTTGCGGACGGTTATTTCAACAAGGCGCCGAGTTTCTGCTCTGCATCTACAACGGATACCGGTGATACAGATCGTCTGTACTACGCGAATGTGAAATTGGGCAACGCCGCAACAGCACAAAAAATTAATGTACTGGGTATGATGCCGGGCAAAAGCGGCCCGTCAGGTGACACTTCTCAGAGCTTTCAGTTGATGTGCATTCGCTAATCACAAGGCCCCGTACTGGTTGCGGGGCCTTGCCATTCTGGCGCTTTTTTACGACCGTACATTATTACGTTATGATGCTGCCAAACCTGCCCGGCACGACACGATGAAATTCCTTGCTGCACTCTTGCTGATGACGCTGCTGACGGCCTGCTCCACCGGCCCGAAGCTGGACACCAGCCACCCTTCCGCCAATTTCGACAGCCGCGTGCAGTTCGTGGTGGTGCATTACACCTCTGCCTCGCTGGAACGCTCGCTGGAGCTGCTGACCCATGGTGAGGTCAGCGCGCATTACCTGATCGGCGATGGCCCGGCCACAACCTACAAGCTGGTGGACGAAACCCGGCGCGCCTGGCATGCCGGTGAAAGCGAGTGGGACGGACGCACCTGGCTGAACTCCAGCAGCATCGGCATTGAGATCGTCAATCCGGGTTATCGCGACACGCCCACCGGGCGCCTCTGGTATCCCTACAGCGAAGCGCAGATCCAGGCGCTGATCGTACTGCTCAAGGACATCGTCAAGCGCAACAATATCGAACCTAAACATGTGATCGGCCACAGCGACATCGCGCCGCTGCGCAAGCTCGATCCGGGGCCGCTGTTCCCCTGGAAGCGCCTGGCGCAGGAAGGCCTGGGCATCTGGCCGGACGAGGCTCAGGTTGCTCAGCGTCAGTCAGAGATGATGGGTGTGGTGCCGAGCGCGACCTGGTTCCAGCAGCAACTGGCATTGCTCGGTTATCCGACGCCGCAGACCGGCGAGTGGGACATCGCCACGCGTCACGTGCTGGCCGCGTTCCAGATGCATTACCGACCGCAGAAATTCGACGGCGAACCGGATCTGCAAAGTGCAGCTATTCTTCAGGTGCTGAACCTCAGGCACTAAATTACCCGTAATGTCGGTTTTTGGCGGGCTATTTGCGCGCTTGTTGCTATACCTCACTGGTATTCATCTGGATATCAACCGATGTTCACGGCGTCATCGCAGTTGCGCTCAGCTCTTTATCGCCCTTCGCTCCTGGCACTGCTGGCCGCGTTGTTGAGTGCTGTCGTCCTGCTGGCGTGCAGTTTCGGCCTGGCGATGCATCAGGCGCGGCAGGAAGAAAGCGCGCAGATGAACGCTCAGGGCGAGCGGTTTCTGGTACGGCTGGATCAACTGTTCGGGCAGCTGCGCGCCGGGCTCGACCAGCTTGAAGCGCAACCCCTGCGCGGCTGCGGCCCGGCAATGATCGAGCAGTTGCGTCAGGTCAACTCGCGCTATCGCTTCATCTATGAAGTCGCCTACGTCGACGACACGCAGTTCTGTTCCAGCTGGACGCGCCAGAGCATGATCGGCAAGCCAAGGGCGCCGGACATTCGCGGGCCGACCTACGACTACTGGCTCAATACCTCCACTCAACCGGATGACAACCTGGCTTCGCTGATGCTGGGGCGCGGCGAGTTTCGCGTATCGACCTCCCGCGGGCACCTGACCGATGTGGTGGACCTGCCCCCCGGCGGCAGCCTGGTGGTGGTGCTGGATCAAGGCACCAAGGCTGTTCCGGTGTTGGGGCCTGCCCAGGCCTGGCCGCCGACGCCTGACTGGTCGCCCACCTCTACCGAGACGCTGAGCACCACCCAGGACAAGCTCGTCTACCGCATGCCCACGCAGAACCCCGACTATCAACTGGTGCTGATCACGCCGCGCAGCGGTTTGCAGGAAAAGGTCACCGGCGCCTGGTGGCTGCTGGTCCCGGCCAGTGTGCTGGTGTCGCTGTGCATCGGCATTCTGGTGCTGCAACTGGTTCGCCAGCGGCAGTCGCTGGGCGGCGAGTTGCACGGTGCTTTGCGCCGGGGCGAGCTGAAGGTGTTGTATCAACCCATTTTCGACCTCAACACCCGCCAGTGCGTGGGCGCTGAGGCCTTGGTGCGCTGGCGACGACCCGACGGCACACTGACCAGTCCGGACCTGTTCATCCCGCTCGCCGAGAACACAGGGCAGATCCGGCAGATCACCGATTTCGTCCTGCAGCAATTGCTGGAGCAACTCGGTCAGTTGCTCAGGGCGAATCCGCATCTTTATGTTTCAGTGAACCTGGCCGCGTGCGATGTGATGGCGCCGCGCATCGGCCGGGTGACGGCGAAGCTTCTGGCGCTACACCGTGTGGCGCCTCGGCAGATTGCGTTCGAGGTCACCGAGCGCGGTTTGGTGGATGTGGTGATCGCCCGCAATCACCTGCAGGCGTTGCGCGATCGTGGGCATCAGGTGCTGATCGACGATTTTGGTACCGGGTATTGCAGCCTCGCCTATTTGCAGACACTGCCGGTGGACTGCCTGAAGATCGACAAGGCGTTCATCGACGCGTTGGGGCACGATGCCGCTAGCAGCGGTGTGGCGCCACACATCATTCGCATGGCCCATGCGCTGGAGCTGCGGGTGATCGCCGAAGGCATCGAGTTCGAATCCCAGGCGCTGTTGCTCAAGAGCGAAGGCGTGATCTACGGCCAGGGCTGGTTGTTCGCACGGCCCTTGAGTGCGGCGAAGTTTACCGAGTTGGTTACCGGCGGGCGGCGCAACGCCGGACGGCGGGCCGATGATGTCGCCTGATTAAAGCGGCAGCGCCATATAAAACTGCGTTCCCTGCCCCGGCCGCGAATACACACCCATGCGCCCGCCATGCAATTGCACGATTTCCTTGCACAGCGCCAGGCCAAGGCCCGCGCCGCCTTTCTTGCGCCCCACCTGTACGAACGGCTCGAAGATCCGCGCCTGCTGGCCGTAGGGAATGCCTTCGCCGTTGTCGTCGACGCTGATGATCAAACGCTCGCCATGTCGCCGTGCCTGCAGGCGGATCAGGCCTGACTGCGGGGTGTGGCGCAGGGCGTTGTCCAGCAGGTTGTCCAGCACGCGATCGAGTTGGGCCTTGTCCGCCTGCAGGCGCGGCAAGGGCTCCTGCATTTCCAGCAGCACCATCACGTCCTGCTCCTGCGCCGATTCGGCGAACCGCTGGCGCGCGGCATTGAGCAACTCGCTGACGTCGCACGGCTCGGGGTTGAGCTTCTGCAGGCCGTTCTGATAGCGCGAGAAGTTCAGCAGGTCGTTGATCAGCTGCATCAAACGCTGCATTTCTTCGTTGACGGTCTTGAGCAGGTCGGTCTCGCGCGAGTCCGGGGCGAACTGCACGCGCTCCTGCAACAGCCCGAAGGCCATGTGCATGCCAGTGACCGGCGTGCGCAGCTCGTGAGACGCGCGCAGGACGAACTCGCTGCGCACGCGCTCGAATGCCCGTTGTTCGGTGACATCGTGCAACACCATCACGGCGCCGAGAATATGCCCCTTGGTGTGGCTCACCGGCGTCATGCTGTAGGTCAGCAACCGGGTCTCGCCGTCGATCTCGATGGACAGGTCTTCCGGCGCGCGCTCCAGCGAGCCACCACGCAGTACCAGCGACAACTGCTGTTGCATCTCCGGCCGATCAAGCGCTTCGCCCAGTGTCTGCCCCAGCTTGCTCTCTTCCCATCCCAGTTGGCGCTGGGCCACCGGGTTCAAATGCTCCAGCCGGCCCTGGCGATCGATCATCAACAAGCCATCGTCGATGCTGTCGAGCACGGCCTGCAAGCGTTGCTGGCCGGCCAGCAGTTCATCGACGTTGGTCACCTGATGCTCGCGCAGGGCCTCGGCCATGATGCCGAAGCGGCGTGTCAGCTGGTTCATCTCCGAGGCCGAGGAAATGGGCAGGGTCACGTCGAAATTGCCCTGGCCGATGTTGTCCGCCGCCTTGGCCAGCGCCTCGATCGGCCCGCCGAAACGCCGGGCGATGCCGTGGGCCGTGATGAACCCGATCACCAGCACCGCAAGGCCGACCAGGCCCAATAGCCCGGCGACCCACAAGGCTTTGGTCTGCGAGGCGCTCTGGGCGTGGGTGATGTTCTCCAGCGCCTGGCGATGCGCCTCGACCAAGTCATTGCGCACGGCGTTGAAGGCGTTGATCACGGCCATGTCGTTGCTGATCGCGTTGGCCGGATCGCTGGATTTGCCGAGTGCATCGAGAAATTGCGCGAAGTCCTGCCTGACCGGCTCGAATCCGCTGTGGCCGCTGGTTTGCAGGTCGTGATCGATGCCTTGGGCGAGCAGCGCCTGGAAGGCTTTCTGATCCTGCAGCAGGGCCGCCTGATCGCTGTTGTCCTTGAGCAGGATGACCAGCTGATCGCCCAGGTTCTGCCGCAACTTCAGGCCGACATCCAACGTGGCGAAATTGTGCTGAATCAGCGATTCCTGGGACGTGGCCATCTGCATGACGCTGATCAGGCCCAGCAGCAATCCCAGCAAGGCGACGGTGATGAGCGCCGAGATGCTGAGGAAAAGCCGGGTACGCAGTTTCATTGCCAACTTCATGGGTGACCGGTCACAGATTGTATTGTTTACGTTTGCGGTACAGCGTCGATGCATCGATGCCCAGTGTGCGCGCGGCCTGGTCCAGGGTGTCGCTGGTGGCCAGCACCGCGCCGATGTGGGCTTTCTCCAGCTCGTCCAGGCTCATC
Source organism: Pseudomonas sp. 2 (assembly GCF_056627435.1). Classification (NCBI taxonomy): domain Bacteria; kingdom Pseudomonadati; phylum Pseudomonadota; class Gammaproteobacteria; order Pseudomonadales; family Pseudomonadaceae; genus Pseudomonas; species Pseudomonas sp. 2. The sequence goes on from NZ_JBWXNG010000021.1 coordinate 96,711, forward strand.
GCCGCACCGACCCGCGGCGAGTTGTTGGTCGGCTGGTCGCCCATGCCCAAATGGCTGACTTCGACTTTCTCTTGCGGGCAGATGATGCTCGCCCGTTCGATCACGTTGCGCAGTTCGCGAATGTTGCCCGGCCAGCGGTAGTTGAGCAGCGCGCTGCGTGCATCTTCGCTGAAACCGCGCGCCGGGCGCCCGTAGTCCTTGACGAAGCGCGCCAGGAAACGGTCGGCCAGGGTCAGGATGTCTTCGCTGCGCTCGCGCAGGGGCGGCAGGTGCAGGGTGATCACGTTCAGGCGATAGAGCAGGTCTTCACGGAAGCGCCCTTCGCGGACCATGTCCTCAAGGTTGAGGTTGGTGGCGGCCAGAATGCGCACGTCGGCGCGGCGGGTGACCGGGTCGCCCACGCGCTCGTACTCCTTGTCCTGGATGAAGCGCAGCAGTTTGGGCTGCAGCGTCAGTGGGAAATCGCCGATTTCATCGAGGAACAATGTACCGCCATCGGCCTGATTGACCCGGCCCAGCGTGCTCTCGCTGGCGCCGGTGAATGCGCCGCGGCTGTGGCCGAACAGCTCGCTTTCCATCAGCTCGGCGGTCAGCGACGGGCAGTTGATGGTGACGCAGGCTTTTTTCGCGCGCTTGCTCCAGCCATGAATCGCGCGAGCCAGCTCGCCCTTACCGGTGCCCGACTCGCCGAGAATCAGGATGTTGGCATCGGTGCTCGCCACTTGGCGCGCGGTTTCCAGGATCGCCATCATCGACGGACTGTGGGAATCCAGGCCGTCCTTGGGTTTGCGCACTTCGCCTTCGAGGGCTTCCAGACGCGCCGAGAGCTGGCGCACTTCCAGTTGCTTGGCGGTCGCCAGACGCAGCTGATCCGGGCTGCACGGCTTGACCAGGTAATCCGCCGCGCCCGCCTGAATGGCGTCCACCGCAGTGTCCACAGCCGAGTGCGCGGTGACGATCACCACGCGCATCCACGGCGCTTGAATGCGCATCTGCGCCAACACGTCCAGACCATTGTCTTCCCCAAGACGCAGATCCAGAAAACAGACATCGAACACCTGACGCTGCAGCAGGGCTTCGGCCTGTGCTGCGCTGTTGGCGGTGGCGACGCTGTAGCCCTCATCTTCCAGGCAATAACGGAAGGTGCGAAGGATGGCGGATTCATCATCCACAAGCAGAATACGGCCCTGATTCTCAGTGGCTGCTTCCATTTTTCCTACGCTCCTAAGTGAATTGTCTTGGTTAGTCCCGGAAAGATCGGGCAAGTTGCATGGTTCATTCTGATTGATTCCGCGCGCGGCATGGTAGCGATCTACCGAAAAAACCGATAACCCCTTGATTTGCAGCGCCTGAAACCTGCGCCGCTCCAGGCTTGAGCGTTGGGCTACAGCGGCGCAGGGAACACCCGACAGAACATCCGGGCCAATGCAAAGTCTTTCCATGAGTACCTTTTGCAAATGTCTGGAGAATCGCTATGCGCCCGCTGAATACACTCGCCCTCGCTCTCACCGCCGCCAGCCTCCTGGGAGCGGCGCCTGTCACGGTTCAGGCGGCACAGGGCGATCTGCAGACGCAATTGCAGCAGGCGCGTCAGGAAGGCTCGATCTGGACTGCCTTCGCCCTCAATCGCCACTTGAGCCCGTTCAACATCAGCGTGCAGGTCGAACAGGGCACGGCCACGCTCAAGGGCAAGGTGGAAAATCAGGTCGACAAAGACCTGGCCACGCAGATCGCCAGCGATGCCCAAGGCATCAACAAGGTGGACAACCAGCTGGAGATCGACCCGCAAGTCGCGTCCGAACCGGGCACCAAGGCCAACATGGCCCAGCGTTTCGACGATGCGACGCTGACGGCGACGATCAAATCCAAGCTGTTGTGGAACAGCGTGACCGAGGGCCTGAACATCGATGTGAGCGCCAATCAGGGCGTGGTGACTTTGAAAGGCCAGGCCAAGGACGCTGATGCCAAGCAACTGGCCGGTAGCCTGGCGAGTAACACCGACGGCGTGACCGAGGTGAACAACCTGATCAGCGTCAGCGCGCGCGATACCCAGGCGATCAAGGAGCAGAACGAAGCCACCGCCAACAGCGTGAAGGAGGAGCTGAGCGATGCGTGGATCACCAGCAAGGTCAAATCCAGCCTTATTTATAGCCGCACGCTCGATGGCCTGAACATCAAGGTCCAGACCAAGGACGGCGTGGTGAGCCTGGACGGTGTGGTGGCCAATTACGCCGAGAAGGAGCTGGCGGTGGAGATTGCGCGCAACATCCGCGGGGTCAAGGGGGTGGATGCCGATACGTTGCGGGTGGTGGCGCGTAGTGCGGGTTGAGCATGACCACGCCCCTCTGTAGGAGTGAGCTTGCTCACGAAAGCGTTGGTTCAGGCACATCAATGGTGAATGACACACCGCATTCGTGAGCAAGCTCACTCCCACAAGTAATTTACCCGCCGTCGATGTCGTGCAATACGCACGATGGCAAATGTTCAATCGTGCAGCCTGCTTGTAAGATCTATCTTTCCTGTCTATTTAACTTGTTGATTTATAACGATTTTGTCTTCTGAAAAAAGCTGGCACAGCAGCTGCACTCTCTCCAGGTAGCAAGCCTGCATCATCAGGCAACAAGATCACCTGGAGCCCACCGAATGAACATCCAACGCCTCGCCCAACTGCGCATCTCCCCTCTGCACATGCAGCAGGGTCTGTTCGCCAGCCTGGCGTTGATGGTCACGCTGATCATCTTTCAGCAGTTCAATCACTGGACCCAGACCCAGGACGCCGCTCAAGTCCAGCCGATCTACACCCACAGCGCGCCATTCGCCAAGGCGAGTGCGCTGAAGGCCAGTGATGTGGCGCTGAGCATGCAGCCGGTCGAAGACGCCGCAGCTGCCATTGATGAGGCGCCGCGTCAGCAGAGTTGGGTCTTCTGAGCACTGTGCTCGAAGACGTGACCTTCACCCCGGGTCGTTCCCGACACCTGGGTGCAGTTAGAACGAGAAATCAAAAACGGTAAGGAGAATCACCATGTTGAGCTGGGCAATCACATTTCTGATCATCGCCATCGTCGCAGCGGTTCTGGGCTTCGGTGGTATCGCAGGCACCGCAACGGGTATCGCCAAGATTCTCTTTATTGTGTTCCTGGTGATGTTCGTCGTGTCGTTCTTCTTCGGTCGTCGCGGACGGGGCTGACCATGGCTGGCAAGCATTTCCATGCACTGACGCTGGCGCTTCTCGCAAGCGCCAGTGCGGGGGCCATGGCGGCCAACGACGGTCAGGCGCGGGTCAACGAGCTGTTGAGTTCTGACCCTGAATATCGCCAGACCTGGTCGAGTGTAGTGAAGAAAGAGGAACGTTTGCCCGATTGGGTGATCAATCTGTCCGGCACGTCCGAGCAGATGAATGCGGTGACCGAGGACGGTGACAAGTATCTGGTGGGGCCGCTGTGCGAAACCCAGGACACTTGCATCAACAAACGCCTGATCGTTGCGTTCAGCCTGGACAAGTCCCACGCCTACGCGATGCTTGTGGAGGTTCCGGCAGGTCTGTCAGCGGACAAGTCGCCAACCCGGCACGCCGATTACCGGTTTCTCGGCAAACCCGATGAGGGTATGCAGGGCCTGCTGAAGGAACAGCTCAAGAAAGATCCGAACTGGTACTGATTTGAATGAATGAAGGAAGGCGAACCAGCATTGGTCTTCCCGACAGCCGCGCAGCCCGAGGAGGGTTTGCGCGTGACCAAGGGGCCGGAGCGTTCTGACCAAGGGAGTGGTCGCAGCGTTCCAGGTGCACAGGGAGTGCTCCCATTCGTGGGCCGGGTCAGGCAAGCCGCCAAGCAAGTCCATCGTCAGAGCCACGCTCACAAGGCGATCCGATCATGGACTTGCGACGCGCAATCGTTTTTCCCCCTCGTTTGACCTCCTTTCTGACCGTATATCGAGAAAAGCCCTTCGCGACCCATTGAGCCGGTCGAACATGGCCAATTTGTCACTTGCCATGCCATTGAGGCCCTTGACCCGGCTACAGGCGACGTTTTAGCCACTTCTCAGCACTTTTGTACTGGTCCCAAATGCTCTATTTTGGGGCGTATTTTGCTAAGTATTTGATTTTTCTCATACCGATTCGGCATGAGGTAGGCATTTACGGCATTAGACGGTGGCCCCTTGCATCGGAATAGTTGCGCCTTTTTTCCGCCTGCCGAGAGCTCGGACGCTCACTTGCGGTGACCTTCTCTGAACAGTTTCAAGGGCATTCGCGCCAACCGGCCGCTTCACAAGAGCGTCTGCGAAGGTGTCGATGGAAGCTGTTCTCGCCAACTACAACAAAGGTTATTGAAATGAAGAAGGCAAAACTGAGCCTGGCCTGGCAGATCCTCATCGGTCTGGTCCTGGGCATCTCGCTGGGAGCACTGCTCAACCACTTCAGCGCTGAAAAAGCGTGGTGGATCAGCAATATCCTTCAGCCTGCCGGCGACATCTTCATCCGTCTGATCAAGATGATCGTGATCCCGATCGTGATTTCGTCCCTGGTGGTCGGTATCGCAGGTGTCGGTGACGCGAAGAAACTGGGCCGCATCGGCCTGAAGACGATCATCTACTTCGAAGTCGTCACCACCATCGCCATCATCGTCGGCCTGTTGCTGGCCAACGTGTTCCATCCGGGCACCGGCATCGACATGAGCACGCTGGGCACCGTGGACATCTCTTCCTACGAGAAGACCACTTCCGAGGTGCAGCATGACCACGCGCTGATCGCGACCATCCTGAACCTGATCCCGTCGAACATCTTCGCCGCCGTCGCCCGTGGCGAAATGCTGCCGATCATCTTCTTCTCGGTGTTCTTCGGCCTGGGTCTGTCCAGCCTCAACGCCGAAGTGCGCGAGCCGCTGGTCAAGGTGTTCCAGGGCGTTTCGGAAACCATGTTCAAAGTCACTCACATGATCATGAACTACGCGCCGATCGGCGTATTCGCCCTGATCGCCGTGACCGTCGCCAACTTCGGTTTCGCCTCCCTGCTGCCGCTGGCCAAACTGGTGATCCTGGTTTACGTGGCCATCGCCTTCTTCGCCTTCGTGGTGCTGGGCCTGGTCGCTCGCCTGTTCGGCTTCTCGGTGATCAAGCTGATGCGCATCTTCAAGGATGAGCTGGTGCTGGCCTACTCCACCGCCAGTTCCGAAACCGTGCTGCCGCGCGTGATCGAGAAGATGGAAGCCTACGGCGCGCCGAAGGCCATCAGCAGCTTCGTGGTGCCGACCGGCTACTCGTTCAACCTCGACGGTTCGACCCTGTACCAGAGCATCGCGGCACTGTTCATTGCCCAGCTGTACGGCATCGACCTGTCGGTGGGCACGCAGATCATGCTGGTACTGACCCTGATGGTCACCTCCAAAGGCATCGCCGGTGTACCGGGCGTGTCCTTCGTGGTGCTGCTGGCGACCCTGGGCAGCGTCGGTATTCCGCTGGAAGGCCTGGCGTTCATCGCCGGTGTCGACCGCATCATGGACATGGCGCGCACCGCGCTGAACGTGATCGGCAACGCCTTGGCGGTACTGGTCATCGCCCGTTGGGAAGGCATGTACGACGACGCCAAGGGCGAGCGTTACTACAACTCCCTGCCGCACATGAGCGGCAAGCAAGCGATGCCTGCGGGCCAGTCGACCACCGACTGATCGCCAAGGCGTCATCCACAAACCCCGGCCTGTCCGGGGTTTGTTGTTCTCGAACCGTTGATTTTTCACCCGTTCATGATCCACGCCGTACACCCTGTAGGAGCGAATTCATTCGCGAACGGCCGTTTCAGGCGACACATCCATGTCGCCTGATCCATTTGTCGCGAATGAATTCGCTCCTACAGGTAGGGGTGTTTGTGCGAGCTTCGTGTGCGCCGCTATCATCCCCGCATCTAGCGAGGGGATTGACTGATGCTCAACGGCCTATGGCTTGGTTTTTTCGTGGTCGCAGCAGTGTCTGCGCTGGCTCAATGGCTGGTGGGCGGTAACGCCGGCATCTTTGCCGCAATGGTCGAGAGCATCTTTGCCATGGCCAAGCTGTCGGTCGAGGTCATGGTCCTGTTGTTCGGCACCCTGACCCTGTGGCTGGGCTTTCTCAACATCGCCGAAAAGGCCGGGATCGTCGATTGGCTGGGCAAGGTCCTGGCGCCGCTGTTCCATCGCCTGATGCCCGAAGTGCCCCGCGGCCACCCTGCCCTGGGCCTGATTACCCTGAACTTCGCCGCCAACGCCCTGGGCCTGGACAACGCTGCCACGCCCATTGGCCTCAAGGCCATGCGCTCGCTGCAGGAACTCAACCCCAGCCAGACCGTGGCGAGCAACGCGCAGATTCTGTTTCTGGTGCTCAACGCCTCGTCGCTGACCCTGCTGCCGGTGACCATCTTCATGTACCGCGCCCAGCAAGGCGCCGTCGACCCGACCATGGTGTTTCTGCCGATTCTGCTGGCGACCAGCGCCTCCACGCTGGTGGGCCTGCTTTCGGTGGCGTTCATGCAGCGCCTGCGGCTGTGGGACCCGGTAGTGCTGGCCTATCTGGTACCGGGCGCCTTATTGCTCGGCGGCTTCATGGCGATTCTCGCCGGGCTGTCGGCCACAGCGCTGGCCAGCCTGTCATCGGTGCTGGGCAACGTGACGCTGTTCGGCATCATCATGATCTTTCTGGTGGTCGGCGCGCTGCGCAAGGTCAAGGTATACGAAACCTTTGTTGAAGGCGCCAAGGAAGGCTTCGACGTGGCCAAGAACCTGCTGCCTTATCTGGTGGCGATGCTCTGCGCCGTGGGGGTGCTGCGGGCCTCGGGCGCGCTGGATCTTCTGCTCGAAGGCATTCGCCATGCCGTGCAGTGGGTGGGCCTGGACACCCGCTTCGTCGACGCGCTGCCCACCGCTCTGGTCAAGCCGTTCTCCGGCAGCGCCGCCCGCGCCATGCTGATCGAGACCATGAAAACCCAAGGCGTGGACAGCTTCCCGGCCCTGGTGGCCGCGACGATTCAGGGCAGCACCGAAACCACTTTCTACGTGCTGGCGGTGTACTTCGGCGCGGTCGGCATCCAGCGCGCGCGCCATGCCGTGGGTTGTGCGCTGCTGGCCGAGTTTGCGGGCGTGGTGGCCGCGATCTGCGTCTGCTACTGGTTCTTCGCCTCGGCGGTGTAACGCTGCTGGCCCTGTTCGAGGGTCCACTGCAGCACCTGGGCGGCCAGCGTATCGCTGGCCTGGCCGAAGCCCGCCACCACTGCGGGAACCTGCTTGTCGGCCACCGGCTGATGCACCTCGAAGCGGCGGCTGGCGACGATGCGCTGGCGATCGTCAGCCAGCCGCGCATCCAGACGAATCACCACCTCGATGGCCTGCCCGCGGTACTCGCTCTGGAACGCCTGCAATTCCCCACCCAGCTCGAAATCGGCCTGCAGGTTGCTGTCGTCGGTGCTGATCGACTGCACGCGGCCATCACGGTAGAAAGCGTCGGTCAGGCGGTTGCGCAGCAGCACCGGCGCCGGATCGCTCCAGCGCGCGCCCTTGTAGCTGCTGATCACATCACCCTGGGGGATGACGGCGATGCGCGGGCTGTCCAGGGTCTCGCTGGATTTGGGCTTGGCGATGCGCAGCGACCATGGCGCGGGCGCTGCGGCCTTGTTGCCGGTCATGGCGGTGGGCAGCCGATAGGTGTCGGAAGGCTCCTGTTTGGGCAGGATCGAACAGGCGCCCAGCGACAAGGCGGCCGCCACCAGCGCGCTCACCAGCAAGGGTCGATTGAAGGAAAAACCGGCAAGCCTCATGGCTCGAACTCCTTGGTCTTGTCGCTACCGAGCAGGTAGCCGCTGGGGTTGGCATTCAGGCTGCGGGAGATGGTTTTCAGCGAGGCCAGGGTTTCACGCAGCTCGCGGATCGCCGGGCCCAGTTCGCCCAGGCCTTGCAGGCCGCCGTCGACCGAGTCCTTGTTGACCTTGATCAGCTGATTGATGGTGTCGGTGCTTTGTTGCAGCGAAATCATGGCCGCCTGCCCGGTCGCGATCGCGTTTTTGCCGTCGACCGTGAACAGAATGTTGGCGTTGCGCATGGCGGTGGTGGTCTGGTCCAGCGTGGTGCTGGCCTGTTTGCTCAGCGCCAGCAGTTGCTTGAGGGTCTGGCGGATGTCGTCGCGCTGGTCAGCGATCACGGCGGTGGTCTGTTCCAGATGCTCCATGGTCTTGCTCAAGGCCTCGACGTTTTTCGACGACAGCAGCTCGTTGGCGTTGTGCAGGAACACGTTGACCCCGGTGATCAGGTCGTTGCTGTCGTTGAGCAGTCGCGAAATCGGCGATGGCGAGGCAATGATCACCGGCAGGTTGCCGTTCTCGCCCTTGAGCACTTCGCTCTGGGGCGTGCCGCCGCTGAGCTGGATGATCGAGGTGCCGGTGATGCCGTTCAGTGCCAGTTTGGCGAAGGTGTCGCGCTTGATCGGGGTTTCACCGCTCAGGCGGATCTGCGCCAGCACGCGGCGCGGGTCTTGTGGGTCCAGGCGCAGGTTGACCACATCGCCGACCTTGATGCCGCTGTACTGCACCGGGCTGCCCCGGGACAGGCCGGTCACGGCCTCGTTGAACACCACCTGATAATCCTTGAATGCCGTGTCGACGCTGGACTTGGCCAGCCACAGGCCGAACAGCAGCGCGGCGGCGACCACGATCACCGTGAACAGGCCTATCAGAATGTGATGGGCGCGGGTTTCCATCATGAGACCTCGTGTGGGTGGGTGGCCGCTGCATAGGCCGAACGGCCGCGCGGGCCATGGAAGTATTCGTGAATCCAGGCGTCGTTGGTCGCTGAAACCTTGTCGATGCTATCGGCCACCAGCACGCGTTTCTGAGCCAGCACCGCAACGCGGTCGGTGATGGTGTAGAGGGTGTCCAGATCGTGGGTGACCATGAACACGCTCAGGCCCAGCGCATCACGCAGGGTCAGGATCAGCTGGTCGAACGCCCCGGCGCCGATGGGATCGAGGCCCGCCGTGGGCTCGTCGAGAAACAGGATGTCCGGGTCCAGCGCCAGTGCGCGGGCCAGCGCGGCGCGCTTGATCATGCCGCCGGACAGCGACGCCGGGTATTTATGCGCGGCGGACAGCGGCAGGCCGGAAAGCGCCATCTTGATCCCGGCCAGGTGCTCGGCTTCCTCGCGGCTCAAGCCGGCATGCTCGATCAGCGGCAGCGCGACGTTTTCGGTGATGGTCAGCGACGAGAACAGCGCGCCTTTCTGAAACAGCACGCCGACCCGTCTTTCAACCTGCGAGCGGGCTTTGGCAGGCAGGTTCAGAAGGTCCTGCCCCAGCACTCGGACACTTCCTTCAGCCGGCTTCTGCAGGCCGACGATGCTGCGCAGCAACACCGACTTGCCGCTGCCCGAGCCGCCGACCACCGCGAGGATTTCCCCGCGATACAGGTCCAGGTCGAGGTTCTCATGCACCACCTGCGGGCCGAACCGGTTGCACAGGCCGCGCACTTCAATCACCGCTTCACTGGGTTGCACACAACGTCGAGTCACCAGCCGAGCTCCATGAAAAACATCGCGGCCAGTGCATCCAGCACGATGACCACGAAAATCGACTGCACCACGCTCGATGTCGTATGAGCGCCCACGGATTCGGCACTGCCCTCGACCTTGAAGCCTTCCAGGCAGCCGATGGCGGCGATGAAGAAGGCGAAGATCGGCGCTTTGACGATGCCCACCAGAAAATGCTGAACGCCGATGTCGGCCTGCATCAGCGAGAGAAACATGGCCGGGGAAATATCCAGCGACAGCGCGCAGACCACCCCGCCACCGACGATGCCGCAGATCATCGCCAGAAACGTCAGCATGGGCAGTGAGATCAGCAGCGCCAGCACGCGGGGCAGTACCAGCATTTCTGTAGGACTCAGCCCCAGCGTCTGTAGGGCGTCGAGTTCTTCGTTGGCTTTCATCGAGCCGATCTGCGCGGTGAAGGCACTGGCGGTGCGGCCTGCCAGCAGGATCGCGGTCAGCAGCACGGCGAATTCGCGTAGGAACGAGAAGCCGATCAGATCCACCGTGAAGATCGTCGCGCCGAAGGCCTTGAGCACGGTGGCGCCGAGAAACGCCACGACGGCGCCGACCATGAAGGTCAGCAACGCGACGATGGGCGCGGCGTCCAGGCCGATCTGCTCGATATGGGCGATCACCGAGGTGGTGCGCCAGCGCCTGGGGCGAAACAGCGTGGTGACGAAGGTTTGCAGGATCAGCCCGACGAAGCCAAGCAATTGCAGGGTGTCTCGCCAGATGACTTCCACCGCCGAGCCGATGCGCGCCAGCAGTTGAGTGCCGACCGCGACTTCCGGGTCCTTCTGCGGCTGGCAGTAATCGCACAGGGCGCTCTGGATCGTCTGCATCAGGGCGCGGCTGGATTCGGGCAGATTGGGCGCTTGAACTGCCAGCAGGCGCAGGCGCTGAACGCCCAGCAACTCGACCAGCAACGACGCTCCGGCGGTGTCCAGCGCCCCCAGCGCGCTCATGTCCACCTGGGTATCGGCGCCAAAGCCTGCGCTCAAGGCGTCGGTCTGGCGCTTGAGCAGGTGATAGTGGGCGAGCGTCCAGTCTCCGCTGATCCAGAGCCGCGCAGGCTGGGTCGAAGTGTCCAGGGAGACGGTTCCCTGGGCCTTCGGCGTGTCGACAGCAAGGTGGGTGATCGATGTCATAGCGACGAGCTTAGTTGGTTTTGGCCGGGGCGGATGAGTCGTCGGCTGGCCCATTGTCATCGGATTTTTCCGCGTCCGGATCATCCGGGCTCAAGGTGTCTGCGCCGGGCTTGATGCCCGCAGGCGTGATCTTTTTCCGGGTCACGGCAGGATCGGTGCTGTCGGTCACTTCGAAGCGCAACACGCCGATCATCTGGCCATCCTCGGTCAGCACCCTCACCTGCCATTTACCCAGCACATCCGGTGGAAAATTCTGTTTGTGCGTCCAGGCCCGATAGCCTTCCTTACGTCCACCGCGGATGTCTAGTGCGATTCGATCAACTTCTTCGCCATTGTGGCGCCAAACGTGATAAATCCGCTCATCCAGACCGCGCGGCGCGTTGATCGAGGTGTAGGCGTAGAGCCCGCCGTTGCGCAATTGATTGACGCCGATCGCCTGAATGCTCTCGCCGGGGGTGCGGTTCTGGTTGTCGAATTTCGTGCTGACCGCCACTTCCGTCAGCCACAACGTCGCCGGCGGCACCCAGGAACGCAGCAGCCAGCCGGCGCCGCCGATGGCCAGGGTCATCACCACCAGACCCAGGCCGCGTTTCCACGAGTTGATCGGGAAACTCGACGCCAGGCTGGGGAACGACAGCACGACGGCAGCGATCAGCGCGATCTTGTAACTCTCTGCGGTGGTCAGGTGCAGGATGATCGGCATCGCCGTGAGCAAAGCGGCGAACAGCGTCAGGGTGTGCAGGGCCAGAAACAGCCAGCGGCGCGGCGCCAGCCATTTGTAGTAGAGCGGGTCGATGATCGAGATCAGCGCGGCGATGGCCAGCAACCCGGTGAACGCCAGCTGGCCGCTGTTCCAGGTGGTGGTGATGGAGAAGAACGGCAGGACGAAAAACAGGCTTTCCTGGTGGATCATCTGCGTCGCGTAACGCAGCAGCGGCTGGGGAATTTCGCGTTTGAACAGCCTGGCGATCAGCCTGACCGCGCTGTTTTCCACCATCAGCCAGAGCCAGCTGATCAGCAGGATGGCCGCAATCCAGCTGCCCGGCCGGGACTGGCGGTCGACCATGATGAAACTGGCCACACCTGAGCAAAACCCGAACAGCGCGATCAGCCCCGGGTAACGTTTCATGAACTCCAATACGCGCTGTACCAGGGAGTTCTGTAAAAGGGCGTTGAAGTCGGGCATTGCGGTCATCACTTCGTTGTAGGAAAAATCCCGGGAAGGATACCAACACTCATGAGTTACAACCTCAACGCTTGCTTTGTGGGAGTGAGCTTGCTCACGAATGCTTCGGTGAAGCCATGAAAATGTTGGCTGCGCCCGCCGTTCGTGAGCAAGCTCACTCCCACAGGTTTGATGCAACCCTCTACAAAGGGCGTGTTTTGTGGGCGCGCCAGCGCCACACGATCAGCACCGCGATCAGGGCCAGCAACCCTAACCCGATCTCATACAACTCGTCATAACTGACCAGCGGCTTCTCGATGCGCAGATACCCCGGCTGGGCCAGCAACTGGCGCATGGCGCGGTTGGCCAGGTCCAGGCTGACCGCGCGTGTGCGTTTGGCCGGGTCTTCGAAGCGGCCGTCCTCGTAGTCGTTCAGCGCGCCCCAGTAATAGTCGGCCAGGGCGCTGTTGCCCTGCACCGCCCAGGCCTGTTTGGCGATTGCCGCCTGTTGCAGGCGAGCGAAAGTGGCCGGGTCCATGCCTTCCTTGCGCAGTCGCTCGAGCATTGCCCGTACGGCGGTCACGGCAGCATCGACATCGTCGCGATCCAGGTCGGCGTTCAGGGTCAGGAACCCAGTGTCGCCAAACGCCTCCCGGTCTGCCGACGGGCCGTAGGACAAGCCTTTGTCCAGACGCAAATCGCTGTACAGCGCCCAGTCCAGATAGGCCCTCACCAGGTCGAGGGTTTCATCGTGCTGCTCGCCCATGTCCGGTTCCGGGAACAGCAGGTGCAACTTGGCGCCGTCGCCCAGAAAGCCACGAATCAGCGTGCGCTCGGGGTCGGCCTTTTCGCTCACGGCCGCCAGTTGCGGATGCTCGCTGGGGTCCACCGCATTGAGCTGACCATAGGTGCGTTCCAGATACGCCGGCAGCAGTTTGTCCAGATCACCCACGATGATCAGGGTCATGTTGTTGGCGGCGTACCAGTTGTCGTGGATGTGTTCGATCTGCTCCAGCGTGAGGTGATCGACTTCCGGGCGCTCGGCGCATTTGAGGCCCAGCTCCACGGCCAGTTGATTACCGGCGCTGTTGCCCAGGTCGCGCTTGTCCAGCCAGCGCTGAAGGTGGGAATAGTGGCCGCCGTCTTCGCGCTCGACGATGCGCTTGGCGGTGTCCAGATTGCTCTGGTTGATCTGCGTGTGGGTCAGCACGTCGAGCAGCAGGTCCAGCACCTTGCGCTGGTTCTGCGCCGGGGCTTCGATCACGAAGGTGGTGTCGGTGTTGCTGGTGAACGCGTTCCACTCCCCGCCCAGCGCCTGCATCTGTTGTTCCAGGCCGCCTTCGCCGGAATCGTCGATGCCGCTGAACAGCAGGTGTTCGAGCAGGTGCGGCAGCTCCTTGTCCTGGCAGGGAAAGTCGTCGAAACCGACGCCTACCACCAGGCGAATGGACACATGGCCTTTTTCCGCCGGCTTGAGCAGCAGCTGCAAACCGTTGGGCAATACATAACCTTCCACGCGAAAGCGGTCGATGGCCATGGAGGATAGGGATGTCAGAAGCAGGCAAACGAACAGCAGGCAACGCATAAAAACGGGCTTCCTTGCGGGCCGGTATGTGTAACAGACTTCAGACCGGCCCTGGCGTTCACCTCGATTGTTCAGGCTCGCTTTCGCTGGACAAGGCCCCGGTATCGCTGGTTTCGAGAACGGCATAGGCGCTGCTGCAGAACATGGAGTTCAGACGTTTCATGTCGGCGATCAGCTCAAGATGCAACGAACTGGTCTCGATACTCTGCACGATTTTACGTTGCAGTCTGCTGACATGGGCATGGGCCAGACGCCGCTCCTGTGCCCGGAAACGACGTTTTTCCCGCAGCAACTGGCGCGCGCTTTCCGGGTCGCCGCTCAAGAACACCGAAAGCCCCAGGCGCAGGTTGGCCATCAGTTGTTCGTGCAACCCGGACAGTTCTTCAAGACCCACTTCCGAGAACGAGCGGCGTTGGGCGGTCTTCTGTTGCTGGACCTTACGCAGCATACGCTCGATCAGGCCGCTGGCCAGTTCCAGATTGATCGACAGCTCGAAGATTTCGGCCCAGCGGCGGTTGTCCTGATCGCTCAGGTCCTCGCGCGGCATCTGCGCCAGATACAGCTTGATGGCGTTGTAGAGCACTTCGATCTCGTCGTTGAGCCGACGCACTTCCTGAGTCACGGCGGTCTGATTGCCGCGCAGCACTTCTTGCATGGCGCCAAGCATGCTTTCGATCAGATCGCCGATGCGCAGGGTTTCGCGCACCGCATTGGCCAGCGCCAGGCTGGGTGTGGACAGCGCCGCGAGGTCCAGATGCCGGGGTTTGGCCTGCCCGTTGACCTCCGCCGGTTGCGGCAGGATCGACGCACACAGGCGGCCCATGGGGCCGACGGTGGGCAGCATGATCAGGCAGCGCAGCGAGTTGTAGATCACGTGGAAGCTGATGACCAGGCTCGACGGGCTCAAGTCCAGCGTGTCCATCCAGTGCACCAGCGGGGTCAGCACCGGGATGATCAGCAACAGGCCGACGAGCTTGTAGAGCAGGCTGCCCAGCGCCACCTGGCGCCCGGCGACGTTCTGCATGCTGGTGCTCATGAACGCCAGCAGGCCACTGCCGATGTTGGCGCCGATGACCAGGCCGATGGCCACTGGCAGGCTGATGATTTCCGCACCGGCCAGGGTCGCGGTCAGCAGTACCGCCGCCAGGCTCGAATAGGAGATGAGCGCAAACATGGCGCCAACCAGGGCGTCGAGCAGAATGTCGCCGGTCAGCGAGGCGAACAGCACCTTGACCCCGGCGGCCTGAGTGATCGGCGCCGCGGCAGTGACGATCAGTTGCAGCGCCAGAATGATCAGGCCCAGGCCGATCCCGACCCGGCCCAGCTGCCCTATGCGGGTCTGTTTGCGCGACAGAAAGAAAATCACCCCGAGAAAAATCAGCAGCGGCGAGAGCCACGACAGGTCGAAGGTGAGGATTCGAGACATGACCGCCGTACCGACGTCGGCACCGAGCATGATCGCCAGCGCAGGCGTCAGGGTCATCAGGCCCTGGCCGACGAACGAGGTCACCAGCATGGCGGTGGCGTTGCTGCTCTGCACCAGGGCGGTGACCAGAATCCCCGCGATGAAGGCCAGCGGGCGCTTGGACATGTTCTGGCCAATCACCAGACGCAGTTGCGAGCCATAGACGCGCAGAATGCCCGTACGAACGATGTGTGTGCCCCAGATCAACAGCGCGACGGCGGAAAGCAAATCGAGCAGGGTCAGCATACAAAAAGCCCCCTGTAGGTTGCCCAATGGGCAAGGATTGAAGGTACAGCGTGTAGCGAGCGACAGCGTTTGGGTCTTATGGTGATGAGCACGCTCAACTAAAGCTTTAGTCGGCCCGAGGCCTTATTGCCAGCATGGCACAGACGATTATTTCTTGAAACAAATCTGTAACAAACCAGTCATTTGGAATCTCAACGTCCGGGCCCGACACTTGTGGGAGTGAGCTTGCTCACGAAGACGGTGTATCTGACCCTATCTATGCGGCGGGCATGCGATCATTCGTGAGCAAGCTCCCTGCCACAGGTAGTCTGCGTAAACCAAACGAAAAACGGGGCATCTCTCAATGCCCCGTTCTCATTCATCTGCACAGCATCGGGTCTTATTGACCCGGAACATCCTTGCGAAGTTTCACCGGGTCCTTCAATGCCTTCTTCTTGGCACGGGTGGTGCGCATCTTGATGTTGATGGCTTCCACCGCCAGCGAGAACGCCATGGCAAAGTACACGTAGCCTTTGGGGACGTGGAAATCCAGGGATTCAGCGATCAGCACGGTACCGACCACGATCAGGAACGACAGCGCGAGCATCTTCAGCGAAGGGTGCTTGTCGATGAAGTCGCTGATCACGCCTGCGCACAGCATCATGATCAGCACGGCGACAATGATCGCCGCGACCATGACCGGTACGTGGGAAACCATGCCGACTGCGGTGATCACCGAGTCCAGCGAGAACACGATGTCGATGATGGCGATCTGCACGATGGTGTACAGGAACGCGCCGCCCTTGCCTTTCGGCTCCTCGAGTTCTTCTTCCTCGCCTTCCAGGCCGTGGTAGATCTCCTGGGAGCTTTTCCAGAGCAGGAACAGGCCACCGAAGAACAGGATCAGGTCGCGACCGGAAATGCCCTGGCCGAAGACCACGAACAGATCGGCCGTCAGGCGCATCACCCAGGTGATCGACAGCAACAGCAGGATGCGCGTGATCATTGCCAGCGCCAGGCCGAAGATCCGCGTGCGCGGCTGCATGGCCTTGGGCATGCGGCTGACCAGGATCGAGATCATGATGATGTTGTCGATGCCCAGCACGATTTCCAGCGCGGTCAGGGTCAAGAAAGCAACCCAGATCTCAGGGTTGGTCAGCCATTCCATCAGGTTTTCCTTTGAGCTTTGTGGTTACCCGGCTTTTACAGGTGCAAAGGCCGGGGTGCAATTGAGTTTATAGACTGCTGAACGCAGGGAAGATGCCCATCAGCAGCGCGGCGATCAGTATGCACACGCACACCAGCACTGCCCACTTGAGGGTAAAGCGTTGGTGATCGCCGAATTCGATCCCGGCCAGGGCCACCAGCAGGTAGGTCGAAGGCACCAGCGGGCTCAGCAAGTGGACGGGCTGGCCGACGATCGAGGCACGGGCCATTTCCACCGGGCTGATGCCGTAGTGCGCAGCGGCTTCGGACAGCACTGGCAACACGCCGTAGTAGAACGCGTCGTTGGACATGAAGAAGGTGAACGGCATGCTGACCACCGCTGTGATCACCGCCAGATAAGGCCCCATCGCCTCTGGAATTACCGCCAGCAGGCTCTTGGACATGGCGTCGACCATGCCGGTGCCGGACAGAATGCCGGTGAAGATACCGGCGGCGAAGATCAGCCCCACCACGGCCAGCACGCTGCCGGCGTGGGCGGCGATGCGGTCTTTCTGCGCCTGCAGGCACGGGTAGTTGACGATCATGGCGATACTGAAGGCGATCATGAATAGCACCGGCAGCGGCAGCAGGCCCATGATCAGCGCGACCATCAGCGCCAGGGTCAGTGCGCCGTTGAACCAGATCAGCTTGGGACGGCGGGCTTCCGGGAATTGCGAGACGCTGATTTCGCTGTGGTCGACTTCATCGCCCGGCAGGTGCAGTTCACCCAGACGCGCACGTTCGCGTTTGCCGTAGAAATAGGCGATCACCAGAATCGCGATCACGCCCGCCAGCATCGCAGGAATCATCGGCACGAAAATGTCGGACGGGTCCACGTGCAGAGCGCTGGCGGCACGGGCGGTCGGGCCACCCCATGGCGTCATGTTCATCACGCCGCCCGCCAGAATGATCAGGCCGGCCATGATCCGCGGGCTCATGCCTAGGCGGCTGTACAGCGGCAGCATCGCGGCCACGCAGATCATGTAGGTGGTGGCGCCGTCGCCATCCAGCGAAACCACCAGCGCCAGTACGGCAGTGCCGACCGACACCTTGACCGGGTCGCCCTTGACCAGTTGAAGGATCTTGCGCACGGCCGGGTCGAACAGGCCCGAGTCGATCATCAGGGCGAAGTAGAGAATGGCGAACATCAGCATCACGCCGGTGGGCGCGAGTTTGCTGATGCCGGCGAGCATCATCGGGCCGATGTCGCTGGCGAAACCGCCGAACAGGGCAAAAATGATCGGCACGATGATCAGGGCAATCAGCGCCGACAGGCGTTTGCTCATGATCAGGTACATGAAGGCGACGACCATGGCGAAGCCGAGGAAGGTCAACATAGAAATACTCCAGGCGTTACGCGGCGTGAAAACGATCGATGTGAGGCAATCAGCTCAGAGCGAGCGGCGCGTGGAGTCGGGGAGCGAACGAGGGGTGCAGCGCAGGGAATGCAAGCATCAGAATCACCGAAATTGTTGTTGTAGATGGGCCGGAGAACGTCAGGGTGCGTTCGTCCTGCCTGGCCGGTCTGTCGCCGGCGGTGGGGGGATGCTAATGCCCTTGCCTTTCAGCAAGCTTTCGTTGCGATTTCGTTCGTCGCTGTCGGAAAAATGCAGCAATTTCGGCATCCGGCAGTCAGAGGCTAGAGACGACCGGGAGGACAGCCATGAGTGAACGCCATACCGGCGGGTGCCATTGCGGCAACCTGCGCTATCAACTCGACGCACCGCTGCGCGACATCGCGCACTGCCATTGCTCGATCTGTCGGCGCACTTCAGGGGGCATTGTGGTGACCTGGATCACGGTGCCGCTGGACGCCTTCAAATGGCTGGGTGCAAGCCCCGCGGCGTACGATTCCGGCCCGACCTGTGTGCGATTTTTCTGCAACAACTGCGGGGCGCAGGTCGCGCTGTTCACCCAGCACAGCCCCGACACCATGGACGTGACCATCGCCACCCTCGACCACCCGGAGCTGGCGCCGGCCGAGCGGCATATCTGGGCGGACAGCCGATTGCCGTGGCTGCATCTGGATGAGCATTTGCCCGAAGAGCGGGAGGAAACCCTGTAGATCCGTCTGGATCCGCTTCTGGCCGAAGGCCGTGGGAGCCCAGCTTGCTGGCGATCTGGCGCGAAGCGGCAGCAAACCCTGCAAACTCGGTGTGTCTATAGAACCGGGTCGTCTGGTTTTGCTGTTGCTGCGCAACAGATCGCCAGCAAGCTGGGCTCCCACGGCCTTCGGCCAGAATCAAACGCAGAAATGCGATTGCCCTACGGCAACTCAAGCCCGCCCGCCGCCTTGTGCAGCGCTCGCAGGTGTTCGCCGATCTGCTTGAGGTTGTCCTCGGTGGCGGCGATTTCGGCGGCGCGGTCCGGCTCCAGCAGCGCCCTCACCTCTTTGTCCAGATCGCCGCTGAGCCGCTGCAGCTGCTTCTGCCGCTGGCTGCTCTCGGCCTCCAGGCGCTGCCACTCGCCCTCTTGCGGCAAGCCGTATCCGCCGCTGCCCAGCAGCTCGGCCGGACGGCTGAGGAAGCCGCTGTTGGCCAGAATGTCCTGCAGCGTGCCGGTGGCCTGGGAAACCCGGTTGTCTTTCTTCTCCACCGCGCTCAGGTATCGCTGCTTGACCTCATCCTGAGCCAGCAACAGTTGCCGACGCATGCTCGCCTGTTCGAGCAGCAGCAACGCCGCGCTGCTGCGCAGGTTGGCCTTGGCGAAATACGGCTGGCGTTCCTTGGCGGACAAGGCCAGCCAGTCCTCCACCGTTTTCTCTTTCACATCGGTGGTCTTGCGCAGCACATCGAACATCGCCTGATAGCGGTCGCGGTACGAGTCGAACTTGTAGCCCAGACGCAAGGCGCGCTTGGGGTCGTCCAGCACGCTGGTGTCGGCCAGTCCCCTGCCCTTGAGCACTTCAAGCAGGCCGTTGGGCAGAATGCTGTCCAGGCCAACGAGGCGCGGGTCGTTGGTGCCACTGCGCAACAGCTTGAGATTTTCCACCGCGCAGTTGTTGGACAGGAACCAGTAGTCGCCGTCGTAGGCCCAGTGCATTTCGGCCGCGTGCTGCACCAGGCCATCGATCTCCTGGCGCGACAGCTTAAGCGGCACCGAAGCCAGGCTGCGCAGTTCGGTCTTGGTGTATTCGTCGATCACCTGGCCCAGCGGCAATACGAACAGGCGCGACGGGTATTTGCCGGTCAGGCCGCTCCAGCTGGACAGCTGCAGGTCGTTGACGAAGGCGCGATAGGACAGCACCAGATGCTGGTCAAGATCCAGGCGGCAGTCGGGCCCGCGCGGGCGGCCGGGCTTGCAGATTACCAGCCGCAGCATGCTGTGGCCCCAGCGGCTGACCAGATTCTGGTTGGCTTCGGCGAGCAGGTAGTCGACCTCGTAGACCCGCTCCGGGTCGAGCTTGCCCAGCGGTTCACGGGCGAAGTCGTTGCCGGCGTTGAGGTACGGATAAGACGTCGGGCACTGATCCTTGGCCGCAGGCGCCCAGTGGAACTGCTGCTTGTAGTAGTCATACAGCGCCGGGCGGCGGCAGGCGTAGGCCGGATCGAGGAGGAAGTACTCCATGTTCACCGCGACGAATTCCAGAGGGCTGGTGGTTTCGTAGATATCCGGGCTGCGTGCCACCTGGCCGTTGCGCTCTTCGCGCTCCCCTCGCCGCCCGACATACTGCGGCCAGCCGGCCAGGTCCAGCAGACGCGGGTCGTCACTCAACGTGAAACGGCGCTCGGTCTGTCCGCGGCAACTGTCGCGCAGGCCGATCTTGCCCAGGCTATTGCCCTGGCGCGAACAGGCGATGATCAGTTTGCGGTCTCGCGGCGACCACAGCTGAGCGTGGTCATAGATGTGGGTCAGTTCATGCAGGACCGTCGCGAGCATTTCTTCGCGCACGGTGCCGTGGGGGCGATTGGTCTTGGTGGTGGCCGCGCTGCCGTCGGTCAATCCCGCCAGCAGCTTCTGATTCAGGTCCAGCCGATAAGGGCCGTCCGCACGCCCATAGGCGTTGGGCGGCATGTCATCGGTCCAGTGCACTTCGACCTTGCGGTCCAGTTTGCTGATGAACATCGGCGGCAAGTGCGCCATGGCTTCATCGAGCAGCGTCTGGCTGGCTTTGGTTTGTGCAGCATCGAGCCCGTCGGTGTGCAGCGACAGGCTCAGGTCGGCAAAGGCGCTCGTGCAGATCAGCGAGAGCGCCGATGCCAGCAGCCAGACGGCGATGCGCCTCACAATGCGAGGATGGCTTCGGCGAGGTCCTGGTCGCTGGCGTTGCGGGCTTCCGGCAGGCGATCGCGCAGGGTGGCGAAGGCTGCATCCAGGCGGGCGCCGTGGATATCACCGTTGCTGGCGACGTAGCTGGCGGCGTCGTCCTGGGCTTCGACGACCATTTTCCAGTTGCGTACAGAAGAGGTGGTGTCGGAGGTGAAGTCGACGCTGCGGCCAAAGGCACGGACAACGATGTTGCTGGTCGCTTTCAAGGTCTGGGCCTGGGCCACGTCGGTCAGCACGAGCAAGCCCAGGGCCGCAACGATAAGCGGGGTACGCATGGAACGTCTCCAAAAGACAGATAGATACAACGAGTGATTATTGGACGAGGATTGCCTGCGCCAGTTCAAGGTCGCTGGCATGAAGTTTTGCAGAGGTCTGACGCAGATACATCAACGCCGACTCCAGCTGTGCTCCTCGCAGTTGGCCATCAGTGGCAATGAACGCTGCAGCATCATCCTGGGCGGCAAGTATCAGTTTGTTATCGAAAGGCCCGGTCGTCACTTGGCTGGTGCCGTACCCGCTTTTGATCAGGCTTTGTGTGGTTGTGTCGAACGCTTGGGCCTGTGTGGCAAAGATCAGGCTGGCGGTCGCTGCAAGCAACAGGCGAGACAATAAGTGCATGAGTCTTAGGTATTGACGGAACGAGCCGCAAGGCTAGCGCAAATGCCCCGGCCAGAGCCAGTGAAGGTGTCGGGGCAAGCGCAGGCAAAGCTGTCGCGAAGCTGAATCAGATGGCGAGAATTGCCTGCGCCAACTGTGCATCGGTCGCTTGCAGCTCAGGGGCTACTTCGCGGATGTGCTGGAAGGCGCCTTCCAGATGTACGCCGCGCATCTGGCCTTCGGAGGCGACGAAGCTGGCGGCGTCGTCACGGGCCTCGAGCACGATTTTGTCGTCGTGGAAGGACGACGAAATTCTCGAGGTGGCGTTGGACGAGGCGTCCAGTGCGCGAACGAGGGTGTCGGTGGTCACCACGAAGCTGGAAGCCTGGGCACCGGTTGCCGCGATCAGAAATGCAGCGGCAGTCATGAGACGAAGACGAGACATGTTTAACTCCACAAGGGCCGATTGAAACCACACGCGCAAATCCGGAGATGAGCAGAGCTGTCTCGCAAGCGACGGGGTAAAAGTGGGTGCAAGACTAGCGTAAGCAGGGGGTTGAGGACTATCCGGGCGAATGGCCAGCTGGTTGTTAAAGGTTCTGCGAACGGGCTGTAAGGCTTGCAAATCAAGGACTGTACTTGTTTGTTTGAGATTCTATAAAACTGTAACGGTATTGCTCATTCCCCTCGTAGCAGCACGGCTTGCCGGCGGGGCGGTGTGTCAGTCGACACATTCGTTACAGACATATCGCTCCCGCCGGCAAGCCGTGCTGCTACGGGGGAATGGCGTTGCAGATCCAGAAACGACAAAGCCCGTCAGCAGTAACCTGCGACGGGCTTCGTGGAATTCAGGGTGCTGGTGAGAGGCGTGAAGCCTGGGACCAGCGGGCGCTGACTTAGCGCCAGAACGGCTTGCTCAGCTCTTCGTAACGCTGGGCTTCGCTGATACCGGCGTCAGCCAGCAGACGAGCATCCAGACGAGCCAGCTGGTGGCGGCTGGACAGACGACGCTGCCAGAGCATCAGGTTGGCGAACATGCGCAGGGGCAGGGAGCCTTTGGCCGATTGAGCGGTTTCTTCGTAGAACAGTTCGGAACTTACGGTGCGTTCCATGGTGCTTCTTCCTTCCGCTTGTGGCGGGATTAGAGAGTGACTTGACTGGTGCCCATTTTCCGCTCGTTGCCCTCCTCTCTCCAGACACAGTTCACCTGTATTGTGCTGCTTCAGTTAACTGTTAGAGGGTACTGTTTTGTTCTGAAATGGGGCAACTGTACCGGTCAGCACTGAGATGGTGCGTTTTGTGCGCCGGTTTGGTGAAAGGAGTGGTTTTGAGGGTGAAATTGACCGGTACAGCAGAACAGTTTTTGCCAGAACAGTGTTATGTGGAGAAAAAGTGGCGACGAAAGGTCGTCGCCACTTCACAACTGTTTTCTTACACCGCCAGCATGCGGCCGGTTTCTTCCAGGTTCAGGTGCCAACTCAGTGCATCGCGCAGCACGTGCGGCGTGTGCCCGCCGATGGCGCAGGCCTTGCGGAAGTAATCGTTGAGGGCTTCGCGGTAGGCCGGGTGCACGCAGTTGTCGATGATCACCCGGGCGCGCTCCCGAGGCGCCAGGCCGCGCAGGTCGGCGAGGCCGATCTCGGTCACCAGGATGTCGACGTCGTGCTCGGTGTGGTCCACGTGGCTGACCATCGGCACCACGCTGGAAATCGCGCCGCCCTTGGCGATCGACTTGGTGACGAAGATCGCCAGGTGGGCGTTCCGGGCGAAGTCTCCGGAGCCGCCAATCCCGTTCATCATGCGGGTTCCGCCGACGTGGGTGGAGTTGACGTTGCCATAGAGATCGAACTCCAGCGCGGTGTTGATACCGATGATGCCCAGGCGCCGAACTACTTCAGGGTGGTTGGAAATTTCCTGCGGACGCAGTAACAGTTTGCTTCTGTACTGCTCCAGGTTGTTGAACACCGCGTCGTGCTTGCGCTCGGACAGGGTCATGGAGCAACCCGAAGCGAAATTCAGCTTGCCGGCCTCGAACAAGTCGAAGGTCGAGTCCTGCAGTACTTCGGAGTACATCGCCATGTCGTGGAAAGGCGAATCGATCAGGCCGGTCATCACCGCGTTGGCGATGGTGCCCACGCCCGCCTGCAGCGGCATCAGCTGGTTGGTCAGGCGGTTTTGTTTCACTTCATTCTTGAAGAATTCCACCAGGTGCCCGGCGATGGCCTGGGTCTCGTGGTCGGCGGGCAGTACAGTTGAAGGTGAGTCGGGCTGGTCGCTGAACACGATGCCGACGATCTTCGCCGGGTCGATCTTCACCGCCTGGCTGCCGATGCGGCTGTCTGCCTTCAATACCGGGATCGGCATACGGGTCGGGCGGTAGGTCGGTATATAGATGTCGTGCAGCCCTTCGAGCTCCAGCGGTTGGGCGGTGTTGATCTCGATGATCACCTGCTCGGCCAGAATCGCGAAGCTGGCCGAGTTGCCCACCGAGGTGCTCAACACCAGGTGGCCTTCTTCGGTGATGGCCACGCATTCGATGACTGCGATATCCACTGGTTTGATCTGACGGTTGCGCAGTTGCTCGACGGTGTCGGACAAGTGCTGGTCGATGAACATCACCGAGCCATCGTTGATTGCACGGCGCAGCGTGTTGTCGACCTGGAACGGCATGCGCCGCGACAGCACGCCGGCTTCAGTCAGTTGCTTGTCCAGATCGTTGCCCAGGCTGGCCCCGGTCATCAGGCTGATCTTCAGCGGCGAGGCCTTGGCGCGCTCGGCCAGAGCCTTGGGCACGGCCTTGGCTTCACCGGCGCGGGTGAAACCGCTCATGCCGACGGTCATGCCGTCCTTGATCAGGGAGGCGGCGTCGGCCGCGCTCATTACCTTGCTCATCAAAGAAGGCAGGCGAATACGTTCACGGTGCATGGTTTTCTTATCTCGGGACGAGGATGCGAGGGCCCAAGTCTAGAGAACTGGATTTTTTTCGTCCCACGACCAAGGTCGCATTCGAGGGCTCTAATTAGCGGCTTTCAGGACAAAACACCTTTACGCCAGATGTAAAAAACCCTCGGCCGATACCGGCGCCGAGGGTTCGTTCTGTCGCGGTGTAGAGCGGTTACTCGACAGCCTTGACCATGTCTTCGATGACTTTCTTGGCGTCGCCGAAGACCATCATGGTCTTGTCGAGGTAGAACAGTTCGTTGTCCAGGCCCGCATAGCCGCTGGCCATTGAGCGCTTGTTGACGATGATGGTCTTGGCCTTGAAGGCTTCCAGAATCGGCATGCCGGCGATCGGCGACTTCGGATCGTTCTTCGCCGCCGGGTTGACCACGTCGTTGGCGCCGAGCACCAGCACCACGTCGGCCTGGCCGAACTCGGAGTTGATGTCTTCCATCTCGAACACCTGGTCGTAAGGCACTTCGGCCTCGGCCAGCAGGACGTTCATGTGGCCAGGCATACGACCGGCGACCGGGTGGATCGCGTACTTCACGGTCACGCCGGCGTGGGTCAGCTTCTCGGTCAGTTCCTTGAGCGCGTGCTGCGCACGGGCCACTGCCAGGCCGTAGCCCGGAACGATGATCACGGTGTCGGCGTTGGTCAAAAGGAAGGTTGCGTCGTCGGCCGAACCGGATTTGACCGGACGTGCTTCCTTCGCGCCGCCCGCAGCGCCGGCATCTGCCGCGCCGCCGAAACCACCACCGATCACGTTGAAGAACGAACGGTTCATGGCCTTGCACATGATGTACGACAGAATCGCACCGCTCGAACCCACCAGCGAACCGGCCACGATCAGCATCGAGTTGTTCAGCGAGAAGCCGATACCGGCCGCTGCCCAGCCCGAGTAGCTGTTGAGCATCGATACCACGACCGGCATGTCTGCGCCGCCAATCGGGATGATCAGCAGCACGCCGATGACGAACGCCAGGATCAGCATCACGCTGAAAGCGAACAGGCTGCCGGTGAACATGAACATCAGGCCGAAGAACAGCGTGGCCAGGCCCAGGATCAGGTTCAGCTTGTGCTGGCCGGCGAACTGTACCGGTGCGCCTTGGAACAGGCGGAACTTGTACTTGCCCGACAGCTTGCCGAAAGCGATGACCGAACCAGAGAAGGTGATTGCACCGATGGCGGCGCCGAGGAACAGCTCCAGGCGGTTACCGGTCGGGATCGAATCGCCGAGGTGTGCAACGATGCCCAGCGACTGCGGCTCGACAACCGCCGCGATGGCAATGAACACCGCCGCCAGGCCGATCATGCTGTGCATGAACGCGACCAGTTCAGGCATCTTGGTCATTTCGACGCGCTTGGCCATGATCGAGCCGGCAGTACCACCGACCAGCAGGCCGACGATGATGTAGCCGATACCGGCGCTGGCGCCGTCAGTCGACAAGGCCGCGAGCTTGAACACCAGGCCGATGGTGGTCAGCACCGCCAGGCCCATGCCGCACATGCCGAACAGGTTGCCGCGACGCGAGGTGGTCGGGTGCGACAGGCCCTTGAGTGCCTGGATGAAGCAGATTGCCGAAACGAGGTACAGCAGGGTAACGAGGTTCATGCTCATTATTTGGCATCCTCAGCTTTGGCTTTCGGAGCCTTCTTCTTGAACATTTCCAGCATCCGGCGCGTAACCAAAAAGCCACCGAACACATTCACCGCCGCCAGCGCGACAGCCAGGGTGCCCATGGTCTTGCCCAGTGGCGTGACGGTCAGGGCCGCAGCGAGCATGGCGCCGACGATAACGATCGCCGAGATCGCGTTGGTCACTGCCATCAGCGGGGTGTGCAAAGCAGGGGTGACGTTCCAGACCACGTGGTAGCCGACGTAGATCGCCAGCACGAAGATGATCAGGTTGTAGACGCCGTGAGAGATCAGCATGTCTTCCATTGTTATTGTCCTCAGCCGTTCTTGCGCACGATCTGGCCGTCGCGGCACATCAGGCACGCGGCGACGATGTCGTCTTCGAGGTTGATCTCGAACTGGCCTTCTTTGGTCAGGACCAGTTTCAGGAAATCCAGCAGGTTGCGTGCATAAAGAGCCGAAGCATCAGCGGCCACCAGCGCAGGCAGGTTGGTGTGGCCGACGATGGTCACACCGTGCTCGACCACCACCTGATCGGCGACGGTCAGCGGGCAGTTGCCGCCCTGGGCTGCTGCCAAGTCGATGACCACCGAGCCTGGCTTCATCTGCGCAACGGTTTCGGCGCTCAGCAGCACCGGCGCCTTGCGGCCCGGAATCAGTGCCGTGGTGATCACGATGTCCGCCTGTTTGGCGCGTTCGTGAACCGCAACCGCCTGACGCTGCATCCAGCTGGCCGGCATCGGACGCGCATAACCGCCCACACCCTCGGCCGCTTCACGCTCTTCGTCGGTCTCGTAAGGCACGTCGACGAACTTGGCGCCCAGCGACTCGATCTGCTCCTTCACCGCAGGGCGAACGTCGGAAGCCTCGATCACTGCACCAAGACGTTTGGCAGTGGCGATGGCTTGCAGGCCGGCAACGCCTGCGCCGAGGATCAGCACGCGAGCGGCTTTCACGGTCCCGGCAGCGGTCATCAGCATCGGCATGAAGCGCGGATAGTGATGAGCGGCCAGCAGGACCGATTTGTAACCGGCGATGTTGGCTTGCGAGGACAGGACATCGAGACTCTGCGCGCGCGAGGTGCGCGGCGCTGCCTCAAGGGCGAAGGCGGTGATGCCGCGCTCGGCCATTTTGGCGATGTTCTCGTTGTTGAAGGGGTTGAGCATCCCGATCACCACGGTGCCGCTCTTGATCAAGGTCAGTTCGCTGTCGCTGGGGGCGACGACCTTGAGAATGAGCTCGGCGCCGAAAGCATCGCTGGCGCTGCCGATAGAAGCACCCGCCGCCTCATAGGCACTGTCCGTCACGGAGGCGGTAATGCCTGCGCCCGACTGAACGGTGACCTTATGACCCTGGCCAATGAGCTTCTTGATGGTTTCCGGAGTAGCAGCAACCCGAGTTTCACCGGACTGGGTTTCTAGAGGGACACCAATGTGCACGTCAAATCTCCTGCGTGATCTTTTTTATCTTTTAAAAAGTAGGCCAGCGCACTGCGTATGGCGCGTCTGGTGCAGCGATCACCACGTCCCCGCTACATAAGGCGGGGCGCGGCATTTTGCAGGTGTAACCGGGGTGCTTCAAGGAATTCTGTAACAGGACGCGTCATTAACTACAAGTCACCCTGTGACCGTTTGACGCAACTAACCGCTGCAGGCCTTGTGTAACAAGGCCTGTAGCACTACATGAGTGATTTGAAGTTTTTTTCATGACGGTCAGGTGAATGATGGTCAATCAGGCTGAAAGCCCCGTCATATAAAGGTTTCAGCGTGTTTTCGATAAAGAACACAAGTGTTTCTTAAATGCGACAAACGCGTATATCTGTAGGCTTTTTATGGATTTGACTACAGGGTCAAGAAGATGCCTCGAACAGATGGCGATCAAGGCAGGGCGTAGGTTGCGGCCTGTTGCACCAGCCAGTCGCGAAACGCCTTTAGCGAGGCGGATTCCACTTTACGCTCCGGAATCATCAGGTAATAAGCCTTGATGCTCGACAGTGCATGGGAATTGGCGATCACCAGGCGCTGCTCCGCCAGCTCGCGCTGGATCAGGAATGGCGGGATCAGCGCGACGCCCATGTCATGCATGGCCGCCTGCGCGAGCATGGAGAATAGCTCGTATCGGGCGCCTGTCATGTCTCGCGCGACATTCATGTCCATCGAGTTGAACCACTGGCGCCAGGCGTAGGGTCGGGTGGTCTGTTGCAGCAGTGGCATCTCGGCCAGTTCGCGTGGATTGATGTGGGATTTGTTACCCAGCAATGCAGGGCTGCAGACCGGCATCGGGTTCTCGCTCATCAAGCGATGCGATTCGGTGCCGGACCAGTCGGCATCGCCGAAGTAGATCGCTGCGTCGAAATCCGTGTCGGCGAACAGAAAAGGCCGGGTGCGGTTGGTCAGGTTGATCGTCACGTCGGGGTGCTGCTGCTGAAAATCCTTGAGGCGTGGCAACAGCCATTGAGTGCCGAAGGTCGGCACCACTGCGAGTTCAATCACATTGGTGCCTTGATGGCCCATCACCGACAAGGTATCGCGCTCGACCGCATCGAGTTGCGTGGCGACCCGGCGGCTGTAGGAAAGGCCCGCTTCGGTCAGCTTCACGCCCCTTCGCGAGCGTCGGAACAGTTCCACATTGAGGAACTCCTCCAGGCTTGCGATCTGTCGGCAAATGGCACTTTGCGTGAGGGAAAGCTCGTCGGCAGCCTTGGTAAAGCTTTCGTGACGCGCCGCGGCCTCGAAACTGACCAGCGCGGCGGTGCTGGGGATTTTGCGACGCATATACGTCAACCTCACTCGTTGGGCGGTAAAACCGCTCTTTTAATTGTTTCGGAGTGAGAAATTAGCACAAGACCTTGCGAAATCCTCGTTTGCCGCAGCGCCGATCCGGGCCTAGTCTCATTCCACGGCTTTTCTCGGCCAGGCCCGAGAGCACCATTCAACGAGGAGAACGTCATGGGCGGTAAAGCAAGTTTCAACTGGATCGACCCGCTGTTGCTGGATCAGCAGCTCACCGAAGAAGAGCGCATGGTTCGTGACAGTGCCGAACAGTTCGCCCAGGACAAACTGGCCCCGCGCGTGCTCGAAGCCTTCCGTCACGAACAGACCGACCCTGCGATCTTCCGCGAGATGGGCGAAGTAGGCCTGCTGGGTGCAACCATCCCCGAGCAGTACGGCGGCAGCGGCCTGAACTACGTGTGCTACGGCCTGATCGCTCGTGAAGTGGAGCGGGTCGACTCTGGCTACCGCTCGATGATGAGCGTGCAGTCGTCGCTGGTGATGGTGCCGATCAACGAGTTCGGCACCGAAGCGCAGAAACAGAAATACCTGCCAAAACTGGCGTCCGGCGAATGGATTGGCTGCTTTGGTCTGACCGAGCCTAACCACGGTTCCGACCCGGGCGCGATGATTACTCGGGCACGCTCCGTGGAAGGTGGCTACCGGCTGACCGGCAGCAAGATGTGGATCACCAACAGCCCGATCGCCGATGTGTTCGTGGTCTGGGCCAAGGATGACGCCGGCGACATTCGCGGGTTCATTCTGGAGAAAGGCTGGCAGGGGCTGAGTGCGCCAGCCATCCACGGCAAGGTCGGGCTGCGTGCGTCGATCACCGGTGAAGTGGTCATGGATAACGTGTTCGTGCCGGAAGAGAACATCTTCCCGGATGTTCGTGGCCTTAAAGGTCCTTTCACCTGCCTGAATTCTGCCCGTTACGGCATCTCCTGGGGCGCGCTGGGTGCGGCCGAATTCTGCTGGCACACCGCGCGCCAGTACACGCTGGATCGCCAGCAGTTCGGTCGCCCGTTGGCCGCCAATCAGCTGATCCAGAAAAAACTGGCCGACATGCAGACGGAGATCGTTCTGGCCCTGCAGGGCTGCCTGCGTCTGGGGCGCATGAAGGATGAAGGCACTGCGGCGGTCGAAATCACGTCGATCATGAAGCGCAACTCCTGCGGCAAGTCGCTGGAAATCGCTCGCATGGCGCGGGACATGCTCGGCGGCAATGGCATCTCCGACGAGTTCGGTATTGCGCGCCATCTGGTCAACCTGGAAGTGGTCAACACCTACGAAGGCACCCACGACGTGCACGCGCTGATTCTGGGGCGCGCGCAGACCGGCATTCAGGCCTTCTACTAAGGAGCCTGCCATGGGCGCGCTTTCGCATATTCGTGTGCTTGATCTGTCCAGGGTGCTGGCCGGCCCCTGGGCGGGCCAGATCCTGGCGGATCTTGGTGCGGACGTGATCAAGATCGAGCGTCCCGGCAACGGCGACGACACCCGCGCCTGGGGGCCGCCGTTCCTCAAGGATCCTCGCGGGGAGAATACCTCCGAGGCCGCCTACTACCTGTCGGCCAACCGCAACAAGCAATCGGTGACCATCGACTTCACCCGTCCTGAAGGCCAGAAGCTGGTGCGCGAGCTGGCGGCGAAGTCCGATATCGTCATCGAAAACTTCAAGGTGGGTGGGCTGAAGGCTTACGGGCTCGACTACGAATCCCTGCAGGCCGAGAACCCGAGGCTGATCTATTGCTCCATTACCGGGTTTGGTCAGACCGGGCCGTATGCCAAGCGTGCGGGTTATGACTTCATGATTCAGGGGCTGGGCGGGCTGATGAGCCTGACCGGCCTCCCCGAGGGGGAGGACGGTGCCGGGCCGGTCAAGGTTGGCGTCGCGCTGACCGACATCCTCACCGGGCTGTATTCGACCTCTGCCATCCTGGCTGCCTTGGCCCATCGCGATCAGGGCGGCGTGGGGCAGCATATCGACATGGCGCTGCTGGACGTGCAGGTGGCGTGTCTGGCGAACCAGGCGATGAATTATCTGACAACGGGTAATGCGCCTAGACGACTGGGTAATGCCCATCCGAACATCGTGCCGTATCAGTCTTTTCCCACGGCCGATGGTGATTTCATCCTGACGGTGGGCAACGATAGCCAGTTCCGCAAGTTTGCCGAAGTGGCCGGTCAGCCGCAGTGGGCGGACAATCCGCGATTCGCCACCAACAAGCAGCGGGTTGCCCACCGGACCGAGCTGATTCCGCTGATTCGCCAGGCGACCGTGTTCAAGACCACGAGCGAGTGGGTGGCGGCGCTCGAATCCGCGGGTGTGCCTTGCGGACCTATCAATGACTTGGCGCAGGTGTTCAATGATCCGCAGGTGCTAGCGCGTGGCCTGAGGGTCGAGCTGCCCCATGCGCTGGCGGGCGTGGTGCCGCAAGTGGCGAACCCCATTCGCTTGTCGGGCACTCCGGTGGAGTATCGTCGGGCGCCGCCGCTGCTGGGAGAGCACACGCTGGAGGTGTTGACCGGTGTGCTGGGGCTTTCGGATGAGGCCGTGATGCAGTTGCGTGAGGCCGGGGTTTTGTAGGCCCTTATCTTATATAGGAGCTACAGGAGCGATATTTTCGCTCCTATATAAACTGAAGGAAATGGCTGATTTATCTGGAAATTCGCCTTTTTCACAAAAGTGTCAAATTAAGTGTTGACGCCTGCGCTCATCTCTCTATAATTCGCCCCACTTCTGGCGCAGTCGGAACGAAAAACTCCTTGAATATCAACGAGTTGAGCGTTTCAGATAGCGCGGAG
>NZ_JBWXNG010000022.1:0-125317 GCF_056627435.1 Pseudomonas sp. 2
ATCTCTCACTCCGGCAACTGCGCAGTGAGCTGCATCAACGCCTCGAGGGTGTCCCGCAACGGCACCGGTTCGCGCAAATCCTGGCGCAAGAACGCGTTGATCGGCTCGTTCAATTGCACCGCGCAATCGGTCACCGGATCGCCGCCGGGCTGGTACTCGCCCAGGCGCAGGAGCATTTCCACTTGTTTGTACGCCGCCATCAGCCGCCGCAATCGATTGTTCGCCTGCTGGTGCTCGCGCCCGGTGACGTTGCTCAGAATCCGGCTGATGCTGGCCTGTACGTCGATGGCCGGGTAATGCCCGCGTTCGGCCAGTTTGCGCGACAGCACGATGTGGCCGTCGAGCAGCGAGCGCACTTCATCGGCCACCGGGTCGTTCATCGAGTCCTGTTCGATCAGCACCGTGTACAGCGCGGTGATCGAGCCCGACTCGCTCATCCCCGCGCGCTCCACCAGACGCGGCAGCAGGGTGTACACCGAAGGCGGCAGGCCACCGCGCCCCAATGGCTCACCCGCGGCGATGCCGATCTCGCGCTGGGCCCGGGCGAAACGGGTCAGCGAGTCGAGCAGCAGCAGTACCTTCAGGCCGCGTTCCCGATAGGCCTCGGCGATCGCGGTGGCTGTGAATGCGGCCCGAGCACGTTCCATGCTGGAGCGGTCGGACGTGGCGCAGACCAGCACCGAGCGGCTGCGCAAGGTGGCGTCCAGTTCATGGTCAAGGAACTCGCGCAGCTCACGACCGCGTTCGCCGATCAGGCCGAACACGATCACGTCGCACGCCATGTTGCGTGCCAGTTCCGCCATCAAGGTGGTCTTGCCGCAGCCGGCACCGGCGAACAGGCCGACCCGCTGGCCTTCGCCCAGCAGAATCGCGCTGTCGATGGCCCGCACACCGGTGGGCAGGGCGTTGGTGATGCGCGGGCGCTGGGTGGGCGGCAGTGCGTCGGCGATCACCGGCAGGGTGGTGCGGCGGTCACCGGGCCCGGCAAACGCGCCTTGGGAATCCGCCAGCAACGGCCTGCCGAAACCGTCGAGCACGCTGCCCAGCAAACCGTCATCGACGCCGATGCGATGGGCCATGCCCAGCGGGCGAATGTGCGCGCCGACCTGAATCCCGTCCGGCGTACCCAGGGCGCTGAGCAGCGTGCAATCGCGAGTGAAACCGACGATTTCCGCGAGCATGCCGCTGCCGTCGGCCTTGCTTACTTCGCACAGATCACCCACCTTGGCCGCCGGAATCTGGCACTCCAGCAGGATGCCGCTGACCGCGCTGACCCGGCCGCTGGCCTGCACCGCAGAAAACCCGTTGAGGCGCCTGGCCTGGGCGGCTTTCCATTGTTCAAGGGCAGCGTTCACCAGTTCACCTCGTAATGCCGATCGCCGTCGAACTGGATGCGGTTGTCGTCGATGCGGGTCAGGCGCAGCCCGGCCAGTTCATCGCCGATGTACAGCCGGTGGCCGTCCGCCGTGACCAGGTGCGCGTGGGGCCCGGACATGATCTGCACGATGGTGAAGGGCAGGCCGTTGCTCGACGCTGTGACCTCGTCGATCAGCGGCACCGGCGTGTCATAGCGTTCCTTGAAACGGCGCAGCATGCGCTGATAAACCTGCTGCGCTTCGCCGTCGAGGTTGCCCGCAAGCTTGATGCCCTCTGGGGTTTGCTGCACCTGTACGTTGCTCAGCAGGCGGTCGCTGAGCATGGTGCTGAGCTGGCGGCGAGTGTCGTCGACATTGGCCAGACGAATGCGCTTGTGAGCAGGTTCTGCCACTTGGGTCGAGGCAGACGCCGGGATGCCTGCCGCTATAGGTTGCGGCGTGCTGCTGCGGGTCAGGCTCCAGGCGCTGCCAGCGATCCCCAGCAGCACGCCGACGACGATGCCGGTGGTGCGGTTGAGCAGCCGCGAGCGTGAGGCGACCTTTTCCAGCGGCGGCGAGCTGGCCGCAGGCTCCGGTTGTGGTTCAGGCGAAGGCTGTTCAGCCACCGGCGGCGCGATCACCGCGGGCAGCGTCGGCCAGGGATCTTCGGCGGCCGACAGGCACAGCCACACCGAACCCAGTACGAAGGTCATGTCCGGTGCCAGCTCGGTGGCCTCATGACGGTGGCCTTCCTGATCGTGGATATCGCCCTCGGTACCTTCCAGCAGCCAGCGTTCACCTTCGCGACGCAACTGGCAGTGGGCCTGGGCCACGCCCGGGTCGTGCAGCGCCAGGTCCTGTTCGGTGTCTGAGCCAATCGCCCAGCGTTCGCCGATCAAAGGCAACGCGGCGCCCTGATGCAGCCCGCTCAGTACGCGTAATTCAAACATGCGGGGCTCTCCACAGGCGGTTGTTCAGGCAGGCATTCATGCGGCGTCCTCGCTGTCGAGGGCATCGGGACTTTCTTCCAGGTCGTAGTCTTCTTCCAGATCGAAACGGCCCAGCACCTTGACCTGCGCCGCGTTGCTGATCTCGGCGAAGGACAGCACCGGCACGTGATAGAACTCTTCCTGCAACAGCGTGCGCAGGGGGCTGCGCAGGTCTTGCGCCACCAGCAGCACGGCCTGCTCGGCGGCACGAACAGGGAAGGCGATGTGCAGTTGCTGCACCAGCAACTGGCTGGTCTGGTTGTCCAGGGCGAAGAAGGTTTCGGTCTGGGTCTGGCGCAGGGCGTCGCGCAGAATGCCTTCGCTCTCAGGCGTCAGCACCCATACCAGCAGGCCCTCGGCGCCGCAATACTGGTGATAGATCTGCGATTTCAGGGCGATGCGCACGTAGTCGGCGAGCACGGTCACCTCGCGTTCGTGCTGACCGTGTTCGATCAGGGTTTCGGCGATCAGACGGATCGCCCGCAGCGGCACGCACTCTGAGGCCAGGCGCTGCAGTACGGCCGAGAAGCGCGCCAGCGGCAGCACCCGCTGCATCTCCTGAGCAAGCTCGGGCTGTTCGCTTTCCAGCCAGCCGAGAATCGCCTTGGTTTCCTGCAGGCCGATGAACTGCGGCCCGCAGGACTGCAGCGCGCGCTCCATGCGCTCGATGATCAGGGTCATGGCATCGACCCGTTCCATCTGCAAATCCTGCAACTGTTCGGCATCGGCCGGCAGCCACAGCCACTGGCCTTCCTGGCGCTCGGTACTGCCGAACACGGCGCTGTCCGGAGACTCTTCGAGCATGCGTGCATCCACCGCGACGTGGCTCTGGGTGAAGGTGGCCTTGAGCAGCGGCACCTCGTACACCGAGAAACGGAATTCGTCCGGTTGCAGGTGTTCGGCGGTTTCGATGATGAATGAGGGCAGGGTCAGGCCGTATTGCACCACCAGGCGGTTGCGGCGCTGGCGGATCTCGCTGACCAGTGCCTCGATCTGCGCCGCATTCTGGCTGGGGTGAAACTGCAACACGAACTGGCGGCTGGGAGAGAAGGTGCGCAGGTCTTCGCGGCCATTGTTCTCAGGCGCGACGGCCACCGTTTGTGCCTGTTCCTCTTTGGGTTTGGCCCGGTGCAACTGCAGCAGGCCGCCACAGCCACAGATGATCGCGATGACGATGAACACCGCCGTCGGCATGCCGGGCAGAGCGGCGAAACCCAGCATCGCCACGGCGGCGATGATCCACGCCTTGGGCTGGCTGGTGATCTGCTCGGCGATCTGTCGGCCGATGTTGGATTCGGCGCGTTCTTCGTCGGGCACGCGGGTGATGATCATGCCGCAGGTGACCGAGATCAGCAGCGCCGGAATCTGCGCGATCAGGCCGTCACCGATGGTCAGTACGGTGTAGACCTGCAGGGCGTCGCCGGCGCTCATGTTGTGCTGCACCACACCGATGGCGATGCCGCCGATCATGTTGATGGCGACGATGATCAGGCTAGCGATGGCGTCGCCGTTGACGAATTTCATCGCGCCGTCCATGGCACCGAACAGCTGGCTCTCCTTGCCCAGTTCCGCCCGGCGCCTGCGCGCTTCATACACGCTGATCAGGTTGGCGCGCAGGTCGCTGTCGATGGACATCTGCTTGCCGGGCATCGCATCGAGGGTGAAGCGCGCACCGACTTCGGCGACCCGCTCCGAGCCCTTGGTGATCACCAGGAAGTTGACCACGGTGAGGATCAGGAAGATCACCATGCCCACCGCCAGGTTGCCGCCGACCACGAACTGGCCGAACGCTTCGACGATGTGCCCGGCATCCTGGTTGAGCAGGATCAGGCGCGTGGTGGAGATCGACAGGGCCAGGCGGAACATGGTGGTCAGCAAGAGCACCGCCGGAAAGGTCGAGAACGCCAGCGGCCGCGGCAGGTGCATGGCCAGCATGATCAGCAGGCAAGAGATGCAGATGTTCACCGCGATCAGCACGTCCACCAGACCGGTGGGCAGCGGCGTGATCATCATGAACACGATGGCGATGACCACGAAGGCACCGACGATTTCCGAGCGACGCATGGCCGCCAGGGCCAGTTGGTTGAGCAGGTCGATGACGCGGTCCATCAGGCAAGGCCCCCCGAAAGCTGGTTCTGTTCCTGCCGAGTCAGTTCGGCCATGAGAATGAGCACGTTGCCCAGCGCGGTCTGGCGGCTTTTCATGTCGCGCCAGAGCAGGATCGGCAGTTGCTGCAGCATCGGCCGCAGGCCGTTGAGAAAGGCCAACTGGTGTTTGAGTTTGCCGCCGCCGATGTGCTGAGTCAGTTGCAGGGTCTCGTTCAGGCTCATGCCCTTGCCCGAGAGCGCCAGCAGGTGTTTGAGAAAGGCTGCCGAGTCGACCTGCACGCCGGGGTTCTTGTTGCGCATGCGGCCCAGCAGGTGGTCGCAACTCTGTAGCAGGGTCGCGACCGTGCGCGCGGTGTTGAGGCCGTGCATCAGGGTCCGCAGTTGCTGGGGCGAGGTGGAGGGTTGCAGGGCCGAGAGGTCGTCGGCGATGGCACTGCGCATGTCGCGCAGGTCGGTCTCGAACTGGCCGGGCTCTTCCTGCTCGCTGAGCAGGGCGTCGATCAGCCCGCTGATGTTCGGCTGCCCGGAAACCGCCACGCCATACAGGTTGCGCAGCGCGCCACGGCGCTTGCTGTCGATGCCGGGCGGGGCGAACGCCTTGGCGCTGTTGATCCCGGCGCGGGCGCGCTGGCCGTACTTGCGCCGCAACAGCTTGAGTTGCTGGGTCAGCACTACGTGTTCGCCGGTGGCGCCGTCGGCCTGGGCCTGCTTGCGCGCGGCCTGCAACACCACGTGGGCCTTGGCCGGATCGCCGCCGGCATAGCTGAGCACCTGGGCCAGGCTGGCGGCGCGCTGCTTCTGCAACTGTTTGCGCATATTGCGCGCGGCATCGTCCAGTCCCGCATCCTGGCTGCCCATCAACAACTGATACAACTCGCCCAGCTTCGCCGCCCGCGACTGCAAGGCGTTGCTGCTGGCGATCAGCTCACGCTGGTTCAGGCCGCGGCTCTGCTGCACCAGCGCCGAGGCGAAACGCGATACCTGCAACGGGCTCGTCCCGCCGATGTTCGGCGCATTGCTGCGCGGCGCGGCGACGGGCGCCGGATTGCGCGCCGCATTGAGCGCAGCGGCATCGGCCGGTGTATGCAGCGCTTGCGAAGGAGCGGGCGAGACGATCTTCATGGGTCGATTCTGAGCAGGGTCATGGCCTCTGAGTGGCCGCTGCGCGCCTGCGGTTCCATGAATACTCACAACCCGGAAATCTGTGCCAAAAGTCGTTCGAGAATCAGTGTGTTCGCGCAAGAACTTGCACAGACAGATTTTTGATTAAAAATAAAACCGTTTCAAATCATATATTTATACGTATTTATTGGCTGGCATGCATATCGCTATAGGGCTCATACACTCCAAACAAGGAAGAGCCCTGATGTTTCCAAGCCTCGCGATACTCGACATCGATCCGGCAACCCGTCACCCCAAGGCGCAAGGTATCCGGCATCTGACCAGTGACCAGGTGAAGATGATTCGAGCGTTCATACAGAAGCGGGTGATGAACCCGGACGATGTCGACGACATTCTGCAATCGACCTTTGTGGAAGCGCTGCGCAGCGAACACAAGTTCCAGCACGCCAGCAAACCGCAGACGTGGTTGTGCGGGATCGCGCTGAACCTGATCCGCAATCACTTTCGCAAGATGTATCGCCAGCCGTATCAGGAAAGCTGGGAGGACCACAGCCATTCAGAGCTGGAAAGCCACGGCGATATCGGCCATGAGGTCGACGGGCATCGGCAACTGGTGCGGGCGGTCAGGGCGATCGGCACGCTGCCGGTGAACATGCAGCGGGTGATCGAGGTGTCGCTGGAGATGGACGGCAATTATCAGGAAACGGCGCTGTCGCTGGGGGTACCGATCGGTACGGTACGTTCGCGGCTGTCGCGGGCGCGGGAGCAGTTGAAACGGCAGATGGATCCGTTTGCCTGAGGTTCCGGTGTCAAACAACGGGGCGGCAGGAGCCGCCTCAGATGTGCTCGGAAACGGTGGCGGCGTTGACCAGGTCGTACAGGGCGAAAGCGCGGTTGACCAGGAAAACGGTGACGACGGTGAGAACGGCGGCGTTGATCAGGTGGATGGTCATGATGATGGTCCTGTTCGGTAAAGGGCGGTTGGGCAAGTGATGGCGCGATGTTACGCGAGGGGGTGAAAAGCTGAAGACAATCGTCTTTATGTTCGTCATTAACGGGAATGATGGGGAGGGCGGGGCGCTCTGCGCTGGGCGTTAGCGCTCGTCCTTGGTGGGCAGGTGCTGAACGGCAGATCAAAATCCAGATCAAGATCAAGATCAAGATCAAGATCAAGATCAAGAGCGTTCTTCCTAACGTCAGACCTGTTTCGACTTCGTCGAGTTACTTGGAAAGGACCCCCAAGTAACCAAGGGGTCCTGCTCCTGGTTGGGCCCCTCCTGCGTCGGGGTACCCTCACTCCGGCGATGTTCTGTGGGCTGGGCGCGCTGGTCCATCCACGGCGCCGTCCATGGAGCGGGGCCTCGCGCGGCATCCTGCCGCTTGACCCACTCCACATCGCCTGCGTTCGGCCTGCACCCAAGTCGCGTTTTGTGGCGTTTGTGAGTTTTGCGCATGAAGATCAAAAGCAACGGCAACGGCAACGGCAACGGCTGATGTTGTGCGATCTGCTTTTGATTCTGCCCGGAGGGCGTAGGAGCTCGGCTTGCCAGCGATCTGCCGCGAAGCGGCAGTAAATCCTGTGCATGCGGTGTGTCTGAAACGACGAGGTTGCATGTTTTTGCTGCCGCTGCGCGGCAGATCGCTGGCAAGCCGAGCTCCTACGGCCTCCGGCCAGAAGCAGATCGCGAACATCCAGACACGCGCCTTTGATCTGGCTTTTGATTTTGCTCTTCATGCGCGATGGCCCAGACACCACAAATCGCGACTTGGGTGGAGGCTGGAGTGAGCAACCTCGACGAAGGAGGACCCCAGCCAGGAGCAGGACACCTTGGTTACTTGGGGGGGGCGGCATTCGACTTTTCCAAGTAACCCGCCGAAGGCAGAACCGGAACAGGCGACCAAAATCCCGGATCAGTTCCTCAATTGCGAAGATCCGACCACAGGCGAGCGCTGCCGCCGATAAAGCACAAACGTCGCCGACAACCCACACACCGCCGCAAACATCAGCCAGTACGCAGGCGAGGCCTTGTCCCCCGTGCTCTGCACCAGATAGGTCGACATCGCCGGAGTGAAACCGCCAAAGATCGCCGTGGCCAGGCTGAACGCCAGGGAAAATCCGACAACCCGCACGTTCTGCGGCATGACCTCGGTCAGCGCCGCGACCATCGCACCGTTGTACATGCCAAAGAAAAACGAGAAGTACAGCAGCACCGTCAACAGACGCTCGAAACTCGGCGCCAGTGCCAGCCAATGCATCGCCGGATACGCCGTGAGGATGCACAACAGCGAAATGCCCAGCAGCAAGGGACGCCGACCGATGCGGTCGGAAATCGCCCCGCCGATCGGCAGCCAGATGAAGTTGGTCAGGCCCACGAACAGGGTCACGATCAGGCTGTCGGTGGTGCTCAGGTGCAGCACCGATTTGCCGAAGGTCGGGGTGTACACGGTGATCAGGTAGAAGGTGGTGGTGGTCATCGACGCCAGCAGCCCGCCGGCCAGCACGGTGCGCCAGTTGTCACGCATCGAACGGAACACTTCGCCGGCGCTCGGGTGATGACGGCGCGCCTTGAACGCCTCGGTTTCCTGTAACGAGCGACGGATCACGAAGATGAACGGGATGATCACGCAACCGACGAAAAACGGGATGCGCCAGCCCCAGTCGGCGATTTCGCTGGCGCCCAGCCAAGCGTTGATGCCATAGCCCAGCGCGGCAGCGAGGA
The DNA here is from genome assembly GCF_056627435.1 of Pseudomonas sp. 2. Lineage (NCBI taxonomy): Bacteria > Pseudomonadati > Pseudomonadota > Gammaproteobacteria > Pseudomonadales > Pseudomonadaceae > Pseudomonas > Pseudomonas sp. 2. The sequence continues at coordinate 8,295 of NZ_JBWXNG010000022.1, forward strand.
TGATCGCGATCTGTTGGCTCGCCGATTGCCAGCTGGTGTAGAAACCGGTGCGTCCGGGTGTGGCGATTTCCGCCAGGTACACCGACACGCCGCCCAGTTCCGCGCCAGCCGAAAAGCCCTGCAGCAGGCGCCCGAGCAGCACCAGCACGGGCGCGGCCAGGCCGATGCTGGCGTAACCCGGCACCAGGGCGATGAGCACGGTGCCGCTGGCCATGATCGACAGGGTGACGATCAGGCCTTTGCGCCGCCCGACCTTGTCGATGTAGGCGCCCAGCACGATGGCGCCCAGCGGGCGCATGAGAAAGCCCGAGCCGAAGACCGCGAAGGTCATCATCAGCGAGGCGAATTCGCTGGTGGCCGGGAAGAAGGTCTGGGCGATGTAGGTGGCGTAGAAACCGAACAGAAAGAAGTCGAACTGTTCGAGGAAGTTGCCGCTGGTCACGCGCAGGATCGCGGCCAGTTTTGCCCCTGTCGAGGCGGGTGTGGAGTTCATCATGGCTTGGGTGTGCTCGGTCTTGTTATTGGAATTAGAGAGGGTGCGATCAATCGCTGCCGGCATTGATCGGGTTGGGTAAACGCTTTTCGATGGAAAACTTGAGCAAGGCCGCGCTGCGGAAGATCCCGTGGGCGAACTTGCTGTAAGGCATGGTCAGGAAGAACGCCATGACGAAACCCAGGTGAGTGGCCAGCATCAGGCCCAGCCAGGCCGTCTCGCGCAGGGCCAGCAACGCAAGGCCGCTGGCGCTGACCGCCAGCAGCAGGGCGATGAAGCCGCAATCCATGGGTTTCTGCTGGCTGTCGCCGTGCTCCGGGTTGCGCTTGAGGTTCAGCCACAGCAGGCCGGCCGGGCCGATCAGCAGGCCGATGCCACCGGCAATGCCCAGCAACACTGGCAGGCTGAACACCGGGTAGGGCGCGTGCCAGTTCAGCAGGAAGTGATACAGCGTGGCGACGCCGGTGGCCGCGAAGCACAGCATGAAGCCGTAGAAGGTCAGGTGGTGGAAGCGCCGGCGCAGCAGGGTGAAGCGGTCATCGGCGTTGTTGCAGCCCTGGCCGTGGCCGCCGTCCAGGTACTTGAGCTGGGCGACGTTGGCGGTGGCCTCCAGTGCCGCCGAGGTTTTCAGCGCGGCCGATGCATCGCCCGGAGTGACCTCGCGCCAGAAGCGTCGAACGCCGATCCCCAGTGCCAGCACGGCAAAGCCGAACACCGCACCGAACATCAGCGCCAGGGTGTTGTGCGGGAAGATGCCGTAGAAATTGCCACCGGCGATGGCGGTGGTCAGGTTGCCCATCACCAGCAGCGTCAGGCACAGGAACAGCGCCAGCCCCGCGCCGCTGGCCAGTGCCAGGGTCAGGCCGTTGCGCTGGTACAGCTTGCCCAGTGGCTTGGGCCAGGCGTACTCGGCGTAGGTTTCCAGGCGCACCTTGGCCATGGCCTTGGGCACATTGACCGCGAACTCGTGGGGCGGGGCGTACTGGCAGGCGTGCAGGCAGGCGCCGCAGTTGTGGCACAGGTTGGCCAGGTAATGGATGTCGGCCTGAGCGAATTCCAGGCGCCGGGTCATGGCCGGGAACACCGCGCAAAAGCCTTCGCAGTAGCGGCAGGCGTTGCAGATGGTCATCTGCCGCTGGACTTCGCTTTCATCCAGGTTCAGCACCGGGATCAGTTCGCCAGGCGATTGGGGATCAAACAGTTGCATGCTGCACTTCCGAATTCACAGTAGAGGGGGCGAAACCCGCCGAGGCGGCGGCCTGAACGCCGGCAATGCGGCCAAAGGCGGTGCCGATGGCCATGCCGATCCCGGCGGTGTAACCCTTGCCCAGGACGTTGCCGGCCATCATTTCCCCGGCCACGAACAGGTTCGGGCTGGGCTTGCCGTTGAAGTGCACGGCCGCGGTTTCATCGGTGGCCAGGCCCAGGTAGGTGAAGGTCACACCGGGCTTGAGCGGGTAGGCATAGAATGGCGGCTTGACCAGCGGCCGCGCCCAGTGGGTCTTGGCCGGGGTCAGGCCTTGGGTGTGGCAATCGTCCAGCGCCGTGTGGTCGAAGGTGCCGACGCGGCAGGCGTTGTTGTAGCGCTCGACGGTCTCGACGAAGGTGGCTTCGGGGAGGCCCAGCTTGCGTGCCAGTTCCGCCAGGGTGTCTGCGCGGGTGCCCGGAAACACCGGCGGCATGAAGCGGCCGATGGCCTGTTGATCGATGATCGAGTACGCCTGTTGCCCCGGTTGCCCGGCCACCAGTCGACCCCAGATCGCATAGCGCTTGGGCCAGAAATCCTCGCCTTCGTCGTAGAAGCGCTCGCCGTCACGGTTGACCACCACCCCCAGCGACACACAGTCGATGCGGGTGCAGATGCCGCCGTCGTACAGCGGCGCGCGGGCGTCGATGGCGACCATGTGCGCCTGCGTCGGGTCGCCGATCACGTCGGCGCCCAGATTGATCATGCGCTTGAGCAGCACGCCGGTGTTGAAGCGCGTGCCGCGGATCAGGAAATTGTCCGACGGCCACTCGCCGCGCTCGTTCTGGCCCCAGGCTTCGCGCAGCCATTCCCGGTTGGACTCGAAACCGCCGGCGGCCAGCACACAGCTGCGGGCCTGGATGCGTTCGGCGGGGTAGCGCAGGCCGTCGACCTCGCGCTCGGCCAGGTGCGCGGCGACGAATTTGCCGTCGGCAAGCTCAATGTCGCTGACCTGGGCGTTGTAGCGGATCTTCACGCCCAGGCGCTCGGCGCTGCGGAAATAGGCATTGACCAGCGCCTTGCCGCCGCCCATGAAGAAGGCGTTGGTGCGCGCCACGTGCAGCGCACCGGACAGCGGCGGCTGGAAGTGCACGCCGTGGGCGCGCATCCAGTCGCGGCACGAGGATGAAGCGCGAATGGCGATGCGCGCGAGTTTTTCGTTGGTCAGCCCGCCCGTTACCTTGAGCAGGTCCTGCCAGTATTCTTCTTCGGGGTAGGCGTCCACCAGTACGTCTTGCGGGGCGTCGTGCATGCAGCGCAGGTTGCGCGTGTGCTGGGAATTGCCGCCGCGCCAGACCTTGGGCGAGCCTTCGAGCAGCATCACGCTGGCCCCGGCTTCCCGGGCCATCAGCGCGGCGCACAGTGCGGCATTGCCGCCACCTATGACTAGAACATCGATCATCGTTTCTCCTCCGGCGCCCGCCGTCAGGGCAGCGGGCGAGTGGGCACAGTAGGAAAAACGGGGCAGGGGCCGAAAGACCGGATTCGGTGTGGGGTGTTCAGTTTTGCTAAAGGGGGAAGGTACGCGTATCAATCCTGTGGGCGCCGGCTTGCTGGCGAATGCGGAGTATCAGGCAAAGCGATTTTGAATGGCACATCCCATTCGCCAGCAAGCCGGCTCCCACGGCCTTCGGCCAGAAGCAGATTGTGGCGTCTGCGAACTTCAAGCCTCGCCGATCCAGCTCGCCCCCGGCCATTGCCCGCTGCTGACCAGCCGTCGCGCCACGTCGGTGATCACCACCCGGGTCGCCAGCGCGGCGGGGGAGAGTTCATCCTCGGCCAGGGTCGCCAGCAGGTTGCGCCGGCCGACGTGGCTGTCGGCGATCTGCACCAGCGACAGCCCCGACTCGCCCTTGAGCGCCGCCGCCGCGCCGGGCTGGATGGTCGCGGCGTGGCCGGCGCGCACGGCGTTCATCAACACCGCCAAACCGTCGACCTCCATGATCACGTTCGGCACCACGCCGGCCCGCTCGAAGGCGGTCATCAGGGTCGAGCGCAGGCCGTGCTGGGCGCTGGGGGCGACCAGTGGAAGATGCCCGAGATCGGCCAGGTGCACGCTCTCGCCGGTCGGCGCGTCGGGCAGACCAGGCGCGGCGATGACGAACAGCTTTTCGTCCAGCAACGGCGTCACGCTCCAGCGTTTGCCGCCTTCGAGCTGAAACAGGATCGCCAGGTCGATCTGCCGCGCATTGAGCTGTGCGGCCAGGTGCCCGGAGAGCATTTCCACCAGATGCAGCTGGATGTCCGGGTAACGCTCGCGCATCGCGTCGATCAAGGGCAGCGCCAGCACCGTGGCGGTGGTCGGCGGCAGGCCTACGGTGACGTAACCGCTCATGCGCGCACGGTGGGCGGCAAGAATGGCGTTGTCGGCCTGGCGCAGGGTCAGTTGCGCGTGGTGCAGAAACGCACTGCCTGCGCTGGTGGGCGTAACGCCGGTGCTGGTGCGGTTGAGCAGCCGCGTGCATAACTCGCTCTCCAGCTTGCCGATCTGCTGGCTCAGGGCCGAAACGCCGACGTCCAGCTCCAGCGCCGCACGGCCGAGGCTGCCGAGTTCGACGATTTTCACGAAGTAGCGAAGCTGGCGCAGTTCCATGGCAGGGCTCCAGAAAGGGTAAACAGGCAAGACCGGCGCAGTGTACACGCCTGGCTGCACACCACTGGCCTGCGCCATGCACCAAAAGGGTATGCCCATGGCGCTGGATCTCGCAAAAGGTGCAGAGGACGTTGGTACGAGCGCGCAGATCGGGGCTGTTCAATGGTGGCACTGTGCTTGCAATGTCAGTCGCACATTGCGAAGGAGCTGCCGAATGTTTTCACTGCGCGCCAACAAACACCGGGTGCAAGACGATGACCTGCTCAACCTGCTGTTCGATCGCCTCGATCTGACCGTGCAACTGTCCGGGCCGTCGCCGTTCAATGCGCGCCTGAACGGCTTTACCCAGACCCTGCATCAACGCTTGGGCGAAAGCTTGGCCGCGTCGGTGGATATCGCCGCCCACGCACCGGAGCTTGCGCGAATCGCCCGCGCCACCGAACACAGCGGCCAGACCCTGGCGCAGGCCTCGGAGCTGATCGCCAGTGCCAGCGAACAGGTCAGTACCTCGCTGGACAGCGAACTGGTGCCCGGCGCCGCCGAAGTCGCCAAGCTCTCCAGCGAAGTGGCGCTGACCCTGCGCCAGTGCCAGCAGACCGGCTCCCAGGTGCTCGATCAGGTCAACGCCATCGGTGCCAGCGAAGAAACCCTGGACAAAGTGATCGGGCAACTGTTCGGGCAACTGGAAGAAGTCAGTCAGGTGCTGGGCGTGATTGCCAGCATCTCGCAGCAGACCAACCTGCTGGCCCTGAACGCGGCCATCGAAGCAGCGCGGGCCGGCGAGCACGGTCGCGGCTTCGCGGTGGTGGCCGACGAGGTTCGGCGCCTGGCCGGGCACACCACTGAGTCCACCGGGCGGGTCAGCCTGATTATCGAGCGTTTCCGCGCCGACATGGACCAGCTCGGCGCAGCAGGCAAGGTGATGCACGCGGCGGTGGCTGACGGCCGTGCGGGCATGACGCGCATGGGCGAGGATTTGCTCGGCACTCAGGCGGCGATGGACCAGCTGGATCAGCGGGTCGGCCATATTGCTTCGGGCACCGAGCACATTGGTATCGCCGTGCATGCGATCAATCGCGATGTGCAGAACATCGCCGGTGTCGCCGCCGAGCTGCTGGGCAACGCCGGGCAGGTGCTGACCCACAGCGATGCCGTGCGCGTCAGTGGTGATCGTCTGCTCGACGGGCTGGGTGGCTTTGGCCTGCAGATGCACAAGACCATTCAGGCCAGTGTCGAGCGCCTGGCCAGCGAGGCGGCGATGCATGGCGATGTGTCGACGGCCGAGCGCTTCATGGGCGAGACGCTGCAGCGTGATCAGCGTTTCGAGCTGTTCTACATGGTCGATCGCAATGGCGTGCAGATCAGCGAAAACATCGGGTTGGAAGGCGGCGCCAAAGGGCCGAGCTGCCGGGGGCGCAACTGGTCGCAGCGGCCGTGGTTTCGGGCGGTGGCCGAACAGTCCGCGAGCCACATCACGCCGGTGTATCGATCCTCGGCGACCGATGATTTCTGCATCACCGTGTCGGTGCCGATCTTTGCCGGCAATGGTCAGTTGAGCCGTGTGTTGGCAGCGGATGTGCGGTTGTCGGCGTTGTTGTGATTCGCAAAGACATTCTTATCAGACATACATTCTGAAAGCGTGGGAGCCGGCTTGCTGGCGAATGCGGTGTGTCATTCAACGCAACGTTGGCTGACATTCTGCATTCGCCAGCAAGCCGGCTCCCACAAGTACAGCAAGCGAATCAGCTCTGGTCTTCTTTCTCCAGCACGAACAGCAACAGCGAACGCGGTGATACGGTGTATTCGCTGCCGAATTCAAAATGGTCACGGCCTTTGATGTCCGGCTGCTGGGTGTCGATCAGGCTGATCCAGCTCAGGCCTTCCGGCACCTCGGGCAGGGTGAAGTTGACGCCTTCATGGTGCGAGTTCACCAGCAACAACATCGCGGCCTCCGAGCCTCGGCGGCGAATCCCGGTTTCCTGGGCGCGGCCGTCGATCAGCATCCCCAGGCAGCGGGCATTGTTGTCGTGCCACTGTTCGATGGTCATTTCCTCGCCGCTCGGCGCCAGCCAAGTGACGTCCTTGACCCCCAGTTCCTCGTTGTAGTCGCCCACCAGGAAACGCCCACGGCGCAGCACCGGGTAGGTCTTGCGCAGCTTGATCAGGCGCTGGACGAAGCGATGCAGCGAAGTGCCGTCTTCATCCCAGTCCCAGTTGACCCAGCCGATCTCGCTGTCCTGGCAGTAGGCGTTGTTGTTGCCATGCTGGGTGCGGGCAAATTCGTCGCCGGCAACGATCATCGGCGTGCCCTGGGACAGCAGCAGGGTGGCGAAGAAGTTGCGCATCTGGCGCAGGCGCAGGTCGTTGATCGCCGGATCGTCGGTCGGCCCTTCGACGCCGTGGTTCCAGGAGCGGTTGTCGTTGCTGCCGTCCTGGTTGTTTTCGTCGTTGTCTTCGTTGTGCTTGTCGTTGTACGACACCAGGTCGTGCAGGGTGAAACCGTCGTGGGCGGTGACGAAGTTGACCGACGCATAGGGCCTGCGCCCGCGATGGTTGAACATGTTGCCCGACGCAGTGAGGCGGCTGGCCAGGTCAGCCAACTGGCCTTCATCGCCTTTCCAGAAGGCGCGCACGGTGTCGCGGAACTTGTCGTTCCACTCGGCCCAGCCCGGCGCGAAACGGCCCACCTGATAACCGCCGGGGCCACAGTCCCACGGCTCGGCGATCAGTTTGACCTGGCGCAGCACCGGGTCCTGACGGCAGGCGACGAGGAAGCTGTGACGCTCGTTGAAGCCATCGTGATAGCGCCCGAGGATGGTTGCCAGGTCGAAGCGGAAGCCGTCCACATGCATTTCGCTGGCCCAGTAGCGCAGCGAGTCGGTGACCATCTGCAGCACGCAGGGGTGGCTCAGGTCCAGGGTGTTGCCGGTGCCCGAATCGTTGATGTAGAAGCGCTTGTCATCGGGCATCAGGCGGTAATAGGAGGCGTTGTCGATGCCGCGCATGGACAGCGTCGGGCCCAGCTCGTTGCCCTCGGCGGTGTGGTTGTAGACCACGTCGAGAATCACTTCCAGGCCGGCATGGTGCATGTGCGCGACCATCTCCTTGAACTCGGCGATCTTGCCGTGGGCCAGGTAGCGCGGGTCGGGGGCGAAGAAGGCGATGCTGTTGTAACCCCAGTAGTTGGTCATGCCCTTTTGCAGCAGGTGCTGGTCGTTGACGAAGGCGTGGATCGGCAACAGCTCCACCGAGGTCACGCCCAGGCCTTTGATGTGCTGGATCACCTCGTCGACCATCAGCCCCGAGAACGTGCCCTTGAGTTCGTCCGGTACCGCCGGATGGCGCATGGTGAAGCCGCGGGTGTGGGTTTCGTAGAGGATGGTTTTCTCCCACGGCACACCGACTCGCTGATCGCGGCCCCAGGTGTAGGCCGGGTCGATCACTTTGCTCTTGGGCACGAACGGCGCGCTGTCGCGCTCGTCGAAACTGAGGTCGCCGTCAGGGTGGCCGATGGTGTAGCCGAACAGCGCTTCAGACCATTTCAGCTTGCCCACCAGTTGCTTGGCGTAGGGGTCGATCAGCAGCTTGTTGTGGTTGAAGCGGTGGCCGTTCTTCGGGTCGTACGGACCGTACACGCGATAGCCGTAAATCAGCCCCGGATGGGCGTCGGGCAGGTAACCGTGGAAGATCTCGTCGGTGTATTCGGGCAGTTCGATGCGCTCAAGCTCCACCTCGCCGCTGGCGTCAAACAGACACAGTTCGACCTTGGTGGCGTTGGCCGAGAAGATCGCGAAGTTGACCCCCAGCCCGTCCCAGTTGGCGCCGAGAGGGAAGGGCAGGCCTTCACGGATACGCGATGCGTTGGTTTGCGGGCCGTCGGACTGCGCGGATTCATTCTGCGAGGCGGTGTTTTTCTCTTGCTTGCTCATGGTGATTCCTGACGTTCGAATGATTTCCTGAAGGCGAACAAAGCCTTTGTCGCAGGAGGGCTGCGCCAATGATCAAAAACAGGCGGGTAAATGCCGCAGAGACGGGCTCTGCGGCAGAGGTGTGCTAGACGATCAATGCTCGTCTGAAGCGCTGAATCACGGCGCCGGTGGTTTGGCCGCCGGCGCCTTTTTCGCGGCCGGTTTGGCGGCAGGTTTTGCCGCAGGCTTGGCCGGTGTCGGTTTGTCTGCCGCGCTGACCGCTGCCTTGGGTTTGGCAGGGGCTTTGGCGGCGGGTTTGGCAGCCGGTTTTTCGGCAGCCTTGGCCGCGGGTTTCGCCGCAGGCTTGGCTGCTGCAGGTTTGGCAGCAGCGGCCTTTGGCTCTGCCTTGGGCTTGGCGGCGGCCTTGCCAGCGGCGGCTTTCTTCGGCGCCTTGGCTTCGGCTTCTGCCAGTTTGCGGGCCATCTCCCAATGGCGCGCATCGTGACCGTGGGGTTTGCCCTCCGTCTCCCAGATCTGGTGGGCCAGTTCGCTGATACGTTTCTCGTCGGCACTCATCTCGACACTCCCAGGTATTACAAGGTTTGTATTAGCAGATTTACGGAAAATTCCTTGAGCGCTGCGCTGAGCGACAATTCCTTGTTGGTTGTGACTGTAGCCTGCGCAAAAAGTCCCTTCCAATTTGGATCTGAATCAGCGAACGGCAGGATGATGCGTGTATCTCCCCAATTTGCCGCGTTGATGAATGGAGTTTGCGCGGTGCCCAATAGTTCAGCCGGCAAACGGGGTACCACAACGATTGCCCGGATACCCTCCGATTCCCGGGCAAACGCCATGACGTGGGTGGCCTGTTCGCCCACCACTTCAAGCGGTGTGTAGCGACCTCTGGCGAACAGGTCAGGGTGCTGGTTGCGCAGCATGAGCACCTGCGCGATCAACGCCTGTTTGATTCGCCCGTCCTGCCACTGGGCCAGCAGTTCGGCGGGGGCTGCGGATTGCCCCAGCGCGCGTTCGCGAGCGGGATAATCCACCGGACGACGGTTGTCCGGATCCACCAGACTGAAGTCCCAGAACTCCGTGCCCTGATACAGGTCAGGCACGCCGGGCGCCGTCATTCGCAGCAAGGTTTGCGCCAGACTGTTCAAGGCGCCTGCAGGCGCAATGCGATGGGCAGTAGCGCCGATGGACTGACGCAGCGCCAGCGCATCGGGGCTTTGCAGCAACTGCTGCAGAAATTCGCGGCAGGCCGTTTCATACGCCTCGTTCGGCGCGCTCCAGCTGCTCTGCAACTTGGCTTCGCGCAGGGCTTTTTCCTGCCAGCGGGTCAGGCGCTCGGCGTAGTGCTGCAGGGCTTGCTCGCCCTCCAGATTCAGCGGCCAGCTGCCCAGCATCGCCTGGTACAGCATCAGTTCGTCGCCGGGGCTGATGGCGGTCTCACCGGCTTTCAAAGGTGCCGACAACTGCAGCCAGCGCTCGACCTGCTCGGCATACCAGTCGGCGTTTTCGCTGAGCACTGCCAAGCGCGTGCGGGTGTCTTCGCCGCGCTTGTGGTCGTGGGTGGCGGTGGTCAGCAGGTTGTCGGGGAAGCTCGCCGCGCGTTGCGCACAAACCTGGTGAAAGGCCTCCACCGGCGCACTGAAATGTTGCGGATGAAAGCCCACATCGTTGCGCGACAACAGCACCGCCGAGCGATAGAACGAGGTGTCTTCCACCGACTTGGCCGCCACCGGCGAGGTCAGTTGCTGGAAGCGGTTGCAGGCCTTGCGGCGCATTTCGCGCAACGGGCCGGTGGGATAATCGCGCAGGCTTTCGCCGCCCAGCCAGCGTGCGAGGTAATCGAGCACCGGCCAGTCGCCTTCGCTGAGCGATTCGCGCGCACCGTTCATGGCTTGCTGGAAGAAGCGCTCGTCCTCGGCGGTGCGGCCGCAGGCGGTGATATAGGTGCGATAGACCGGGAAGTTGCCGACCAATGCCAGCAAGGCGCGGCGGATAGCGCCCAGGGTCAGGTCGCGGCTCATCACGTCGCTGCGCGCCACCTGCAGCAGCGCCTGGGCGAGGTTTTCGAAATCACCGGCCAGGCTGCCGTGCAGCACCAGGTCCCGGGCTTCGCGCACCTCCTGATTGAAGTCGGCGGTGCGCCCGCTGATGCGGCTCCACAACTCGCCCAATACCGCTTCGCCTTTGGGGTCGTGCTGTAGCAGCGAGACCTGGTTCATGAACTCGTAGCCGGTGGTGCCGTCGACGTTCCAGTCCTTGCGCAGCGGCTCGTCGGCGCCGAGGATCTTCTCGACGAATATCGGCAGATGAGTCAGCTCAGTACCGGCCGGGCGCCTCGGCAACAGGCTGTCGACCCGGCGCCGCAGCTTGCGGCAGTAGCCCCGCGGGTCGGCCAGGCCGTCGATATGGTCGATGCGCAGGCCATCCACCAGCCCTTCGGCAATCAGCTGGAAAATCTTCGCGTGGGTCGCTTCGAACACCTGCGAGCGCTCGACCTTCAGCCCGCCCAGCTCGTTGATGTCGAAAAAGCGCCGCCAGTTGATGTCATCGCCTGCGGTGCGCCAACTGGCCAGGCGATAGTCCTGTTGTTCGAGCAGGCGATGCAGGCGCTTGAAGCCTTCGGGCTGGCGCGAGTCGAACTGCGCCAACCCGGTCTCGATGGCCTCGATCAGCTCGGGCCTGGCCTTGAGCAGGTCGGCCAGTTCTTCCTTGAGCTGCTGCGCTTGCTCATAGGCCTGAGGATGGTTGTCCAGCCTTGAGAACGCTTGCGCCAGCGCTTCCAGCTCATGGCGCCGCGCAGCGTTGAGCAGTGGCGCGTAGGTGCCGGGGTTGATCGGAAAGTGATGCTGGTAATGCTCGACCCGGAAGCTGCCGTTCTCGGCATCGAAGCGCAGCGGCACCTCGCCGTTTTGCAGCACGGTGCCGTAGTCGGTGCTCAGGAAGGGTTGCAGCAACTGGCCCTTGAGCAGCGGGTCGGGGGAATTCCACTGGATGTCGAAGAACTTGGCGTAGGGGCTGCGCTGGCCCCATTCGAGCAGGTCCAGCCACCACGGGTTGTCGGCCCCGCCCACCGCCATGTGATTGGAAACGATGTCCAGAATCAGCCCCATGCCGTGTTCGCGCAGGGTTGCCACCAGCCTTCTCAAGGCCGGCTCGCCGCCCAACTCGGGGTTGATGACGCGCGGGTCGACCACGTCGTAGCCGTGCATGGAACCGGCGCGGGCCTTGAGCAGCGGCGAGGCGTACAGGTGGCTGATGCCGAGGCGGGCGAAGTAGGGCACCAGCTTCGCGGCATCGTCCAGGGTGAAGTCTTTGTGAAATTGCAGGCGCTGGGTGGCGCGCAGGGATTTCAAAGCGGGGTTGACCGGATGACTCATTGATCACGCTCCGCTGCCTGTTGCCGCGCCGCAGCGAGAATCTCCAGACGCCGCGCTGCGTCAAAGTTGTCCAGCAGCGCCTCGCTGTCGCCGGGCAGGCGCCTGCGCCAGTTGGGGTGGCTGTCGATGGTGCCCGGCAGGTTGGCCTGCTGTTCGATGCCCATGGCGTCTTCGATCGGCAGCAACACCAGCGGCGCGCGGGTGTGGCCCAGGTAGCGGATGCTGCCGTCGATCATGTCGCTGTCGCTGCCGTCGTGCATGCCGTAGTTCAGCCGCAGGGCGGCGCGCAGGCCCTCGCGTTCGCGCTCGCGGGCTTCGCGCCAGTGCCGCTCGGTGTCGTCGTCGATATGGCCCAGGGTCTTGTTCCAGTCGATGTCCAGCTCGCTGAGCCAGCCGGTCAGGGTCGGCAAATCGTGGGTGCTGGTGGTGGCCAGAGCATCGTCGGACCATTTGATGATCGGCTTGAAATGCGCGTTGTCCTGTTCGAACAGCAGCACGCGCATGCCCAGAATCGCCCGCGCCGAGAGCTTTTCGTGCAGGCCTTCGGGCACGGTGCCCAGGTCTTCGCCGAGCACCACCGCCTTGTGCCGCCAGGACTCCAGGCACAGCAGGCGCAGCATGTCGTCCAGCGGGTAGTTGAGGTAGGCGCCTTCGCTCGGCTTAGATCCCAGCGGCACCACCCACAGACGCTGCAGGCCCATCACATGGTCGATGCGCAGGCCACCGGCGTGGGCGAAATTGGCCCGCAGCATCTCGATGAAGGCACGAAAGCCGTTGCGTTTCAGGCCCGTGGGCGAGAATGCCGAGATGCCCCAGCTTTGCCCGGAGCGGTTGAGAATGTCCGGCGGTGCGCCCACGGTCAGCGCCGAGAGCAGTTCGTCCTGACGGCTCCAGGCCTGGCTGCCGGCGCCATCGGCACCGACGGCCAGGTCGCCGATCAGGCCCACGCTCATGCCGCTGCTGCGGGCGGCGGTCTGGGCGCGCTCCAGGCCCCGGGCGATCAGCCATTGAGCAAAGGCGTGAAAGCCGATCTGCTCGCGATGGCGGGCGGCAAAATCATCGATGGCCGCGCTGCGCGGGTTTTTGAACTGTTCCGGCCATTCGTGCCAGTTGCCACTGATCCCCAAGACTTCGGCTTGGTCACGCAGGGCTTCGAAGCGGCAGTGGTTTTCCAGCGCCTCACCACCGCTGTGGCGGAAGCTGTTGAAGTCTTCCTGCAACGGGTTGTCGCTGGCAATGAATGAGGCGTAGAGCGCTCGCAGGATCTTCCACTTGGCAGCCGCCGCGGCCGGCCAGTCGATCAGGGGCAGCTCTGCCAGCCGCTTGAGCTCTTCGCCCAGACCGGTTTCGTCGATGGCCATGCGCAGCGCGCGCTCACCGAGGATCGTGCCCGGCGCGCTGTAGAGCGCGTTGAGAAACAGGCGGCTCGATGGCGAGTAAGGGCTGAAGCGCTCGGTGTCGCTGGCGAACATCGCGTGCACCGGGCTGATGGCGATGGCCGCTGCGCCACGCTCGCCGGCCGCACGGGCGAAGCTTTCCAGTGCCTGGGTGTCGCCGAACCCGCCATCGCCTGGGCGGCGCAGGTAATACAGTTGCAGGGTCAGGCCCCAGGTGCGCGGGACGCTGACGTCGCAGGCCTGGGCCAGGCTGTAGGCGGTTTTCGGGGCGACGGCGATGGTCAGGTGCTGGCCGTCGATTGCCAGCTGCTGATAGCCGACGGTGGCCAGCGCGGGCAGTTCGGCGTTGGCGGTGAGCCGGGCGTCGAGCCACGAGCCGTCTTCGAGTTCAAGGACGAAGGGCGTTTCGGGTTTGAACCAGGCTGAGAGGTCCAGGTTGCTGCCGTGGTCGACGGTCAGCAGCGGTGGTGGGGTGGCGGACAAGCTCAGATCTTGCAGCCGTTCCAGGCTGTGGGCGATCTGGCGGTCATCCCAGGCCGGGTAGCCAAGGCCTTCGAGCACCTTGCGCAGCACCTCGGGGCTGACCCGCTGCGGTCGTGCGTTGGCGTCTTTCCAGTGCACTGACAATCCCGCTTCGGCTGCCAGCATTTCCAGTTGCTCATTGCTCATCCAAATCCTCCGCAACGTCACTCGATATCAGGCTGACAATGGCCGTGTAGGGATTGAGGCTGCCCCGGCTTGAAAGTTCTGCCGATTGTGGATGTGATTCATGAAGAACATGCTGCACGCCGTGCGGGTCGATCTGCACGCTGTGGGCGCTGAGGTTGAGGTCGATGCGCAGCACCTGGCCGTCGCCCATTTGCCAGCGCGCGCTGACCGCCTTGTCGGCCAGCACCTGGGCGCCGAGGGCCTTGGCACCTTGAAGGCGCGGGACGATGTGCGCGTGGCGGATGGCGAGCAGTTCGCGATACAGCGCCCGCCAGTTGCGATGGTCCTGGCCCAGGTCGGTTTCCAGCAGCAGCGCGTCCAGCGCCGGGCGCGAGGCGTTGAAGGTCTGCAAGGCGTTGGGGTCGGGAATCCGCTCGCGCTGGGCCGGGTCGGCGAAGGCGGCGAAGTCGGCAAACTCGCCGCGCCGGCCTTCGCGCACGGCGTCGGCCAGCTCATCGTGAAAGTCGGTGAAGAACAGAAACGGCTCGCTGGCGCCCCATTCGTCACCCATGAACATCAGCGGGACCATCGGCGACAACAGCAGCAGCGCCGTGGCCGCGCGCAGGGCGGGAGCAGGGCAGAGCTGAATCAGCCGTTCGCCCAGCGCACGATTGCCGATCTGGTCGTGGTTCTGCAAAAACAGCACGAAGGCGCTGGGTGGCAGGTGCGCGCTGGCCTCGCCGCGGGCATGGCCGTGGCGGGTGGTTTCGCCCTGATAGACGAAGCCTTCGCCCAGCAGCCGCGCCAACTTGTGGGTCGGTTGCTCGGCGAAGTCGGTGTAATAGGCGTCGGTCTCGCCGGTCAGCAAGACGTGCAAGGTGTTATGGCCGTCGTCGTTCCACTGCGCGTCGTAACCCTGGGCCATGCGACTGGCCTGGTTGAACTCGTTTTCCAGCATCAGCCACACGTGCCGGGACGGCGGGATCTGCTGGCGAATCGTCTGCGCCATTTCCTGCAGAAAGGTCGGGTCCTCAATAGCGTGCACCGCGTCGAAACGCAGGCCGTCGAAGCGGTAGTCGAGCAGCCACATCAGGGCGTTGTCGATGAAGAAGTCGCGCACCTCGCGGCGACGAAAATCGATGGCATCGCCCCAGGGCGTCTTTTTATCGCTGCGAAAGAAGTGTTTGGCGTAGGCGCCCAGGTAATTGCCGTCGGGGCCGAAGTGGTTGTAGACCACGTCCAGAATCACCGCCAGGCCCAGGCCGTGGGCGGTATCGATCAGGTGTTTGAGCTGTTCCGGCGTGCCATAGGACGACTGCGGCGCATAGGGCAGCACGCCGTCATAGCCCCAGTTGCGCTCGCCCGGAAATTGCGCGATGGGCATCAGCTCGATGGCGGTGATGCCGGTGCCCACCAGGCGTTGCAGGTGCTGCTCCACACCTGCGAAGCCACCGAGGGCGCCGACATGCAATTCATAAATGACAGCCTCGTGCCACGGGCGTCCGGCCCAGGCACTGTGCTGCCAGGCAAAGGCGTTGTGATCGACGACCAGGCTGTGGCCATGCACCTCGCTGACCTGAGCCCGGGAAGCCGGGTCAGGTACCTTGAGGTTGTCATCGATTGTGTAGCGGTATCGCGTCCCTGCCGGGCATCGAGTCTCAAGGACGAACCAGCCGTTTTCCTGCGGCAACAGGGCCAGTGACGGCCCTTCATCCAACTCGACGCTGACGTACCAGGCATCCGGCGCCCAGAGGGCGAACCGGGTGTGTTCGGGATCCAGCAAGACGGCGCCGTGGCGCCAGCTCTCATCCGTGCGCGAAGGCATCCGTTACCCCTTTTTCGATTTCTCTCAGTAATGCAGCGCAGCACCCACGTTCTTTTTCAACAGCTCCTGATAAAGGTCGGCGTAGGGTTCGACTGCCTTGTGCCAGTCAAACGGGGCAGCCATTGCACGGCAGCGCATGGCGTTGAGCAGCGGCGGGTTGTCGTAGACCTTGAAGGCGCGGGTCAGGGCTTCGGTGTAGCTTTCAACGGTGGACTCGTTGAACAGAAACCCTGTGCAGCCGTCTTCGATGGTGTCGGCAAGCCCGCCGGTGCAGCGCGCCACCGGCAACGAACCGAAGCGCTGGGCGTACATCTGGCTCAGGCCGCAAGGCTCGTAGCGCGACGGCATCAGCAGGAAATCGCTGCCGGCAAACATGCGCCGGGCGTCGGTTTCGTTGAAGCCTACGCGCACACTGATCTGGCCCGGGTAGCGCGCAGCGAGGGCACGCATGGCGTCCTCTTCATCGGGCTCGCCACGGCCGATGATCGCGATCTGCCCGCCATTCTTGACGATGAACTCGGACACGCCGATGGTCAGGTCCAGACCCTTCTGATAGACCAACCGCGACACCACGGCGAACAGCGGGCCGGTGGAGGGCTCAAGTTCGAACAGCTCGCGCACGTGGTCGGCGTTGATCTCCTTGCGCGTCCATTCGTTGGGCGCGAAACGGCAGATCAGGTGCTCATCGGTGGCCGCGTCCCAGCTTTCATCGATGCCGTTGGGAATGCCGCTGAGCTGGCCGCGATTGGCCTTGCTCTGCAGGAAGCCTTCCAGGCCACAGCCGAAGTCGGCGGTGGTGATTTCCTTGGCGTAGGTGGCGCTGACCGTGGTGATGTGGCTGGCATAGGCCATGCCGGCCTTGATGAACGACAGACGACCGTAGAACTCCATGCCGTCCGGCCCCAGTGCCTGATCCGGAATACCCAGCTCACGGCTCGACGCGGTGCTGACAAAGCCCTGATAGGCCAGGTTGTGGATGGTGAAGATGCTCGGCGTGTTCTGCCCGCGCCATTTCATATAGGCAGGGGCCAGACCTGCTGGCCAGTCGTGGGCGTGGACCAGTTCCGGGCACCACTGTGTCTTCACGTAACCGGCGGCAAAGTCTGCCGCTGCCAGGCCCAGACGGGCGAAACGGATGTGGTTGTCTGACCAGTCGCGGCCGTGGTTGTCGCCATAGGGCGTGCCTTCACGTTCGTACAGCTCGGGGCAGATCAGGACGTAAATGACCAGGCCGTCCTTCATGTCCATCCGGCCGATCTTGCAGGGAGGCAGGGCCGCATGGCCGCTGAGTTCACTGATGATGTGAATCGGGTTTCCGCTATTGATGACCTGTGGGTAGCCGGGAATCAGCACGCGTACATCGTGCAGGTGGCGCATGGCGCGCGGCAGTGCGGCAGACACATCGCCCAGGCCGCCGGTTTTCACCAGATCGGCCATTTCCGAAGTCACGAACAGGATCTTCTTTCTGTTCACCATCGACATGGCGGGTTGGACTGGGGGCAGTTGCAGCAGGGGTGCGCTCGTCGTTGCGAAGACCGGCAGATGGGTCAGCTCGCTGGCCGGCTGGTTAAAACTCTCTCCCTTCTGGGTTTTGACAGCGGCACTAATCATCGTTTTCTCCCATTCGATACGCAGTGTTGGTACAGCGCTAGAGTTGTAATTGGCCATGTCCTATGGCCAGGCACACAAGACCTACGCAAAATCGATACCCATTTACCGACTGCATAGTGAAGGACAGGGTGAAAGCGGCCTCTGCTCGGGCTTCATCCAGTAGCATAGGCGCTCTATTGTGCTGACCCGGGGGTTTTGCAGAAGTTTCGACTTTTTTTCTGGGAAATGTCTGGCGCGCGGGATGGCGAGTTTTTGTAGGAAAAAATTCATCTGACTACATAGTCTCCATGTCCGCTGATCGCGCCGCCTTGGCGCACGGTGAGTGGGAAAAACAGCTGGATTACCGCTGATCGGATTGTTCGACAATCAAACCAATGCGGCTGACGGAGCATAGCGGTTAAAGGTTGTTTTGCGACCACCCAGTCACGGAAATTCGACGAGATGCCTTTTCTCGGTGCGCTGTCGATCGATTCTTGTGCGTTCGGAGAAAAATCCTACTTTTGTACCGGTCATTTTGGGCTGCGCTCAAGGTAGAATCCGGGTCACCCGGCGATTGGGCATCCGTCCTTCGCCAGTCACCTTTTTAGTGGTAGAGGAAGTCAATGCAAGCCCCTGAGGTGCTGGTCCTGCAAGCCAGCTATAGCAACCCGGTTCACGCCGAAGCCATCGGTTTCCTGCTCAATCAATATGCCGAAGACGCCATGGGCGGCGGCCATTCGCTGCCCATGGACACCCGCGAGCAACTGGCGATCGAGCTGGCCAAGCGTCCCCACGCGTTCAGCGTGCTGGCGTTCATCGCGGGCGAGCCGGTGGGGCTGGTCAACTGTTTCGAAGGCTTTTCCACCTTCGCCTGCCGCCCGCTGGTGAATGTCCACGATGTGGTGGTGATCGCCTCGGCGCGTGGCCAGGGCATCAGCCAGAAGATGCTGGGCAAGGTCGAAGAGATCGCCCGCCAGCGCGGCTGCTGCAAGATCACCCTGGAAGTGCTCGAGGGCAACGTGGCGGCCCGCGGTGCGTATGAAAAGCTCGGTTTCAGCGACTATCAGCTCGATCCGCAGATGGGCCGGGCGTTGTTCTGGCAGAAGGCGCTTTAAGGCGTATCGCGATTTAATGTGGGAGCCGACTTGCTGGCGAATGCGTTGTTTCATTCACACAGGTGTGTCTGGCGAGATGGCTTTCGCCAGCAAGCCGGCTCCCACGGCCTTCGGCCAGAAACGATCGGCTTGCGTAACCTTCGATGTTGCCACAGCAACACCTTTCAAAATATTTGTAACAGTTATGTCCTGTAGGAAAATTCGTTGCGCAAGGTAGGATCATCTCCCGAATTGATATCAGGAACCCCATGTCTCTTTCACTGGAACCTCCCAGTCGCCGATCCTGCCCACTGAACGCAGATCGTCTTCACCCATCTTCTGGCGCTGATCCGCGCCGCTTCACGATCATTCCCTCCCGTAGCGGCCTGCCTGTCGGCACGCCGGGATTCGTCGTGCCTGTCCACTTGCCTGACACAAGGAACCACTGACCATGGAATGGCTTGCTGATCCCACGGCCTGGATGGGCCTGTTGACGCTGATCGTGCTGGAGCTGGTGCTGGGCATCGACAACCTGGTGTTCATCGCCATCCTGGCGGACAAACTGCCGCCCGAGCAGCGCGACAAGGCGCGGGTGTTGGGCCTGTCGCTGGCGCTGATCATGCGCCTGGGCCTGTTGGCGAGTATTTCCTGGATGGTGACGCTGACCGAACCGCTGTTCGAGGTGTTCGGCAAGAGCTTCTCGGGCCGCGACCTGATCATGCTGTTCGGTGGCGTGTTCCTGCTGTTCAAGGCCACCATGGAGTTGCACGAGCGACTGGAAGGACATGTCGCCCAGCAGTCGGGCAGCACGACGTACGCGCTGTTCTGGCCCATCGTCGCGCAGATCGTGGTACTGGACGCCGTGTTCTCGCTGGATGCGGTGATCACCGCCGTGGGCATGGTCGATGAACTGTCGGTGATGATGATCGCCGTGGTGTTCTCGATCGCCATCATGATCATCGCCAGCAAGCCGCTGACCGCTTTCGTCAACGCTCATCCGACGGTGATCATGCTGTGCCTGGGCTTCTTGATGATGATCGGCTTCAGCCTGACCGCCGATGGCCTGGGCTTCCACATTCCCAAGGGCTATCTGTATGCGGCCATCGGCTTCTCGATTCTGATCGAAGTCTTCAACCAACTGGCCCGCTCGCGCCGCAAACGCAGCCTCAAGGGCGATTTGCCGCGTCGTGAACGCATGGCTCACGCGGTACTGCGCCTGATGGGCGGCAGAAAGCCTGGCGTCGAGGAAGTGGGCGAAGACATCGCCGACATGCTCGACGGCGACGCCGAAGAAGTGGTGTTCGACCGCCGAGAGCGAGTGATGATCAATGGCGTGCTGCAACTGGCCCAGCGGCCGATCCGGACCGTGATGACGGTGCGCAACGACGTGGACATGATCGATCTGGACGACGATCAGGAAAGCATCCGACAACGCCTGATGAATTCGTCCTACTCCCGCTTGCCGCTGATTCGCGGTGGCCGGGTCGACGAACCCCTGGGCTTCGTGCACAAGAAGGAGATGCTCACCGCCTTGCTTGCCGGTGTCGAGCCGAATCTGGAGCACATGGTGCGGCCTACGCCGAACCTGCTGGAGAGCTTCTCGATCCTCAATGCACTGGAGCAGATGCGCAGCCAGTCGACCCACATTGCGTTCGTGGTCAACGAGTTCGGTGACTTCACCGGCATCCTGACCATGACCGACATCCTGGAGTCCATCGCCGGCGAGCTGCCGGACGCCAGCGAAATCGACGGCCCGGATCTGGTCGAGGAGGGCGAGGGCGTGCTGGTCAATGCAGCGATGAACCTCAGCCACCTGCGTGAGCGCATCGGCTTCAAGGCGCGCGCCACCGACGAGTACCAGACCCTGGCCGGGTTGATCATGAGCCTGCTGGACCGTCTGCCGGTGATCGGCGATGAACTGGAGTGGGAGGGCTGGCGCGTAAAAGTGGTGCAGGTTCAGGAACGGCGGGTGACGCGGGTGTTGTTGCGTAAGGTGTGATTGAAACTGGCGTCGCCCTGGCGGATCAAGATCAAGATCAAGATCAAGATCAAGAGCGTTCTTCCTAACGTCAGACCTGTTTCGACTTCGTCGAGTTACTTGGAAAAGACCCCCAAGTAACCAAGGGGTCCTGCTCTTGGTTTGGCCCGACTTCGTCGGGTTCCCTCTCTCCGGCGATGCTCCGTGGGCCCGGCGCGAATGGGCCGTCCATGGCCCCGCGCCTCGCGCGGCATCCTGCCGCTTGGCCCACTCCACATCGCCTGCGTTCGGCCTGCACCCAAGTCGCGATTGGCGGCGTCTGGACTATCGCGCATAAAAATCAAAAGCCAGATCAAGAGCCCGAGGGCAGTGCCCTCCGTAGCAGCACGGCTTGCCGGCGGGGCGATCTTGAGGGCGACCCGCGAGCAAGCTCGGCTGCTACGGAGGGCATCGCCCTCACGCTCTTGACTTTGCTTTTGATCTTCGTGCGCAAACCTCACAGACACCACAAAACGCGACTTGGGTGCAGGCTGAATGGAGGTCTCGTGGAGTGGGTCGAGCCGCATGGATGCGGCGAGAGGCGTGTGGGCCATGGATGGCCCTTTCACGCCGGGCCCACGGAGCGGGACCGGAATGAAGGGACCCGACGAAGTCGGGCCAAACCAGGAGCAGAAGGACTTGGTTACTTGGTCCTTTCAAGTAACTCGACGAAGTCGAAACAGGTCTGACGTTAGGAAGAGCGCTTTTGATCCTGATCTTGCTGCGGACACGGTCTATCTGACACGGCCAAGTCGTTTGAATTTACTGCCGCTGCGGTCGGACGCACCCCCGGGCGACCGCCGGCAAGCCGGACTGCTACGGGGCGGGGTTCCATAAAAAAGGCCTGCATTGCGCAGGCCTTCTTTATATAGAGCGATCTTGATCGCTGGTTATTTGGTCGCCACCTCCGGCGGATTTTGCGACTTGGCGGCCTTTTCCATCATCGCGAAATCACTCAGACCCTTCTGCGCATACGGGTCGCCAATCAGCCGTGGCCGTGCCTTGAAGTCCAGGCTCACCAGACTCTTGGTGGTGTCCAGTTCGTCGAAGCTCAGGCCTGCCAGTTGTGCCCAGGTGTGAATCAGGTTGGAGCTGGTATAGGGGCGGCTGTGGATGCTGTCGAAGCTCCAGTTGTGGGTTTCGCGCCACTTGGGCGAGGCGTAGGCAATGAACGGCACGGTGTACATCGGAATCGTCGGCTTGGCTTCGTTGCGGCCTAGCACATCGCGGCCGGGCGAGTCATACACGTCTTCGCCGTGGTCGGAGAGGTAAAGCAGGAACCCGTTCGGATCCGCCTTGCTGTAGGTCTTGATCAGGCTCGACACCACGTAGTCGTTGTACAGCACGGCGTTGTCGTAGCTGTTGTACAGCTCAAGCTTGCTGTCATCGATGTCGGCAGGCACGCCATCACGATTGGTGAATTTCTCGTAGTCCTGCGGGTAACGATACTGATAGCTCATGTGCGTGCCGAGCAGGTGAACCACGATCAGCTTGCGCGGTGCGGCATCGTTCAGCGCCTTGGCGAACGGCTCCAGCACGTCGCCGTCGTACTGGCGGGCGTTCTGGTTGCGGTTGTTGTTCAGGTACACCTGCTCGTCGGCCTGCTCGGAGAAGGTGGTGAGCATGGTGTTGCGCTTGGTCATCGTCTGCTGGTTGGTGATCCAGAAGGTCTTGTAGCCGGCCTGCTTCATCACGCTGACGATCGATGGCGTCTTCAGGTACAGATCAGGGTTTTCTTCATCGGCGAAGGTCAGCACCTGCTGCAGCGCCTCGATGGTGTAAGGGCGCGGGGTGATGACGTTGTTGAACACCTCTAGCTGATCCTTCATCGCATCCAGGTTCGGCGTGGTCTGGCGCGGGTAGCCATACAGGTGCATGCGGCCACGGTTGGTGGACTCGCCGATGACCAGCACCAGGGTAGTCGGAAGGCCGGCCTGTTGATCCTTGAGGTTCTTAAGCGGCGCGATGTTGCTGCTGGTGGTCAGCATGTCCTGCATGCTGTTCAACTGCTGGGTGTAGCGGTGGTAGGCCACCAGCATCTGCCATGGTACGGCGGGCTCGATGCGCGATTCGAAGGCTTCGAGGCCCGCCGCGGTGGTGTCAAAACGCGACATCTGCTTGGCCAGCGGGTAGCCGATGATCGCCACCAGCAGCGCAACGGCCGTTACCCAGGCGCGGCCGCGGGGCATGTACACCGGGCGCAGGCGGGTCCACAGGAAGATCGCGAAGGCGGTGTGGGCGATGAACGCCAGCACGATCCACCAGGCGAAGTATTGGGTCATGTACTCGCCGGCTTCAGAGATGTTCGACTCGAACATGATGAAGATGACGCTCTGGGAGAACTCCTGCTGATAAATGAAGAAGTAGCCCAGGCTCGCCATGGAGCAGGCCCATAGCACCACGCCGATGACGGCGGCCATGATCCGGGTCTTGTTGGGGAACAGCAGCATCGGTGCCAGCCAGATGCCGCTCATGACGAATGCTTGACGAAAGCCCGCAAAACCGGTGATACCGGTCAGCTGAATCAGCAGCTGGGTGATTCCGGAAAAGTACCAGAAGAAGACGAACAGCCAGACCAGGCCGGTCCAGTCGAATTTTTTCGGAGTCGGGGTGCTCCGTTGCGTTGTTGCCATCAGGCGCTCCAGCTATGGGTCGTTCGCGGCACAGAGAGGTTCGCGCGCGTTACAGAGGGGCGGCAGTATGGTGATGGGCAGGTGAAAAAAATGTGAGACAGGTGTCGGTAGAGTGTCGAAGTGCGCACAGACGCGCTTTTTCAGGCGGGTTGAACGTTACAGCAGGCGGTGGGTCCGACGCAGGGCAGGTCGTACGCAGTGATAACCAGCAGAAGGGGGAACGACAGAAGGGCAAGCCAGCGAATCGGGCTTGCCACAAACAGGGGAAGGCGGGTGGATCAGGCGTGCAGGGCGTTTGGCGCTGCGAGCTGGGCGTGTTGCAGCATCTGGGTCAGCTGGGCGACTTTCTTCTTCAGCTGTTCGCGTTCTTCCTTGAGCTGGTTCAGATCATCGCGACGAACGGTAACGTACAGCGTCTGTGGAACGTTTGCAGATAGAACGGTGCCCATTGCTTCACCTCGCAAATGGCGGGATTCAACTTCGTAAGGTTCAAGCAATGACAGCATCGCGACCCGACTTGTCCTGCTTCCTACCTTTGTCGGCGCGGATTCTGATTTCTTTTGACGCAAAAGGGAACTTTTTTATTTTGAATTGTCGCTAAGGTGCGCGCCTTGCGACAAACGGCATTTCAGAGCGGTTGTGTCGCACCAAGATGAAACATTTTTCACCGGGAAACCTTCGTTTGCCTCCCCGGACTAACCCATCAGGCGCTGCTGGGCTATAAAATGAGGCACCTGTTTTTTGATCAAGGAGCACCTCTACATGCAACTCGGGATTGTCGGACTAGGCCGCATGGGCGGCAACATCGCACGTCGACTGATGCTCAATGGCCACACCACAGTGGTCTATGATCGCGACGAGCAGTCTCGCACCGTGCTCGCCAACGAGGGTTCGACGCCAGCCAGCGACCTTGCGTCACTGGTGGCTGCACTGGAAAAACCGCGCGCGGTATGGGTCATGCTGCCTGCGGGCGCGCCGACCGAAGACACCATCAACGTGCTGGCCGACCTGCTGGACGCGGACGATGTGATCATCGACGGCGGCAACACCTTCTACAAGGATGACGTGCGTCGCTCCCAGGTCTTGCAGGCAAAAGGGCTGCACTACGTCGACGTCGGCACCTCCGGCGGCGTCTGGGGCCTGGAACGCGGCTACTGCATGATGATCGGTGGCGAAACCGAGGTTGTGAACCGCCTCGATCCGATCTTCAAGACCCTGGCCCCGGGCATCGGCAACATTCCGCGGACCAAGGATCGCGCCAAGGATGCCGACCCGCGCGCCGAGCAGGGCTACATCCACGCGGGCCCGCCGGGCGCCGGCCACTTCGTCAAGATGATCCACAACGGCATCGAGTACGGGATGATGCAGGCCTTCGCCGAGGGCTTCGACATCCTCAAGACCAAAAACTCGGAAAACCTGCCGGCCGACCAGCGTTTCGACCTGAACCTGGGCGACATCGCCGAAGTCTGGCGCCGCGGCAGCGTGGTGTCCTCCTGGCTGCTGGACCTGACCGCCGACGCGCTGGCCACCGATCCGCAGCTCAACGCCTATTCGGGCTCGGTCGCCGACAGCGGCGAAGGGCGCTGGACTATCGAGGCGGCCATGGAGCAGGCCGTTCCGGTACCGGTGCTGTCCACCTCGCTGTTCGCCCGTTTCCGCTCCCGTCAACAAAGCACGTACGGCGACAAGATGCTGTCGGCCATGCGTTTCGGATTTGGTGGTCATAAGGAACCAAAATAATGGGATTATCGCGAAGCAAGCAGAAAGCCCCGGTCGCACCCGCGACCACGCTGTTCCTGTTCGGCGCTCATGGTGACCTGGTCAAGCGGCTGTTGATGCCGGCGCTCTACAACCTGTTCCGTGACGGACTGGTCGACGAGCACCTGCACATCGTCGGCGTGGACCACAACACCGTCAGTGACGCCGACTTCGCCAAGAAACTCGAGGATTTCATTCGCCAGGAGGCGGCCAGCAAGGTCGCCCAGGGCGGTGAAGAGCCTCTGGATCCCGCGTTGTGGGGCAGTCTGGCCAAACGCATCAGTTACATCACCGGGGATTTTCTCGACGACTCCACCTACCAGGACATCGCCGCGAAGATTGAAAGCACCGGCACGCAAAACGCCGTGTTCTACCTGGCCACCGCGCCGCGCTTCTTCAGTGAAGTGACCAAGCGGCTGGGCTCGTCGGGCCTGATGGTGGAAGGCGACGATCATTTCCGTCGCGTGGTGATCGAAAAGCCGTTTGGCCACGACCTGCCCAGCGCGGTGGCGTTGAACACCTGCTTGCTCAAAGCGATGAGCGAGAAGCAGATCTACCGGATCGACCATTACCTGGGCAAGGAGACGGTGCAGAACATTCTGGTCAGCCGCTTCTCCAACGGCCTGTTCGAGTCGTTCTGGAACAATCACTACATCGATCACGTGCAGATCACCGCCGCCGAAACCGTGGGTGTCGAAACCCGCGGCAGTTTCTACGAGACCACCGGCGCCTTGCGGGACATGGTGCCCAACCACCTGTTCCAGCTGTTGGCGATGGTCGCCATGGAACCGCCGGCCGCTTTCGGCGCTGATGCGGTGCGTGGCGAAAAGGCCAAGGTGATCGGGGCGATCCGGCCCTGGTCGGAGATGGAGGCGCTGGCCAACTCGGTGCGCGGGCAGTACACCGAGAGCACCATCGGCGGCAAGAGCGTGGCCGGTTACCGTGAAGAGGACCGGGTCGCCCCGGACAGCAACACGGAAACCTTCACCGCGCTCAAGGTCTTCATCGACAACTGGCGCTGGGTCGGCGTGCCGTTCTACCTGCGCACCGGCAAGCGCATGAGCGTGCGCGACACCGAGATCGCGATCTGCTTCAAGCCTGCGCCCTACGCGCAGTTCCGTGACACCGAAGTGGACAGCGTCGCGCCCAACTTCCTGAAGATCCAGATCCAGCCCGACGAGGGCATGTGGTTCGACCTGCAGGCCAAGAAGCCCGGGCCGACCCTGGACATGCAGACCATCGAGCTGGGCTTTGCCTACAAGGACTTCTTCGAGATGCAGCCGTCGACCGGGTACGAAACCCTGATCTACGACTGCCTGACCGGGGATCAGACCCTGTTCCAGCGCGCCGACAACATCGAGAACGGCTGGCGTGCCGTGCAGCCGTTCATCGATGCCTGGGCCAAGGATCCGCACGTCGAGTTCTACAAGGCGGGCGAGGACGGTCCGGCCGGTGCCGATGAGCTGCTGGCCCGCGATGGCCGCAGTTGGCAACGCCTGGGATGAGTGAAGCGACGCAACCTCTCATCCGCTTCATGTTGTCCGACATCGATGGCACCTTGCTGCGTCCCGATCACAGCCTGAGCCAGGCCAACATCGACGCGGTGGGCAAACTGAAGGCGGCCGGGATTCATTTCTCGGTCGCCAGCAGCCGCCCGCCGCGGGCCATGCGCGAGCAGATCAAGGCGCTGGGCATCGACGTGCCGACCGTGGGCTTCAATGGCGCGAACATCGTCAATCCGGATGGCAGCCTGCTGGCGGCGCACCGCATCGACCCCGACGCTGCGCGGATCAGCCTTGAGCTGTTCGCCGCAGAAAAGGTGTCGGTGTGGGTGTTCGCCGACGATCAGTGGCTGCTGCTCGACCCGCAAGGGGATTACGTCGAGCACGAGCGCAACACGCTGGGTTACGACTTCGTTCAGGTCGAGCACTTCGGGGAGTACCTCGATCGCATCGACAAGATCGTCGCCGCCAGCACCGACTTCGCGCTGCTCAAGCGGCTCGAAGCCAGGCTCAATCCGCTGATCTCGGACAAGGCCCACGCCTCGCGCTCGCAATCCTACTACCTGGACGTGACGGCGCTGGACGCCAACAAAGGCACCGCGCTGGCGACGTTGGCCCAGGCGCTGGGTGTGGACTTGGCGCACACGGCCGCCATTGGCGATGCAGGCAACGACGTGGCGATGTTTCTGCGCGCGGGGTTGTCGATTGCCATGGGTCAGGCTGAGGTCGGGGTCAAGACTCAGGCCAACTACGTGACGGACAGCAATCTGGAGGACGGCCTGGCGGCGGCCATCGAACGTTACATCCTGCCGCGTTGATTGAAACATCAGCCCGTAGCAGCACGGCTTGCCGGCGGGGGCGGTTGCAAGATCGCCACCGTCAGTGAGTCGGGTTGTGAAGGCGCACACCAGAAGGACAAGCACCTTATGGCTGTATCGATCGAAGACTACGCGCTGCTCGGCAACTGCCGCACCGCAGCGCTGGTGGCCCGCGACGGGTCGCTGGACTGGTTGTGTTTCCCGCGTTTCGACGCCCCTGCCTGCTTTGCCGCGCTGTTGGGTGACAGCGACAACGGTCGCTGGAAAATCGCCCCGCAAAAAGATGCCGAATGCCGCATCACTCGCCGTTACCGTGATGGCACGCTGATTCTCGAAACCCTGTTCACCACCGACACCGGTCGCGCGGTGCTCATCGACTTCATGCCGATGGCCGTCGACAACAGCGTGGTGCGCATGGTCGTGGGCCTGGAAGGCACGGTCGAGTTCGGCATGGACCTGGCCATCCGCTTCGATTACGGCAGCACCGTGCCCTGGGTCGAGAAGCGCGATCCGCACACCATGACCGCCGTGGCCGGCCCGGAAATGCTGGTGTTGCGCACACCGGCCGAGCTGCATCCGATGGATCACCACACCGAAAGCCTGTTCACGGTGAAGGCCGGCCAGCGTCTGGGCTTCGGCCTGACGTGGCAGGCGTCCCATGAGCCGGTGCGTAAAGGCTTCGATTGCGAACGCGCCCTGGAACAGACCGAAGCCTTCTGGCGCGAGTTTTCCGATCGCTGCCCGGATGTCGGGCCGTGGTCGGCTCAGGTCAAGCGCTCGCTGATCACCCTCAAGGCGATGACTTACGCACCCACGGGCGGGATTGTCGCGGCGGTGACCACTTCCTTGCCTGAGCAGCTGGGCGGCGAGCGCAACTGGGACTACCGCTTCTGCTGGCTGCGCGATGCGACCATGACCTTGCTGGCCTTCATGAACCTGGGCTACTTCGATGAAGCCACGGCCTGGCGCAACTGGCTGCTGCGCTCGGTGGCGGGCAATCCGGAGCAGGTGCAGATCATGTATGGCCTGGGTGGCGAGCGACGCTTGCCGGAATACGAACTGGGCTGGCTCGCCGGGT
Organism: Pseudomonas sp. 2; assembly: GCF_056627435.1. NCBI lineage: Bacteria > Pseudomonadati > Pseudomonadota > Gammaproteobacteria > Pseudomonadales > Pseudomonadaceae > Pseudomonas > Pseudomonas sp. 2. Next base: position 36,287 of record NZ_JBWXNG010000022.1, read on the forward strand.
ACGAGCACTCGCGCCCGGTGCGGATCGGCAACGAGGCCGCCACCCAGATGCAACTGGACGTCTACGGTGAAGTGGCGGATGCCATGACCCAAGCCCTGAAATGCGGGCTGCCGCGCTTGCCGCGCAGCACTGAAATCCAGAAGGTCATCATGCCGTTTCTGGAGAGCGTGTGGCGCAAGCCCGATGCCGGCATCTGGGAGATCCGCTCCGAGCCCCGGCATTTCACCCACTCCAAGGTCATGGCTTGGGTATCGTTCGACCGCAATGCCGGTGTACTGGCGCAGAGCGACAACCCGGAGGATCGCGAGCGCGGGCGGCATTATCGCGAGGTGGCCGACGCGATTCATGCCGATGTCTGCGCCAGAGGCTACGACGCCGAGTTGGGCAGCTTTGTGCAGACCTACGGCGGCAAGGAAATGGACGCCAGCCTGTTGCAGATCGCCCTGACCGGTTTCCTGCCGATTGACGATCCGCGGGTTACGGGCACGGTGGCGCAGGTGGAAAAGGCGCTGATGCAAGATGGCTTGTTGTTGCGTTACGACAGCGAGCGCAGCGTGGACGGTGTGTCGGGCAGCGAAGGGACGTTCCTGGTCTGCTCGTTCTGGCTGGCGGATGTCTACGTGCTACAAGGGCGCGAAGAAGAGGCCGCTGCGCTGTTCGATCGCCTGTGCGGCCTGTGCAACGACGTCGGCTTGCTGTCCGAGCAGTTCGACCCGCGTGCGGGGCGCATGCTCGGCAACTTCCCGCAGGCGTTCAGCCATATCGGCATCATCAACACGGCGTTGAATCTGCATCGGGCGGTGTGCCCGGTCAAGGCGCGGGCGGCGCAGCAGGATGCGGTTGTCGAATAGGACTCTGTAATTGTGGGAGCCGGCTTGCTGGCGAATGCGGTGGGTCAAACGATGATGTGTTGAATGACACACCGCGTTCGCCAGCAAGCCGGCTCCCACAGGCTTGGGCAATACCGAATTAGTGCGCCTTGCGAAACGTGAAATTGATCCGCTGCTCACCCAACTGCGGATGCTGCGCCTGTTTGATCGGCATCACGCCGTGATAGCGCAGGCGGTCGACGCCGCCCCAGACCACCACGTCGCCGTGAAACAGCGGCACCTTCTGAGTCGCATCACCGCGGACGTGGCCGCCGAACAGGAACATCGCCGGGATGCCCAATGACACCGAAACCACTGGCCAGTGGTGATCGCGTTCGTCCTTGTCCTGATGCAAAGCCAGTTTCGCGCCGGGGATGTAACGGTTGATCAGGCAGGCATCCGGCTCGAAGTCGGCAAATCCCGCCGCCATCGCTGCATCCCGCGCCAGTGCCAGAAACACGGTGGGCATGGCGGGCCAGCGTTGGCCGGTCTGCGGGTCGATGGGGCTGTACAGGTAGCCGTTGCGGTCGGTGGTCCAGCCAAACTCGCCGCAACTGCTCAGCGCTACCGACATGGTGTAACCGCCAGGCGTCACCATGTTGCGAAAGGGCGCCTGGGTCAGCACCGATTCCAGCGCGGGCAGCAGGCGGTCCACCAGGGGCAGGGCGAAACCACGAAAGACAAAGGCCTGCTCGCCGATCTGTTCGGTCGACGGCGGCTGCGGGCTGTCGTCGGCGAACAGGTCCAGGGTGGCGGGGGTGGTGCCTTTGCGTTGCATCATCGCGGCATGCCTGAGTGGGGCGGGTTGGCTTAGAGCGCCTTGCTGACCTTGACGTCGCTGATCACATCGCCGCTGTCGCCGTGCATCTTCTGCAGGGCGGCCAGGGCCTCATCAGCGGACGGCGATTGCAGCAGGGCGAACTCGAAGCGGCGCTCGCCGTTGAGTTTGTAGCTGATGGCGTATTTGACCACGGGGGCTTGGTTGCTCACGGTTGAATCCTTGGCAGGTGTCTTGCGCGCGGTGCTGAACGAAGCTTTCACACGCGTCGGGGTTTAATGAAAGGCTCAGCTCAGGCGCGACGAGGTGCGGCGCACGATCTTGATCGAATGGGTGAAGGTGGTCTTGCGGCCGTTGCCATGGCTGTCCATTTTGCGTCCGGCGGTGTCGATGGTGATGTTCCAGAAGCCGGTGCTAGGCACGGTGATCTTCGCCGGGAAGCGATCGAATGCGCCGCCGTGGTAGGTGTGGCGCCCGCCGTTCTTGAAGCTGCGGAAATTCGCGTCGCTCATCAGGCGGATGTTGCAGAGCTGGGAGCACTCGATGACGACCATGTCGTCTTCGTTGAGGTGCTCGCGCTGGTGTACGAATTTCATGGGTGTCTCCGGGAACAGGGCCTGCTTGAAAACCTGAAACGATATCACGCCAGGCCCGGTCGATGCTCGCCGCGCGAGTGCCGAACGGCAAGCGGGTCGTCAAATAAAGTACAAGCGGCGGGGATTTAATCGGACCCCGGCTTGTCGTAGCAGCTTTATTGGAGGGATTGTATGAAACTGGCTGTTGTTGTTTTGGCCTTGGCGATGACCGGTTGTGCCTCGGTGGCGGACATCGAGCATACGCCGCCGACCATGAACGTGATGTCCGGCAAGTCCCCACAGGAATATGCCGACTGCTTCGTGGCCAGGATCACCGACAGCCGCAATCCGCCACAGATCGAACCGCACAAGGAAGGCATGCGGGTGATCGTGCCGCGTAAGTTCTCCAGTGGCACGCCGACGGCGATCGTCGACATCGAAAAACGCTCCGGCGGCAGCGCCATCAAACTGTTCGAGGACGGCGGCAACAATCCGCTGCGGCCCAAGGACATCCAGCACGCGGTCAACGCGTGCATTTCCGGTGAGTGATCGCGGCTTTATTTGCAGGTCACCAGCACGCTGCGGGTCTTGTAATTGCCGACATCCACGCCTAGGGTCTTGTCGGCATCCTTGGGTTGCGGGGTGCCGTTGGTGCTGACGATGTTGTAGCCGGTGCCCGCGCAGGACGCCTCGGCCTTTTCATAGCAGGCCGCCCACGACATGGCTTCGCCCGAGCAATCGATGCTCAGCGCCTGTTTGCCATCTTTGAGGTAAGTGCTTTGCGCGGTCGCGCAACCGGTCAGGCCCAGAACAGCGATGACGGACAGGATCTTGATCATTTTCGGATGCTTCACGATGAGGGCCAGAGAATGCCTGGGTGCGCACAGGGTGTGCGCATGGCTCTGCTAAGACTGGCGGACGGTGCCATCGTTCCGGCATCACTGAAACTTTTCAGCGGTCCAGCCCCCATAACGCCGGGGCTGAACCCGTTGAACGTCGCTCAGGGCTTCTTCTGCGAGCGGCGGGCAGGGGCGGCGCTGTCTTCGAACACCGAGGCGACTTCCACTGCGCTGCTTTCGCTGGGGAAGGGGCCGGCAACCTGTTCGCCGTCATGGCCGATCAGCCACCAACCGTCGTGCAGTTTCTTGATCTCGTACCCGTTTACCACTTTGACTTGCGACATCGATCTCTCTCGATCATGGATTCAGGCCGCCATGATACGGCGCAATCGGGCATTTTTCCTACGCAATCGAGTGAATCCGGCTACGCTTGCTCCAGTCATCGCACGGTCGTTTCGAGGAATCGGATGTCCTCGTACGGATGATGTGAAGGACAACAGGCGATCACCGAGCGGTAAAACGTTTGCGAACTGTCCAATGACAGCACGCGGACACACGGTGGTCGCAAATCCGGGACGCGCGCGGAACTATCTGCGCATCCGTTCCTCTACCAAGTCAGCAAACGGCCAGTGTCGGGGGCATTGTAAGGTTATCGCCGCCTGATTAGACTGCGCCGCAACACCCCAGCCCCATCAAGGACTTATATGATCAAGAAATGCTTGTTCCCTGCAGCCGGTTACGGCACTCGCTTCTTGCCAGCGACCAAAGCCATGCCCAAAGAGATGCTGGCAGTTGTCAACAAGCCACTGATCCAGTACGGCGTGGAAGAAGCACTGACTGCGGGTCTGAATGAAATTTCCATCGTCACCGGTCGCGGTAAGCGCGCCCTGGAAGACCATTTCGACATCAGCTACGAGCTGGAGCACCAGATCAAGGGCACCGACAAGGAAAAATACCTGGTCGGCATCCGTCAACTGATCGATGAGTGCAGCTTTTCCTACACTCGCCAGACCGAAATGAAAGGTCTGGGCCATGCCATTCTCAGCGGCCGTCCGCTGATTGGTGACGAGCCGTTCGCCGTGGTGTTGGCGGACGACCTGTGCGTGAACCTGGAAGGCGACGGCGTGCTGGCGCAGATGGTCGAGCTGTACAAGAAGTACAAGTGCTCGATCGTGGCGATCCAGGAAGTCGACCCGAACGAAACCAACAAGTACGGCGTGATCGCCGGTGAAGAGATCAAGCCTGGCCTGATCCGCGTCTCGCACATGGTCGAGAAGCCAAAACCGGAAGACGCACCGTCGAACCTGGCGATCATCGGCCGTTACATCCTGACCCCGGACATCTTCAAGCTGATCGAAGAGACCGAGCCAGGCAAGGGCGGCGAAATCCAGATCACTGACGCCCTGATGAAGCAGGCCGCCAAAGGCGACGTGCTGGCGTACAAGTTCAAGGGCCAGCGTTTCGACTGCGGTAGCGCCGAAGGCTACGTCGAAGCGACCAACTTCTGCTTCGAACACTTCTACAAGACAGGCACTTCGCTGGATCCGGTGACTGCACCGAAAAAAGCCAAGTAACTGTAGCAAAGCAAAAAGCCACCTTCGGGTGGCTTTTTCGTTTCTGGCTGCCGGCCCTTGCCCGGTGCGCTGGAGCGGTTATGCTTAGGCTCTTTTGCTGGCCCGGCCAGCGTTGCGATTCGCTGTGAACTCGCACTTATTCATGCCTGCCAAGGATAAACACATGAGCTACGACTTCGACCTTTTCGTCATCGGTGCCGGGTCTGGCGGCGTCCGTGCTGCCCGTTTCAGTGCAGGCTTCGGCGCGCGCGTGGCGGTTGCCGAAAGCCGTTACCTGGGCGGGACCTGCGTCAACGTCGGCTGCGTCCCCAAGAAATTGCTGGTGTACGGGGCCCATTTCGCCGAAGACTTTGAAAACGCCAGGAGCTTCGGCTGGTCGGCAGGCGAGGCCGAATTTGACTGGTCGACCTTGATCGCCAACAAGAATCAGGAAATTCAGCGCCTCAACGGCATCTATCGCAAGCTGCTGGCCAACAGTGGCGTGACGCTGATGGAAGGGCATGCGAAATTGCGCGGCCCTCATGAGGTCGAGATCAACGGTCAGGTGCACACCGCCGAGCGCATCATGATCGCCACCGGTGGCTGGCCGCAGGTGCCGGAGATTCCAGGTCGCGAGCATGCCATCACTTCCCAGGAAGCGTTCTTCCTGGAGCAACTGCCCAAGCGCGTGGTGGTGGTGGGCGGCGGGTATATCGCAGTCGAGTTCGCTTCGATCTTCAATGGCATGGGTTCGGACGTTTCGCTGATGTATCGCGGCGAGCTGTTCCTGCGCGGTTTTGACGGCAGCCTGCGCACGCACCTGCACGAAGAGCTGGCCAAGCGTGGCATGGATATCCGCTTCAAGACCGAGATCGACAGCATCGAAAAGCTCGCCGACGGGACGCTGCAATTGGCGCTCAATGACGGCACCTCTTTCAACACTGATTGCGTGTTCTATGCCACGGGTCGGCGTCCGATGCTGGATAACCTGGGGCTGGAAACGGTCAATGTCGAACTCGACGACAAGGGCTTCATCAAGGTCGACGACAACTACCAGACCACCGAGCCGTCGATCATCGCCGTGGGCGATGTGATCGGACGTGTCCAATTGACCCCCGTGGCGCTGGCCGAAGGCATGGCGGTCGCCCGCCGTCTGTTCAAGCCTGAGCAGTACCGTCCCGTGGATTACCGGCACATCGCAACGGCCGTGTTCAGCCTGCCGAACATCGGCACCGTGGGCCTGACCGAAGAGGAAGCGAAGAAGGAGGGCTTCGATGTGCAGATCTTCGAAAGCACGTTCCGCCCGATGAAGTTGACCCTGACCGACAACCAGGAACGCACCCTGATGAAGCTGGTGGTCGACAAGCAGACCGACCGCGTCTTGGGCTGCCACATGGTGGGGCCGGACGCTGGCGAGATCGTTCAGAGCCTGGCCATTGCGCTGAAGGCTGGGGCGACCAAGCAGATTTTCGACGACACCATCGGCGTGCACCCGACCGCCGCCGAAGAGTTCGTCACCATGCGCACGGCCACTCGCTGATCGGCTGACGGCATCAAGGTAATGGGTCCGGCCCCATGGATGGGGGCCGGGCTGATCATGTTTGACAGGGATGGACCCAGTTTTTGACCAGAAAGAGTTTTTCGGCATCCATGCCTCTGAATCCCGCAGAACCTGGCGAGCAAAGCGCCGAGCAGGCCCAGGCAGTGCGCGAAAGTGAGCGCCAGTTTCGTACCTTGGCCGACAACATGAGCCAGCTGGCCTGGATTGCCGATCCGAGTGGGCGCATCTACTGGTACAACGCTCGCTGGTACAGCTACACCGGCACCTCCCATGAGGCGATGATGGCGCTGGGCTGGCGCTCGCTGCACCACCCCGATCACCTGGAGCGGGTCGATGCGCGGATGCGGCGATGCTTTGCCACCGGCTCGATCTGGGAAGACACCTTTCCGCTGCGTGGCAATGACGGCCTGTATCGCTGGTTCCTCTGCCGTGCGCTGCCCATTCGCGATACCCAGGGCAATATCACCTATTGGCTCGGCACCAGCACCGACATCACGGCGCAGGTCAAGGCCGAGGACGCGTTGCGCGAGCTCAATGAAAGCCTGGAGCGGCGGGTGGCCGAGCGTACCCGTGAGCTGGCCGAGATCAACGAGCGCCTGCAAGTGGAAATCAGCGAGCGCGCCCAGGCGGAAGAGGCGCTGCGCCATGCGCAGAAGATGGACGCCATCGGCCAGTTGACCGGCGGCATCGCCCACGACTTCAACAACATGCTCACTGGCGTGCTGGGCGCATTGGACTTGATTCAGCGCCGCGTCGCAGCCGGGCGGGTGTCCGAGATCGACCGTTACATCGATGCGGCCATGAGCTCGGCCAATCGTGCCGCGTCGCTGACCCACCGGTTGCTGGCCTTTGCCCGGCGTCAGTCGCTCAACACCCAGCCGGTGGATATCAACCGCATGGTGATGTCCATGGAGGAGTTGCTGCGCCGCACCACCGGCGAAAGCATCGAGCTGGAAATCGACCTTAACAACGCGCTGCGCCTGACCCATACCGACGAGCATCAGCTGGAAAACGCGCTGCTCAATCTGGTGATCAATGCCCGGGACGCCATGCCGGATGGCGGGCGGCTGCTAATCCAGACCGAAGTCGTGCACGTGGCGGTGCTGCACGACGCGCTGGCGCCGGGTGATTATGTGCGCCTGCGGGTGCAGGACACCGGTGTTGGCATGTCGGCGCAGGTCATCGCCAAGGCGTTCGATCCGTTCTTCACCACCAAACCTATCGGCCAGGGTACAGGTCTCGGGCTGTCGATGGTCTACGGTTTCATCAATCAGACTGGAGGCCAGGTGCTGATCGACAGCGCCGAAGGGCAGGGCACGCGGATCGATCTGTATCTGCCGTGCCACTTCGAGTCTGCGGGTGATTCGCGGGTCGATGACGAAGACGCTGCGCCGCCACGGGCCAGCCAGGGCGAGCGGGTGCTGGTGGTAGAAGACGAGCCGGACGTGCGCATGCTGGTGGTCGACGTGCTGCGCGAGCTGGGTTACCGCGTCGAGGTGGCGGCGGATGGTCCCGCGGCACTGCCGTTCCTGCAGGATGGCGGGCGCATCGATCTGCTGGTCACCGATGTCGGGCTGCCGGGGCTCAACGGCCGTCAGCTGGCGGAAATCGCCCGGCAGCACCGGCCGCGCCTGCGGGTGCTGTTCATGACCGGCTACGCAGGCAACGCGCTGGCCCAGGGTGAGGTGCTGGAGGAAGGCATGGACATGCTGACCAAGCCGTTCAGCATCGACGACCTGGCGCAGCGGGTGCGGGGCCTGATCGAGCGCGCCGATCAGTCCTGAAGCGGGGCGGGCTTCTCGCCCTTGAGGTTTTCCAGCGCCAGTTCGGTCTTGATCAGGATCAGCTCCAGCACCCGGTTCTGCTGATCGCGTTCGGTCAGCTGCTGCTTGAGCTTCTCGGTTTCCAGCTTGGCATTGCGTACCCGCTCCTTGAGCAGCGCACATTGGCCGTGGGCTTCCAGATGCTGCTCCTTGAGTGACTGGATCTGCGCGTCCTTGTCCTGCAGGCGAGTGGCGGCATCCTGGGCGGCTTGTGTCAGGCGCGCGTTATCTTTCTGCTCGCTCTGCAGTGCTTCGCGGGTCTGCAGCAGGGTGGCGGTCTGGCTGCCCAGTGTCGTGGTCTGCGCCGCGTGACGCTCGCGCAGCTCGTTCAATTGACGCTGCGTATCCTGCAATTGCTCCTGCATCGCCTTGCGCTCGGCATCCAGCCGGGCCTGTGCCTGGTCAAGCTGTTCGCGGGACTGCTCTTTCAGGCGCTGGGCCAGTCGCGCCACCAGAGCAGTCAGCTCCTCATCGATAACCGAGGCCGGGGCGTCGTTGTGGTCGGCGTCGATCTCGCGCATCAGCCGGTGGATGGTGGTCTTGGACCCGGTATTGCCCATCTCGATTCGTACTGCATCGATACTGGGGTTTTCGCCCCGGGCGATGATCGCACTACGCGCAGCCTGCACTTCAGCTCTGTTGATGCCGGTTCTTGCCATAAACAATCCATCGATTCGTAACGAGTACGTACTAAGTATTACGTACTACTGAAGCCGCGCATTGTGCGCCATTCTTCGCCTCATGTCTGCTGCGGGTTGAAGTGCCGGGTGTGATCTGGGTAGGCTGGGCATTGGTTTGCGTGTGGAGCCGCGCTGCGCGGAACGTGCGTCGCAATGCTGTAACCGAATACTGCTATGAAGCGATTTCTTCTATTAATAGAGTCCCCTTATAGCGAAAACCAATTACCGGCATCAGGTTTGCCAATGAGCCGATGCCAGTGATTGTGCGTAAGATCCTCCCTATCGAATTTATGACCTGATTCATTCAACCCTAAGGAGATCCACCCGATGCCTATCATTAACAGCCAAGTCAAGCCGTTCAAAGCCACCGCTTTCAAAAACGGTTCTTTCGTTGACGTCTCGGATGCTGACCTCAAAGGCAAATGGTCTGTGGTGTTCTTCTACCCAGCCGACTTCACCTTCGTCTGCCCGACCGAACTGGAAGACCTGGCTGACAACTACGAAGCCTTCAAAAAGCTGGGCGTAGAAATCTACTCCGTTTCCACCGACACCCACTTTGCCCACGCTGCCTGGCACAACACCTCGCCAGCCATCGGCAAAATCCAGTACACCATGATCGGCGACCCGACCCTGACCATCTCCCGCAACTTCGACGTGCTGATCGAAGAAGCTGGCCTGGCTGACCGCGGTACTTTCGTGATCAACCCTGAAGGTCAGATCAAGATCGTCGAGCTGAACGACGGCGGCGTTGGCCGTGACGCTTCCGAGCTGCTGCGCAAGATCAAGGCTGCTCAGTACGTCGCTGCTCACCCGGGCGAAGTCTGCCCAGCCAAATGGCAGGAAGGCGAGGCCACTCTGGCTCCGTCCCTGGACCTGGTTGGCAAGATCTAACTCCATGTCACGCGTGACTGGACCGGGAGCGATGAGCTCTTGAGCACGTAAGCCGCATCGCCCCCAAAAAACGCCCGGGCGGTCATCGCCTGGGCGTTTTTTTTTGAAGACCTGAAACAGTAGAAAAGGAAAGCCGATCATGTTGGACGCCAATCTCAAAGCCCAGTTGAAATCGTACCTGGAGCGAATCACTCGCCCGATCGATATCGTCGCGTCCCTCGATGACGGCGCGAAATCCCAGGAGATGCTGGCCCTGCTCAACGACATCGTTGCAAGCTCCAGCCAGATCACCCTGAACACCAATGGCACTGACGCACGCACCCCATCCTTCGCCCTGAACAGCCCGGGCCAGGACATCAAGCTGCGTTTTGCCGGCTTGCCCATGGGCCACGAATTCACCTCGCTGGTACTGGCATTGCTGCAAGTGGGCGGCTACCCGTCCAAGGCCAGCGCGGAGACCATCGAACAGGCGCGCTCCCTGAGCGGCCAGTTCAAGTTCGAAACCTACTTCTCGCTGACCTGCCAGAACTGCCCGGACGTGGTCCAGGCGCTGAACCTGCTGGCCGTGCTCAACCCGAACGTCGAGCACGTGGCTATCGAAGGCGGCCTGTTCCAGCAGGAAGTCACCGACCGTCAGATCATGTCGGTGCCGAGCATCTACCTGAACGGCGAACTGTTCGGCCAAGGCCGCATGGGCCTGGAAGAGATTCTGGCGAAGATCGACACCAGCGCCGGTGATCGCCAGGCCGAGAAACTCAACGCCAAGGACGCCTTCGACGTGCTGGTGGTCGGCGGTGGCCCGGCCGGTTCAGCTGCGGCGATCTACGCGGCGCGCAAAGGCATCCGCACCGGCGTCGCCGCCGAGCGCTTCGGCGGCCAGGTGCTGGACACCATGGCCATCGAGAACTTCATCTCGGTGCAGCACACCGAAGGCCCGAAACTGGCCGTGGCCCTTGAAGAGCACGTCAAGGAATACGAAGTCGACATCATGAACCTGCAGCGCGGCGATCAGCTGATTCCTGGCAAGGATGGCGAGCTGCATCAGGTCAAATTCGCCAGCGGCGGCGTGCTCAAAGGCAAGACCGTGATCCTGGCGACCGGCGCCCGCTGGCGCGAAATGAACGTGCCGGGCGAGCAGCAATACCGCAACAAAGGCGTGGCGTACTGCCCGCACTGCGACGGCCCGCTGTTCAAGGGCAAGCGCGTGGCGGTGATCGGCGGCGGCAACTCTGGTGTCGAGGCGGCCATCGACCTGGCGGGCATCGTGTCTCACGTGACCCTGCTGGAATTCGACAGCTCGCTGCGTGCCGACGCCGTGCTGCAACGCAAGCTGCACAGCCTGCCGAACGTGACCGTGCTGACCAGCGCGCTGACCACCGAAGTGACCGGCGACGGCCAGAAGGTCAACGGCCTGCGCTACAAGAACCGGGTCACCAACGAAGAGATCAGCGTCGAGCTGGAAGGGATCTTCGTGCAGATCGGCCTGCTGCCCAACACCGAGTGGCTCAAGGGCACCATCGAGCTGTCGCCCCGTGGCGAGATCGTGGTCGACAACCGCGGTGAAACCTCGATTCCGGGTATTTTCGCGGCGGGCGACGTCACTACCGTGCCGTACAAGCAGATCGTGATCGCGGTGGGCGAGGGCGCCAAGGCATCGCTGAGCGCATTCGACCACCTGATCCGCATCAGCGCACCGGCGTGATGCCGGGCTGATACGGCGGCGCAAAACAAAAAACCTCATGAGCGATCATGAGGTTTTTTTGTGTCAGCTTCGCGATGTTCCTTGTGGGAGCCGGCTTGCTGGCGAAAGCGGTGTGTCATTCGATGCTGTACTGCATGGCACGCCGCATTCGCCAGCAAGCCGGCTCCCACAGGTGTGAGGCTCGCAAGCTCGCGCTTCTTATTCAGCTACCGGCGTCGGCTGAATGATCTCGACCCAGTAGCCATCCGGGTCCTTGATGAACGCCAGGCTCTTCATGCGCCCGTCGCTCAGGCGCTTCTGGAACTCCACGCCCAGCTCCTCGAAACGTGCGCAGGCGGCATGCACGTCAGGCACCGACACACAGATGTGGCCAAAACCGCGCGGATCCGTGTTGCCGTTGTGGTAGGCAAATTCCGGGTCCTTCTCGGTGCCGTGGTTGTGGGTCAGCTCCAGAATGCCCGGAATGCCCTTCATCCAGACATTGCGCGCGGCATCATCGGCTGGGATCTGTGCCTTGTCGACCAGCGCCAGGAAGTACAGGCTGAACTGGGCTTCAGGGAAGTCGCGCTTCTCCACCAGGCTGAAGCCCAGCACGCGGGTGTAGAAATCCAGCGACGCGGTGATGTCCTTGACCCGCAGCATGGTGTGGTTGAACACGAATTGCGCAGTGGCGGCGTCCGGCTGGGCGGTCACGCCCGGGAAGGTGTTCAGTTCTTGCAGACTCATGGATGGCTCCGGATAGGTCCTGTAAATGTTGCACAATGATACGGGACGCGGCGCCCGAGCCAAACCGCAAATGTGCACAAAGCGTGCGCCAGCGCTTGTACCGCCGCGATGACAGGCCCACACTGCGCCGCTCAAGGTTCGGGTATTGGTCATGGTTTCCAGGTTGCGTGCGGTTTCTCTGATTCGGGTGGGTCTGGCGGGCCTGGCTCTGACGCTGTGTGGCGGTCATGCGCTGGCCGCAGACGCCATGATCGTCTGGCCCAGCGACTGGGAAGTCGAAGCACTGCCGACTCCGCCGCCGAGCCCTCAGGGCCCCTCGGTGCAGGTGCGCCAGCGCGCGGTGAAGAACGACGACAATGGCGATCCGGCGATGGTCGTGGAGTTGACCCAGACCCGCCTGCAGCCGGGCCACGAAGTGAACGTCGAAGGCGTGCTCCTGGAGATGCGCAAGGCCGTGCAGGTCAATTTCGTCCACGGCGGTTTTCAGAGCGTGTGCACGCGCATGAAGGAAAGCACCCTGAGCGAGGTGCCGGCGATGGAAACCACGTGTACCATCACCCAGAACGGCGCCCACGTTATGACCCAGACCCTGGTGGCTGCTGCCAACAAGGAGACGGCCTGGTCGTTGTCTTACGCGGGGTCTGCGGACGGCTACGCGGCCAACAAGGATGAAGTCCAGCGCATCCGCGACAGCCTGAAACTCAATGTAGCGCCGTGAGCGCAACGCTCGCCACTCGACACTCGAGTTCCAGGCATCAGGCATAAAGAAGCCCGCCGAAGCGGGCGTGGGGCGCTAATCCTTTAGCAGTCTTCATCCTGTACAAATCCTTGTGAAAAAAACGTGAAGAGCGCTTCCCTTGGGCAGATAAACCCGATATTTGCTGACCGCTCGTCATTTGACGTCAATAGTCTGTGGGTGACGTTCTTTTGTCGCCACTATCAGTGTCAGCAATAACACCCACTCATTACTGCTTTCGAATGCATGAATCTCTGCCAGGCAACTAGTCGAAAGGAGGATGTCGCCGAGAGGCCTTTGTATGAAGTTGAATGGCCCGATCCGGCAATGTTGACTACTTACTAAGCGCTTATAAAAAAAGCCCCGACGAGCGGGGCTTTTTAGAACATCCGGGCGTTGCGGGCGATAATCAGCCGCGCAGCCAGGAGTCGACGGTCTGCGCGCCGTACTGCTCTTTCCAGGCCTTCAGGCCACGATGGTTGCCGCCCTTGGTCTCGATCAGCTCACCGGTGTGCGGGTTCTGATAGACCTTGACGACGCGGGCGCGGCGGCGTTTCGGGCCGGCTGGCGCGGCGGTCGCGGCCGAAGGGTTGGGATCGAGGATGGCGATGACGTCACGCAGGCTCTTGTCGTAGCTGCTCATCAGGTCCTGGAGCTTCTGTTCGAATTCGATCTCCTTTTTCAGTCCGGCATCGTTTTTCAGGCTTTCCAGCTGGGCCAGCTGTTCCTGAAGGGCTCGTTCTGCTGCGCGAAACTCGGCAAGTCTGGACAAAAATAGTACTCCGGCAATTAGTGGCTGTTGTCAGCCCAACGCAAGCAACATGGACACGCTACATGTGCCCTGCGCTCGTTTTATGGCTACCCCGTGCCTTGAACGTCATACATCAAAAAAATAACGTCAAGCGGTCAGCTCAACATCAGCGATGGGGTAGTTGTGATGCGCGACGGGTAAATAATGCACTTTTTTTGCGAGTTGTAAAATAGCCAGGGGGCAATTGTTAGATGAAACATCTATGTGAAATTAACAGGTCTGACAGAAAACACCGTCTCAGGGAAAAAACCTTGTAAGTCATTTCCCAAACTAGGCAATTTGCGGAAAAGATCACTGTTGCCACAGGCGCTGGTAAGAGATTACAGGCCCTGTTGCAGCGCGGGATCGTCCGGATTGAGCTGCTCGAGCTCAGCCAGCAGCACCTGCACTTTCTGCAACTGGCCGTTCTCTTTCCAGTAGTCGATCAGCAGGGTCCTGGCGCGGCGATTGGCCGGTTGCCGTTGCAGAATGTCTTCCAGCTGGCGCTGGGCCGGTTCGAGTTGTTGCAGGTCATGCAGCGCCACGGCCAGGTCGTAGCGATACTGCGTGTTGTCGGCCTCCAGCTCCACCGCCTTGGCCAATGCCAGCAGGGCGTACTCATTCTGTTGATGGCGCAGCAGCCACATGCCCAGTTCGTGCTGCAGGAAGGAGGACTGCGGGCGTTTGTCGAGCAAGAGTGCCAGTTGCTGGCGTGATTGCTCCATCTGCCCCTGGCGATCGAGCAATTGCACCCGGGCGACCCCGGCTTCGATGTTGTTGGGTTCGAGTTTCAGTGCAAGGTCCAGCGCGTCGAGGGCTTTATGGGTATCGCCCTGGCTTGCCAGCACCCTGGCCAGTTGGATCTGGCTCTGGCCGCTGGGCGGCTGGGAGGCCAGGGTGTTCTGATACTGCTCGGCGGCTTCCTGGAAGTTGCTGAAATACAAGCCCAGATCATCCGGGTTCAGGCCGGTCAAGGCGCGAACTGCACTGAAGCGCACGTTCTGGTCGGCATCTTCCAGCAGCGGGCCGATCAGCATGCTGCGCTGGGCGTTGGGCACCATGTTGGCCACGGCGTCGATGGCGGCTTGCTGCACCAGTGGCACGGGCCGCTTGAGGTCGCCGTCGAGGATCTTCAGTGCCTGAGCGCTGGGGTAGTTGCTCAGTTCGGCCAGCAGGCCGGCGCGGCGGATGTCCGACAGATCGGTGCGGCTCAGTTGCTGATACAGCACCCGCGCCGCGCCTGGCTTGCCGTTGTGGGCCTGCTCCAGCGCCTCGGCATAGCTGTGATTAACCACCACTGGGGCAGGGGGCGCGTACCAGCCGCGCACCAGCCAGCCGGCGCCAGCGAGCAGCAGCAAGACAAACAGGGCGATTGCAGCTTGCCTGCGACGGCGGACCTTCAAGGGGGCGAGTTGCGGCGAAGCTTTGGACATACCGATTTCCGTTTCTGCATGAAGGGGAAGCTTCGGGGAGCGATGGCCAGGTGTCAAACGGCAATCGTGTGGCAAAGCGGTAAACGGCTCCTACAAGGGCGAGGTATACCGTCAATTCCGCGAACGCTTTACCCCCGTAGCAGCACGGCTTGCCGGCGGGACAATCTCAAGATCGCCGCCGACCTTGAAATCGTCCCGCGAGCAAGCTCGGCTGCTACGGGTACGAGGCAACTCGTAAATGGTGTGAACCGTAGCAGTCCGGCTTGCCAGCGACAGCGTTATCAAGGTTTGCCTTGCACGCAATAAAAAGCCCCGAACCTTGTGAGTCCGGGGCTTGAGCGCAGCGCTGGTCGAGCGCTGCGCAGTTGACGCGTGGATCAGGCGTTCGGCTGCCAGCCGCCACCCAGGGCCTTGTAGATCGCGACGATGCCGCGGTACAGCTCGATCTCCGCCTGGGCCTGGCTGTCTTCGGCCGCCAGACGCTCGCGTTCGGCGTCGAGCAGGACGAGGAAGTCCGCCGTGCCTTCGCGGTACTGGATGTTGGCCAGGTCCGCGGCCTTGCGGCTGGATTCGCTCTGACGCACCAGCGAGACCAGACGCTGCTGACGCTTGTCGTAGTCGCTGAAAGCGTTGTCGGTTTCTTCCAGCGCCAGCAGCACGTGCTGCTCGTAGTTGGCCAGTGCGCCTTCGGCATCGGCGTTGGCGCCACGGATCCGCGCTTTCACGCTGCCCAGGTCGAACGCCGCCCAGGTGATGCTCGGGCCAAGGCCCCAGGCTTGTGCGGCGCTGGAACCGATCTGCGAGCCGCGGCTGGCGGTGAAGCCCAGAAAGCCGCTGAGGCTGACCCGTGGGAACAGGTCGGCGGTCTGCACGCCAATCCGCGCGGTCTGTGCCGCCAGTTGCCGCTCGGCGCTGCGCACGTCGGGGCGGTTTTCCAGCAGTTTGGTCGGATCACCGATCGGCAGTGCCTTGGAGATCGCCGGCAGTTTGGCCGGCGCCAGCAGCACAGCCATCGCCTCCGGGCGTTCGCCCAGCAGGGTAGCGATACGATTGCGTTCGCGGGTCTGTTCGGCCTGCAGTTGCGGGATGGTCGCCTCGACCGCCGCCAGACGCGCATCGGCGCGCACCACGTCGATCTCGTTGCCCACGCCTTCGTCACGCAGCTGCACGGTGACGCCACGGGATTCCTGCTGGTTCTTCAGGTTGGCCCGGGCGATGTCCTCACGCAGTTGCGCGCCGCGCAGCTGGCCGTAAGCGTCGACCAGCTCGGCGATCATGGTCACCTGCAGCTGATACAGGTTGGCTTCGGCGACCTGCTGATCGGCTTCGCTGGCTTCCAGCTCGCGCTGGATGCGGCCAAAGAGGTCGATCTCCCAGGCCATGTCCAGGCCCAGATCGTAGCGCTCCTGATTGACCCGGTGCTCGGTTTCACCCGGCACCTGGGCGCGACCGATCTGGCTGCTGGCACGGCTGGTGACCACTGGCATGGCGTCGTTGCTGATGTCGTCGCGGATGGCGCGAGCGGCTTTCAGGCGGGCGAACGCCACGCGCAGTTCACGGTTGCCCTGCAGCGACTGGGCGACCAGTTTGTTCAGGGTCGGGTCTTCGAACTGTTGCCACCAGATGCTTTCGATGTGGCTGCGGTCATAGTTGCCCTGCGCTGCGGCCGGGATGTTGGCCGCTGCGGTGTCCGGCTTCTTGTAGTCCGGGCCGACGGCACAGGCCGCCAGCGCCAGGACCAACAGGCTCGGCAGGAAGAGTTTTACAGCCTTCATCAATGAGCCTCCGGAGCGATGGACTGAACGCGTGCTGCCTTGGCGGCCTTGCGGGCCTCCTTGCGTTCCACGTAATTACGGATCAGGACGTAGAACACCGGCGTCAGCAACAGACCGAAGAAGGTCACCCCCAGCATCCCGGAGAACACCGCCACGCCCATGGCATGACGCATCTCGGCACCGGCACCGCTGGACAGCACCAGAGGCACCACGCCCATGATGAACGCCACCGAGGTCATCAGGATCGGACGCAGACGCAGGCGGCAGGCTTCCAGTACGGCTTCCAGCGGGGTCTTGCCCTTGTCCTGTTCGTCCTTGGCGAACTCGACGATGAGGATCGCGTTCTTGCACGCCAGGCCCACCAGTACGATCAGGCCGATCTGGGTGAAGATGTTGTTGTCGCTACCGGCAATGATCACACCGGCGATGGCCGACAGCAGGGTCATCGGTACGATCAGGATCACCGCCAGCGGCAGGCTCCAGCTTTCATACAGTGCCGCCAGTACCAGGAAGGCCAGCAGTACGCAGAGCGGGAAGACCAGCAGCGCGGTGTTGCCCGACAGGATCTGTTGGTAGGTCAGGTCGGTCCACTCGTAGGTCATGCCGTTGGGCAGTTCTTCCTTGAGCAGTTTTTCCATCGCCGCCTGGGCCTGGCCCGAGCTGTAGCCGGGGCCTGCGGCACCGTTGATCTCGGCGGTGATGAAGCCGTTGTAGTGCATCACGCGGTCCGGCCCTGAGGTGTCGCTGACCTTGATCAGCGTCGCCAGCGGAATCATCTCGCCCAGGTTGTTGCGCACTTTCAGCTGGCCGATCTGCTCGGCGTCCTGACGGAACTGCTGCTCAGCCTGGACGTTGACCTGATAGGTACGGCCGAAACGGTTGAAGTCGTTGGCATACAGCGAACCCAGGTACACCTGCAGGGTGTCGAAGATATCGCTGATGGCCACGCCGTGGGTCTTGGCCTTTTCGCGGTCGATGGCGGCGTCCACTTGCGGCACGTTCACGGTGTAGCTGGTGAACAGGGCAGCCAGTTGCGGCACGCTGCGGCTCTTGGCGATGACGTTCATCGTCTCTTTATACAGCTCGTCGTAACCCAGGTTGCCACGGTCCTCGATCTGCAGGCGGAACCCGCCGATGGTGCCCAGGCCCTGTACCGGCGGCGGTGGGAAGATCGCGATGTAGGCGTCCTGAATACCGGCAAACTTCTGGTTCAAGGCAGCGGCGATCGCACCGGCCGACTCGCTCGGGTCCTTGCGCTCGTCGAACGGCTTGAGCGGGGTGAACACGATGCCGGAGTTGGGGCTGTTGGTGAAACCGTTGATCGACAGGCCCGGGAAGGCCACCGAGTTGGCCACGCCTGGCTGCTTCAGGGCGATGTCGGACATCTCCTTGATCACCGCTTCGGTGCGGTCGAGGCTGGCGGCGTCCGGCAGTTGCGCGAAGGCGACCAGGTACTGTTTGTCCTGCTGCGGCACGAAGCCGGTCGGCGTGGTCGAGAAACCCAGCCAAGTCAGGACGATCAGACCGGCATAGACCACTAGCGCGACGCCGCTGATACGGATTACCCGGCCGACCGTGCCGACGTATCTGTTACTGGCCTTGACGAAAAAGCGGTTGAACGGACGGAACAGCCAGCCGCCCAAAAGCTTGTCGAGGAAGCGCGAGAAACCGTCCTTCGGCGTGTCGTGGCCCTTGAGCAACACCGCAGCCAGGGCAGGCGACAGGGTCAGCGAGTTGAAGGCCGAGATCACCGTCGAGATGGCGATGGTCAGCGCAAACTGTTTATAGAACTGCCCGGTGAGGCCGGAGATGAAAGCCGCCGGTACGAACACCGCACACAGCACCAGTGCGGTCGCGATGATCGGGCCGGTCACTTCGCGCATGGCGATCTGCGTGGCTTCCATCGGCTGATGGCCGAGTTCGATGTTCCGCTCGACGTTTTCCACCACCACGATGGCGTCGTCCACCACGATACCGATGGCCAGTACCAGACCGAACAGCGACAGGGCGTTGAGCGAGAAGCCGAACAGGTGCATGACCGCGAATGTACCGATCAACGACACCGGCACAGCGGCCAGCGGGATGATCGAGGCGCGCCAGGTCTGCAGGAACAGGATCACCACCAGCACCACCAGGATCAGTGCTTCGAACAGGGTGTGGATCACCGCCTCGATGGAGCCGCGCACGAAGATGGTCGGGTCATAGACGATGCTGTAGTCCATGCCTTCGGGGAAGTTCTTCTTGAGCAGTTCCATCTCATCGCGCACTTCGTTGGAAATGTCGATGGCGTTGGAGCCCGGGCGCTGGAAGATCGGGATCGCGACCGCCGGCTGGTTGTTCAGCAGCGAGCGCAGGGCGTACTGGCTGGAGCCCAGCTCGACCCGGGCGATGTCCCTGACGCGCGTGATCTCGCCGTTCTCGCCAGTGCGCACGATGATGTTTTCGAACTCTTCCTCAGAGACCAGACGGCCCTGGGTGTTGATCGACATCTGGAAGCTGGTGGCGCTCGGCGAGGGCGGTGCACCCAGTTGACCGGCCGCAACCTGACGGTTCTGCTCGCGGATCGCGGTCACCACGTCGGTGGCGGTAATGTTGCGCGAAGCAGTCTTGTTCGGGTCCAGCCAGACGCGCAGCGAGTAGTCGCCCATACCGAACAGCTGCACGTCGCCGACACCGTTCAGACGAGCCAGCTCATCCTTGATGTTCAGCACCGCGTAGTTGGACAGGTACAACATGTCGTAACGCTGATCCGGCGAGGTCAGGTGGACCACCATGGTCAGGTCGGGGGAGGCCTTGTCCACGGTGATACCGATGCGCGTCACCTCTTCTGGCAGCTTGGGTTCGGTCCGCGTCACGCGGTTCTGCACCTGTACCTGCGCGGTGTCCAGGTTGGTACCCAGGGCGAAGGTGATGGTCAGGGTCAGTTTGCCGTCGGCGGTGGCCTGGGAGGACATGTACAGCATGTTCTCCACACCGGTGATGGCCTGCTCCAGTGGCGCGGCCACGGTTTCGCCGATCACCTTGGGGTTGGCGCCGGGGAAGTTGGCGCGCACGACCACGGTCGGCGGCACGACTTCCGGGTATTCGCTGATCGGTAGCTGGAACAGCGAAATGGCACCGGCGATCAGGATCAGCAGCGAGAGCACCGCTGCGAAGATCGGCCGGGTAATAAAGAATTTGGAGAAATTCATCGAGTCTGTCCCTTAACCGCGTGGCGAAGCGGCAGCGGCAACCTTGGCGTCCACTTTCTTCTGGGCGGCAGGCTGGTTGCTGGCTTCAAGTGCTTGGCGTTGTTGCTGCAGGGCGGCGAGCGTCTCGGGGCTGGCCATCTGGGTGTCCTGCGGGTCGATCGGCGAGCCCGGGCGCACACGCTGCAGGCCGTTGACCACGATGCGGTCATCCTTCTGCAAGCCGCTGCGCACGATGCGCAGGCCTTCGAGTTTCGGCCCCAGGTCAACGTTGCGATAGACCGCCTTGTTGTCCTTGTCGACGACAAGCACGAACTTCTTGCCAAGGTCGGTGCCCACGGCTTCGTCCTTGATCAGCATCGCCGAGTAGGTGGCGCTGCCGACCAGTTTCAGGCGTGCGTACAGGCCCGGGGTGTATTCGCCCTTGCTGTTGTCGAACACGGCGCGGCCACGGATGGTGCCGGTGCGCGGGTTGACCTGGTTGTCGACGAAGTTCATCTGGCCCAGGTGCGGGTTTTCAGCCTCGTTGGACAGGCCCATGTACACCGGGGTAGTCGCGCCACGTTTGCCGTCGCGAGCCAACTGGTTGTACTTGAGGAACACGCGCTCGTCGGCGTCGAAGTAGGCGTACACCTTGTCGGTGGAGACGACGCTGGTGAGGATCGACTGATCGGCGGTGACGATGTTGCCGGCGGTGATTTCCGCGCGGCTGACGCGGCCGGTGATCGGTGCGGTGACTCGGGTGAAGCTCAGGTTCAGTTTCGCCAGGTCCAGCTGGGCCTGAATGGCAGCCACGGCGGCCTTGGATTCCTGTGCGGTGGTGGTCCGCGAGTCCGCCAGCTCCGCCGAGATCGCGTTGTTGGTACGCAGACGCTCGCCACGCTGGGCTTCGTTGTTGCTGCGCACCGACGCCGCCTTGGCCTGTTGCAGCTGGGCTTCAAGACGATGCACTTCGGCTTCGAACGGACGCGGGTCGATCTGGAACAACAGATCGCCTTTCTTCACCAGCTCGCCATCGGTGAAGGCCACCGAGTCGATCTGGCCGGAAACCCGTGGACGCACCTGAACGGTTTCCGGGGCTTCAAGACGTGCGGTAACTTCATCCCATTCGTTGACCGGCTGCTCGAGCACCTTGGCCACATTGACCTTGGCCGCTGCGGGCGCCTGTGCTGCCGATTCCGGGCCTTTCCCGCAAGCACTGAGCACCACCAGTGCCAGCGCGGCAAGGGGGTAGCGCAAAGGAGTAAGTGACTGAACCATGGGAAAATCCGCCGATGTTTATTGAGATTGGCGGATTCTGTTCTCGGGGGTTTTATTGCACGAATCGAATGCGACGAAGGTAAATATCAGTGGGAATGATATTTACCTTTGCGGGGGCTCTGGGGCGGGCGATCACGACTGGCGATTTCTGGCAAAGACCCAGGTGGTCGTCTCAGGACTTTCCGATGCGCGATCCTGACCATAAATGAACGCCACGACTTCATCCAGCACCGGCGCCAGCCCTCGCATAGGGCGGGAGAATGCGGCAACCAATGTCCCATGGCCCGGTTTGCAGAAGTACAGCTCGCGCACGGGCACACCTTGCTCCCGCAAACGCCGTGCCATGCCTCCAGTATTGCGCTCGGGATTGACCAGCATGTCGTCCTTTGCGGCTATCAAAAGTGCAGGCGGCGAGGTGGCGCTGACGTGATTGATCGGTTGGGAGTCCGGTGGCGAGTTCGGAAAGAAAAACACCGATTTTACCTCAGGATTCTCGATGGGCAGAAAGTCATAAGGTCCGGCCAGGCCAATCCAGCCGCTGAGCATCGAGGGCTTCATGTCCACGGCGGCCAGCCATTTGGGGTCCAGGGCAACCATGGCTGCGTTGTAGCCGCCTGCGCTGTGGCCCATCACATACAGCCGCGCTGGATTGCCGCCGTATTGGCGGATGTGTTGGCGAGTCCAGCCCACCGCCCGCGCGCTGTCTTCCAGAAAGCCCTGGTAGTGTACCTGCGGATAAAGCCGGTAATCGGCCAGCACCGCGACGATACCTCGTGCCGCCAGCGCCTCGCCGACAAAGCTGTAGTCAGTGCGTGAACCGCTGTTCCAGCTCCCGCCATAAAAGAATACCACCACGGGCGCCTCGGCTGCGAGATTGACTGGTGTGTAAACATCCAGCCGGTTCCGCGGATCGTCACCGTACTTCAGGTCAGATGCCTTGTTGAAAGTGTCTCCGGGGGTGAGCAGGTTCAAAAACTTTAGAGGTGAACAGCCCAGCAAAAGACCCAACAGCCCACCCACAACCAACACGCGCAAGGCTATCCCGATCATGGCTCGCTCTCCGAGACGGGCTGTTTGGAGCTTTACCTGAAAAATTCGAATCATCCGTAGTTGATCAATTGCCATATGCCCATGCCGAACATGGCCAGGTTTTCCGCCATCGAGAGAGCACCCAGCGGCACTTGGCTTGCACCGCCGACGCACGCACAGGTCAGTTGACGCTTTTCCAGATAAACCGCCTTGAATACCGACACAATGCCCACTCCCCCCAGAAATATCGCCAACGGAATAGACACTCCAACCAGAATGCCCGCCACCATTAACAGCCCCACCAGCGCCTCTGCGTAAGGGTAAAGATAGGCATACGGTATCCAACGCTGGGCCAACAGGTCATAGCTGACGAACCGGTTGGTGAAGGATTCGACATCCTGCAGTTTGAGCAATGCAAGGATGGTCACGGCGATGGAGACGAACCACTGGATCACCTGCGGGTTCAGAACCGTTCCGAATGCAGCCAAACCTGCCGCCGATGCCAATAGCAGTGCGACCACGAATACCACCAGTACCTGACGATAAGGGCTGCTGCGGGCGTCAGTCATGCCCAGCAGACGCCGAACATTGTCGTAGCCGCCTAGCCGTTTGCCGTTGATCCAGACCTGAGGCGTGGTGTCGACCTCTTCGCGTTGCAGAAACTCATCCACTTCTGCGCGGTTCGTCAGCCAATGATCGTGAACCTCGTAGCCAGCTTTGCGTAGCAGATAGCGTGTCTTGAGTCCAAACGGGCATACATGGTCCTGCTTGACCATGCGATACAGCACTGCGCTTTTTTCAGGCATGGGCGCCTCCTTTCGGGGAATACAGGCCTGCACAAGTCATCCCGGGCATGAGGTGTGGAGGTCCGCAGCAGGGCGTTGGTTTGAAAAAGTGGGCAATGTTCGGATGGACGGTGATTTGAATTCAGGCAGTGCCCTCGTTTCGATGAGCACAGGTGTCCTCGCCTGTCTAAAAAGGCTGAACGTTCAACACAGCCTCCCGGTCGTAACCGCAAGACGCAGCACACTGCGCGAATTGCCTACCTACCGTGAGGTCACCATGAGCCCGAGTCCAGCCAGCGTCATTGAGCGGCATTCCATTTCCATCACCCTGAACGGTGTTGCCAGGACGTTAGATGTGGCGCCCTGGGTGATATTGCTCGATCTGCTCAGGGATAGCCTCGACCTGGCCGGCACGAAGAAAGGCTGTGACCACGGACAATGCGGAGCCTGCACGGTGCTACGCGATGGCAAGCGGATCAACGCCTGCCTGACGCTGGCGGTGATGTGCGACAGGGCGGATCTGACCACGATCGAAGGCCTTGCCACGGGGGACGAACTGCACCCGATGCAGCAAGCGTTCATCAGGCACGATGCCTTTCAATGCGGTTATTGCACCCCAGGGCAGATTTGCTCCGCCGTAGGCCTGGCGCGGGAAGGGCGTGCCAGCACTCGGGAAGAGATCAAGGAACTGATGAGCGGCAACCTCTGCCGCTGCGGGGCCTACACCAACATCATCGCTGCGATCGAACAGGGGCTGCTTCCAAGCGGTGGCGACGTGGGGCAAGGAGGGGCGCAATCATGATGCCCTTCAACTACTCGCGACCTCGGGACGTCAACGAAGCGATCAGGCTCGCGAGCGCCACGACCCGATTTATCGCCGGTGGCACCAATCTGGTCGACCTCATGAAAGAGAATGTGGTGCGCCCGGCAGGACTGATCGACATTACTGGCCTGGATCTCAACGAGGTCGAACGGCTTTCTGATGGAGGCTTGCGCATTGGTGCGCTGGTCAGCAATGCAGATCTGGCCTGGCATCCGTTGATCGAGCAGCATTACCCACTCTTGTCTCAGGCCATTCTGGCAGGCGCGTCGCCACAGCTCAGGAATATGGCCAGTACCGGCGGTAATTTGCTCCAGCGCACGCGCTGCTATTACTTCTACGACACCGGTACACCCTGCAACAAGCGCGAACCGGGCAGCGGCTGTCCCGCACGCTCAGGCCTGAACCGGATTCACGCGATTCTGGGAGCCAGCGAGGCTTGTGTCGCCACCCATCCTTCGGACATGTGTGTTGCGCTTGCAGCCCTTGAAGCCGTTATCCATGTGCAAGGCAAGGCGGGTAAGCGGCGCATCGAGTTCGCCGACTTTCACCGTCTACCTGGCGACTCACCGCAGCGGGACAATCAATTGGCTGATGATGAGCTGGTCACGCACATCGAGCTGCCGGCACCTCGGTTCGTCACTCATCATCGTTACCTGAAGATTCGTGACAGAGCTTCCTATGCCTTTGCACTGGTCTCGGTGGCCGCAGCGCTGGAGCTGGACGGCGATACCATTCGCCAGGCCCGATTGGCCCTGGGCGGTGTGGCCCACAAACCCTGGCGCGACAAGGCCGTAGAGCACTTCCTGGCAGGCAAACCTGTGTGCCAGGAAACCTTCACCGCCGCCGCAGAGCTGTTGCTGCGTGACGCGCAGCCACTGACCCATAACGCATTCAAGGTCAGGCTCGCACACCGTGCAATCGTACGAGCGCTGAGCGATGCGGCCACCGGAGGGAATGCCCGATGAACACATTCAATACCGCTGTTGGTCAGCCGCTGGATCGAGTCGATGGCGTGGCGAAGGTGACGGGCCAGGCGCGATACGCCGGTGAATATCCCGAGAAAGAGCTGCTGTTCGGCAGCGTCGTTTCCAGCACCATCGCCAAAGGTCGCGTGCTCGATATCGATACTCGCGAGGCTGAAACGGTACCCGGCGTGCTGCTGATTCTCGATCACCGCAACCGTCCGCGGTTGTCCAGTTATGACGATGACTACAGTGACGCCGATTCGGCAGAAGGCTCGCCCTTTCGCCCGCTGTACAACGACCGCGTCCTGTATAACGGCCAGCCCCTGGCGTTGGTCGTCGCACAGACGCTGGAAATGGCCCGCCACGCAGGCTCCCTGTTGCGCATCACCTACGCAGAGGAGGATCACCAGACTGATTTCGATGCAGCCTTGGATAGAGCACACAAGGCCCCGGCCGAGACGCCCAAACCCAGAGGTGATTTCGCACGCCACTACGCCGATTCAGCCGCACAGCTAGACGTGACCTATACCACGCCGGTGGAGCATCACAACCCAATGGAGCCCCACGCCTCGACGGTCTTCTACAAGGTAGATGGAAGCCTTGAGATTCATGAGAAAACCCAAGGGACGCAGAACTGCCAGGATTACCTGCACAAGATTTTCGACCTGCCCAAAGACAAGATCCGCATCCTTGCGGCGTTCGTTGGCGGCGCCTTCGGTTCGGGGCTGCGTCCCCAATATCAGTTGCCCCTGGCGGTCATGGCCGCGCTGGCGCTGAAGCGTTCGGTGCGAGTCACGCTCACTCGCCAGCAGATGTTTACTTTCGGCTATCGGCCGCGCACCTCACAGCGCGTGCGGCTGGGTGCGGATGCAGAAGGCCGGCTGCTCGCGATTGCACATGATGCGATCGGACAAACCTCGCGATTCGAAGATTTCACTGAGCACCTGGTCGAGTGGAGCGGGATGCTTTATCGCTGTGACAACGTGGCACTCAGTTACCGGCTCGTGCCGCTCGACGTCTATACCCCGCTCGACATGCGCGCCCCGGGCGCTGCGTCCGGCGTGATCGCACTTGAGGGCGCGATGGACGAGCTGGCGTGTGCGGCAAGCATTGATCCGCTGGAGCTGCGTCGAATCAACTTTGCAGACATTAATGGCAACGAGGGCAAGCCCTATTCGAGCAAGGCGCTGCTCGATTGCTACGACCAGGGTGCAGAGCGCTTCGGCTGGAGTCAGCGAAATCCGATCCCTCGCAGCATGCGCGAAGGTCGGGAGCTGATCGGTTGGGGTGTGGCGGGTGGTGTCTGGGAAGCCATGCAGATGAAAGCCAGCGCCAAGGCGCGAATTGACGGCACCGGCAAGTTGACGGTCAGTAGCGCCACCACCGATATCGGCACCGGCACCTATACGGTCATGACCCAGATCGCCGCCGATGCGGCCGGGGTCATGCCGCAGGACGTCACGTTCGAGCTCGGCGATTCATCACTACCCACTGCGCCCTTGCAGGGTGGTTCTTTCACTGTTTCTTCAGTCGGTTCGGCCGTAAGGCAAGCCTGCCTGATCTTGCGCACTCAGGTGTTGGAAGCGTTGCGACAGCAGCATCCGGAATTCGCTGACATCCCCGTGGAGCAGATCGGCTTTCGTGATGGGTTCGTGCACGTGGGCGATCAGCGATTCTCCATTGCAGACATCGTCGCTCGCCGCGAGGGCGGCTTGTTGGAGGTTCAGGTGGATGCCGAGCCTGGCGCAAAACGCAGCGGATTTTCCACTGCCACCCACTCGGCAGTCTTTGTCGAAGTCCGCGTAGATGAAGACCTGGGGACCATCCGGGTCAGTCGCGTGGTCAGCGCGGTCGCCGCAGGACGCGTGATCAACCCGAAAACGGCCCAGAATCAGCTGCTGGGCGGCGTGGTTTGGGGGCTAGGCATGGCGCTGCAGGAGGATACCCTGGCCGACCACAGGCTCGGACGGTTCATGAACCACAGCCTGGCGGAGTATCACATACCCGTTCACGCCGACATTGGCGAGATCGACGCTTTTTTTGTCGAGGAGCACGACGACATCGTCAACGAACTGGGTTCCAAAGGCGTGGGTGAGATCGGCATCGTTGGCGTGGCAGCGGCGGTTTCGAATGCTGTCTACCACGCCACTGGCAAGCGAGTACGAGATTTTCCGATCACGCTGGATCGGCTGCTCCAGTAGTATCAATCGAGACTCCTGAACTCGCATATCGCGGCGTTGGCAGCTGATTGATTCCAGTGCCGCGGTCAGTGATCAGGGGCTACAGGGTAGTCGGTGTAGCCGATTTCGCTGCCTCCGAAAAATGTGTTCGCGTCAGCGTTATTCAGGGCCTTTCCGGTTCTAAGTCTGTCTGGCAGGTCAGGGTTGGCGATGAATTTTCGGCCGAACGCGATGATGTCGCCACGCCCGCAGGTTAACGCCTTTTCTGCGGCGTCTGCGTCGTACCCGCCAGCGAGCATCAAGACGCCAGCATAGTGGGCGCGCAGATGCCTGATGATCGAATCCCACCGCGGGTCGTAGTTCTCGTCGCGCACGATTCCCACTATGGCAGGTTCTACGAGATGCAGGTAGGCGAGGTTCATCGTATCGAGCTGTTGTGCAATGTAGCCGAACGTCTGCTCAGGAGTTGCGTCACCCATTCCCATAAAGCGCCCCATGGGTGTTAGTCGAACTGAAACCCGGTCAGCTCCGACTTCTTCAATGACCGCCTTGGTCACTTCAAGTAGAAAACGCGCACGGTTCTCGACGCTACCGCCGTAGAGGTCGTCGCGTTGATTGCTGTTCGAGTCGATGAACTGGTCTAACAGGTAGCCATTTCCGGCGTGAATCTCAACGCCGTCCATTCCTGCCAGGATGGCATTGCGCGCAGCAGCTCTGTAGTCCTGAATGATTGCTTGGATGCCCTCAACGGTGAGCGCTTGGGGAGTAGGGACGGGGGCCCATATCCCGTTGCCATGTTCGTCGGCGATGAACGTCTTGCCGTCGGGGACTGGCACAGCGCTGGGGCCTACGGGGAGGCCTCCGTTCACCTGAAAACTCGGGTGGGAGATTCGCCCCACATGCCAAAGCTGCAAGAAGATGATGCCCCCTTCTCGATGTACTGCTTGGCTTACCGCCTTCCAGCCCTCAACTTGCTCAGGCGTGTAGATCCCTGGCGTCCATGCATACCCTTGGGCTTGTTGGGAGATCTGTGATGCTTCGGTGACAATGAGAGCGGCGCCGGCCCGCTGGCGGTAATACTCTGCGTTCATCTCGGTGGGCACATTTCCCGGTTGACCGGCGCGGGAGCGGGTGAGGGGCGCCATCGCTACCCGGTGCTTGAGAGTGTGGCGGCCTACTTTGATTGGGGTGAACAACTTCATGGCGATACTCCGAAGATTTGGGTGAAGATCTGAGTGGTCATCAGCCTTCACACTAAACATTTGGGGTTCGCTGCTGAATCCGTCCTGTAGGCAACGCTGCTTTGCAGGAAGCGCAACGTATTTGTGACGCCCTAGGGGTAGTCTGGATTGCATGCCGAGCCAGCCCATCTCGGCGTTGCTAATCATTAACCGAGGGAGCGGGGCGAAAGCGTGACCCGCTCATAGCTGGGTGCGCGCCCGTCCGTGATACACACGCAAAATATCCGCCAAGACTGCCAGGGCAATCTCCGCGGGAGTGCGGCTTCCAATGTTCAAACCAATAGGCATATGCAGTCTGCTCACTTGCTCGTGATCGAGGCCGCCGATCCGAATGAGGCGCTCCGCGCGGGCAGACGAGGTGCGCTTGGAGCCCATGGCTCCGATATAAAACGCGTCAGTATTAATTGCTTCCAGCAGGGCTAGATCGTCGATCTTTGGGTCGTGCGTCAAAGCCACAACGGCAGTAGCTGCATGGCATCCGGCCTTAGCGATGTACATGGATGGCAGTACGCAGAGAAGCTCAACTCCATCGATGTTGAGATGCTTGATTTCTTCACGTGGGTCGCAAGCAATAACCTCAAAGCCCAATGTTTTCGCGAACTGTCCGCAAATCTGCGCCACGGGCGACAACCCGGCCAGAACCAGGCGCATCGCAGGGCCTATTGAAATGACGGCACGCGATGCGTTATGCGCCACTGTCTGGCTGCCGTTCGATGTCGTAGTCAGAGAAAAATCGCCATGTTCCAACTCCACTTGGCGAGTCAGGCGCAGCTGTCCTTTCAACGCCGCGAGTAAGTCTTGCAGGTGCTCGATCCATGTATCACAGGGTTTACGGTATTCAACCAGCAGCTCAAGCGCACCCCCGCAAGGTAGTTGTAACCTCGCACGTTCTTCACTGTCTCTGCCGTAAACGACATATTGAGCGGGGCTTCGGTATTTGCCTTCGCCTATGGCTTGGAGAAACTCTTCCTCAACACACCCACCGGACAACGAGCCTTGATATTGCAAATCCTCAGTGGCAATCAACATCGCTCCTGGTGATCTTGGGGCAGACCCGAATGTCGACAGCACCGTGCATAGCCATACCTCTCGGCCTTCCCGTGCCCATCTCAACGCGTGCTCTAGCACGATCACGTCCACATGTTGCATCAGATTTGCCACCTATCAGATTGGGCCATTCGGGTCTGTCCTATTTATCAACCAGGTACCCGCGATGACCGAGTCAGCGGCAACCTGAGGCGACGTTGACCCGTAGCGTTGGCGAATGCGTTTCCGATAGCGCCGGCCATGGGCCCTTGAACGATCTCTGCGGCACCGAGGAAAGGCTGCCCGGGCTGATCAATCAGGTGCACCTCTACCTTGGCAGGCAGCTGTGGAAACCTGAGAATCGGATATCCACTCCAGTCATAGCTGCGTACACCCCCTGCGTCGTATTCGACTGCCTCATACAGCGTCCAGCTCGTGGACTGGACGATGCCGCCTTGCACCTGATTTCGCAGACCATCCGGATTGACGATCTGGCCAACATCGACTGCTGTCACTACGCGTTCAATTTCAATATCACCGGTCTGTGGGTGGACGTTGAGCTCAACCGCTATCGCACAGTACCCCATGATGTTTTTGTACCTGGCGAACGCGAAACCAACGCCTGCGCCGGGTCGATGGGTTTTGATCGGCCAACCAAACGCATCCCTTGCTTGCTCGATGACGGCCCGTGCGCGAGGGTCTGTGAGGTGGGCTAACCGAAACTCCACGGGGTCGGTTCCGGCTTTTGCGGCCAACTCGTCGATGCAGGCCTCAATGGCGAAGATATTGATGTGGGCGCCCAGCGACCGCATCGCTGAGGTGCGAAACGGCATCACCGTTACGAAATTCATGTCGATGTTGGTGGAGGCGACTGTGTACAAAGGCACAGCGTTGCGGTCTCCGTCACCTTCGGGTTGTGCGATGGGGATCGACGGTGCTGATTTGAACGGGCGGGCGATTAATCGCGCCGCAATCAAGCGTCCGGCATTGACGATCCGTTCGTTATGCGGGGTCGTCCAAAGCTCGTAGTTCCAGTTTTGCAGTTTGCCCTGTGTGTCCAGGCTGGCTTGAACCTCGGTCAGCATTGCGCTGCTGTAGGGCTCCCACAGATTCTCTTGCTCTCGCATCCACTGTATTCGTATGGGGGAACCCGGAATACGCATTGCAATTAATGCAGCATCCGCCGCCGCATCATCAGCGCCGTTATGGCCGTAACATCCTGAACCCTCTGCATGAATGCATCGGACACGTTCCTGGGGCAGGCCGACCATCTGCGCGATACCCATTCGAAGTGGATAGACTCCTTGGCTGTGAGTCCAAACGGTAAGGACGCCGTCCTTGAACCACGCGACTGAGCAAGAAGGGCCGATCGAGCCGTGCATCAGATACTGCTTGGTGACAGACGCCTCGAAACTAGGGCCGATTGGCAACGATGGCTTGCCCTCATGGCTAATAGGGAACTTGGTGGCTGGGAGGCGAGTGAGCAATTGGTGGATCGATCGAGAATCAGGGATTGCATCCCCGCCGCTCCACTGGCTGAGTTCATAGCCGTGTCGCATGGCTTTGATCGCTTGCCACTCATCTTGAGCCACGACTGCCAGATAATTTCCGTCCTGGATGACCTGAGTGCCCCCTGGCAGTGCTTTGACCGACTCTGCGTCGAAGGCCTCCAGTGTGCTGTTGGGCCGTGGCGGGCGGATCACGCGTGCGTGCAGCATCCCTGGAAGCCTCATGTCCTGCACGAAGGCGGTACCGCCACTTACTTTCGCCGGTATATCCAGGCGTTGCAGTGAGCGACCGATCAGCTTGTAATCAGACGAAGGTGTCACGGTGGGGGCCGCCTTGGCATAACGATGCAGGTCAACCCCTTGTATTGCTTGCGCATAGGTCATGCGTTGCCCGGACGGACTCTCAATGATGCCGTCGGTGGTTTTGAGCGAGTTGGGTTCAGCTCCCCATTTGTGCGCGGCTGATTCGATCAGCAACTGTCTAACCTGGGCAGCGGCGTTGTATAGCGCGGTGCCGCTATCGAACATGGTGTGGCTGCCGGCGGTGTACCCCTCGTTTGGAGTGAGCGCGGTGTCAGCCGTCAGAAACGTAATAGCCGATGGCGTGACCTGGAGGCGTTCCGCTGCAATTTGCAGCAGCGCGGTCTTGACCCCGGTGCCTAGTTCAACCTTACCGGTATACACAGTGATGCCCTTGGAATCGATTCGAATCCATGCGTCCAGATAGGGGTTGGTACGCAGGCTTCCCGGCAAATCAGGGGCCAGAACGACAGTCCCCAGCGTGTCTACCTCGGTGTCAGCCAGCGCTTGACCCACAGGCAGCAGCGAAAAGGTGACTAATAACGCGCCACCACGCAGGAATGCACGACGACTTGGATCAAACTCATTGGCCTTGGTCATGGCTCGCTCCTGCTACGTGTTTGATCGCTTCGATGATCCGAAGGTGTGTGCCACAGCGGCAAAGGTTGGTTGCCATATGCTCTCGAATTGTCGGTTCATCCGGGTGAGGGTTGCGCTCAAGCAAGGACTGCGCGCGCATCAGCATCCCTGCTATGCAGTAACCGCATTGGGCCGCCTGCTTGTCTATGAATGCCTGTTGCAGCTGGCCTGGGTTCTCGGAAGTTCCGAGGCTTTCAACGGTACGGATTTTTTTGGACTCAAGGCTTGAGCAGGGGGTCAGGCAAGAGAACACCGGCTTGTTATCGATTAACACCGTGCAGGCGCCGCATTGGCCTAATCCACACCCATATTTCGCACCGTTCAAACCCAGATGGTTACGCAATGCATAGAGCAGCGGCATATCGGGGTCCAGCTCCAGCACATGAGATGATCCGTTAACGTTGAGAGTCGTGCTGGTCATTTCGCCTCCGGGCGCAATTCTTGGAGAGTGGTTGTGAGGTCTGCCCATGCATGGCCGGGTTTATGTTGCTCGCGCAGGTAGGTTGCCAGGACAGACAATTGCTGATTGCTGAGGCTGTTGGCAAACGCTGGCATGGCCGGACCTGGAGTACCGGATGCGGGAGGTATGCCTTCCAGGACTGTTTTGATGAAATTGCGTGAGGTCTCGGCGCTGAGCGCCGACGTTTGTGCGAGCCCGGGCCGACCGTCGATCTGCCGCATAGGTGCCGCGTCGCCGTGGCAACCGGCACATGATCCTTGAAAGAGATCCGCCCCCAGCTTTTGATCGGCTGCGTTGATCAACTGAACCTTTGCAGGGGAGGGAGCGGCCGGTGCGTCTTGAAGGCTCAGGAGATACTCGGCAATTGAATCGACCTCGCTGGCCGGCATCTTTGCCAGCCCAAGGCTGACCGGACGCATGGGGCCTGCCGGGGTGCCATGGCCGACTACAACTTGCGCGCGCAGATAGCTAACGAGTTGATCTTTCGTCCAGGGATTCTCGCCTCCGGACAAGCCCAGAAGAGAGGGGGCATGCCATCCATCAACGATGCCTCCACTCAACCATTTGCCAGATTTTTCAGCACCGAGTGCGTTGAGGGGCGAATGGCACGCCGCGCAGTGACCTGCCCCTTCCACCAGATACCGCCCTCGGTTCCAGGCCTCTGACTGCTCTGGTTTCGACTCTATGGGGTCGCCATGAAGAAATAGCAGGTTCCAAAAGAACACCAGCGGCCTGATGTTCATCGGAAAGGTCATTTGATTCTGCTTTGAGGGGGAGTTAACGGGCGGCCCGCTCATGAGATAGGCGTAGGCGTCTTCGATATCGCCGTCCGTCATTCTACGGTAGTGGACATAGGGAAATGCCGGATAGAGATAATGGCCATCTCTCGCAATACCCTCGCGCATGGCGCGTTTGAACGCGGGGTACGACCAACTGCCGATCCCTGTTTCCGGATCCGGGGTTATATTGGTGGTGTACAAGGTGCCGAACGGGGTAATCAAAGGCAGACCTCCTGCCAGATATTTTCCACCGGACGAGGTGTGACACACGGCGCAATCACCGGCCTCAGCAACTTTGGCGCCACGCAGAATCTGGGCGTCGTCAAACCTTTCCACCGAGGCAAGGGGCGCGATTGCGGGGCGCCACATTAAAATGACGACGCATAAGGCTGCGCAAACTCCCAGCATGAGCACAGTTAGCCAGATTGTTTTTACTTTCATAACGGTACCATTCATGGTTGGCGTAACCCGCAGTCGGCCTGCGAATGCTCTTGTCGCACTGGATTGCATAGTCCTGAACGTTACGAGATCGGAGCCAGGATCAGAATCCGTAGAATACGCAATACCGTTTTGCGTAGTGCGCAACACGGGTTGTCAGTCATTGGTCTTCAGCTAATTAATGCTGCAAGCTACGAACTCTGACTCATCTCTAGAACCTTCGCGGCTAATTATGGCGATTCGCTGGTAAGTGGGTAAGCTGAAGTTTAAATTAGCGATTTACTACTCATCCAGCGCGTCAGGCTGAGAAAACCTACTCCCGCACTTGGCGCTTCGCACGTGCCGATCCGAAGCGAATATCAACCCCATACCTTGTCGCCAACGTGCGCAGTCAAGCACAAACTGCGGGCCCTCGCTCAAGCCTCGATGGGTGATGGTCTTTAATTAAGTTGGTCGACTGATCTGCATTGGCGCCACTTCGAGGGCGTCATTCCTACAATCTTTCGAAATGTCCTTGAAAAATGAGCCTGATCAGCAAAACCACACTCTTGACTTATATCGGCTAGATTGAGTTTTCCTGCCATAAGCATTTCTTGAGCGCGATGGATCTTGCAATCCATAATCCATGCACTTGGAGATATACCTACGGCTTGCTTGAAAGCTCTAGAGAAGTGGCTGCGAGAGAGCGAGCACGCCCTGGCGATTTCGGCAATATGTAAGTTGTCATGGAGTTTGGATTGGACTAGCTCCGCAACCTTTTTTATTTTCCAGCAAGGAAGAGAAATTTGACTTGGATGCGATGCCGTAACTGAATCGAACTGGGCAACCAGCCCACCGCCTAAGGTGGGGGTGTCGATAGTATCTGCATGCGTAGAGATGGCATGTCCTAAGGATTTGACTAAAGTGTTGGCGGCTGAGTCAAAAGCTCTATTTTTGTTTGCTGTTTTTGTTTGGCTTGGGACAGTCATAGTGGTCATCTCTTGTCGTCGGATGATCAAGCTGCTGCGCCTCATGCGCCTTTACGGTCCTTCATGGGTGAAACTGAATCTAGTTCAGAATTTTTGACTGCGCCGCCTCTCGCCTATACGACCTAAGTCGTAACCCCTAGGGACAAGTAGCATGTAGATTTGGATGTTTAGTCGGAATTTTGACGCCTTAAATTCGATTTTTTGTCTGATATTAGTTCTGTAGGTACAGATCAATCCATATGAGTGTTGCTTATATGTCTTTGGTGTCTGAATGAGGTGAATTCTGCAGCTTAGTTAAGCGGATGAGATTGAATAACTAATGGATCTGCCTTGATCTAGTGAATGCAGAGCCGTTCTATTTTTTTCAACGTGTGCCGCGCCGGTACCGAGATGATGCGCGATTTTGATTTGGATCTTCGAAAAAGCGCTTGAGCGGGGACGCGACTGAGCTTGATTACGTCATCAGCGTTGAGCGCGTGACTCTAACCAACGCATGGGCCCATTCATGTGCTCAGGTCATTACAACACCGCACATCGATTCAATCCTGCTGACAGCGGAAGGAGAACACTTCCCCCAACGCACTCAAAAAAGGCCCAAGTCCATGCCCATGTCCCGTTCTGAACTCAGTCAAACGATTCTAGGCTCTGTCTTCGCCCTGTCGGCTTTCAGCATGCCTGTCTCCGCGTTCGCGGATGCAATCCCTCCCGTGGGCACTCAAGCACCAGGATTTTTTCGGCTAGCGGTAGGTGCTTACGAGGTCACCGCGCTATTTGACGGCTATAACGATTTGTCGCCGAGCCTGCTTCTAAACATGGATCAGAAGCAGATCCGAGGGCTGCTCGCGCGTCAGGCAATAAAAACCCCTAACGTCCAAACGACGTTCAACGCATTTCTGATCAACACGGGTGATCATCTTGTTCTGGTGGATTCTGGGGCAGGGAGCTGCATCGGAGGCACCGCTGGCAATCTGATTTCGAACATCCGTGCGGCTGGATACGCTCCCGAGCAAGTCGACACTGTTTTCCTGACCCACATGCATCTGGATCACGTTTGCGGCCTGGTGGACGAGCGCGGAAAGGCGTTGTTTTCGAAGGCTCAGGTGTATGCGTCCAAGGCAGAGGCAGATTACTGGCTTGATGAAGCTACTGCGGAGAAAGCACCGGAGAAGGCTCGGGAGGGGTTTGAGATCGCACAACATTCCCTGAGTCCTTACCGCGCAGAGGGACGGTTCAAAACATTCGTACCGCCTGCCTCGCCGATACCTGAGATCCACACCCGTTTGGTCTCTGGACACACCCCTGGTAGCACCGCCTACTCCTTATCCTCCAAGGGCGAGGAGATCGTATTCATTGGAGACATGATTCATAACGCTGCCGTTCAATTTGGCCATCCAGAGGTCGCAATCCGCTTTGACTCTGATCCGAAGAGGGCTGTCACGGTAAGAGAAAGTGAATTCTCGGAGCTGGCGAAGAAAGGCAGCTGGGTAGCTGCAGCCCACCTGCCGTTCCCGGGGATCGGGCACATTACCCCTGAGTCGAAAGGATTTCACTGGATCCCAGCACCCTACGGCCCCTACCAACGGCCCGATAACGTTCCTGTGATTAAGTAGTCACAAGTTGGCGTGGCTATTTCACGCCCGAAAACTAAGCGGGCGGGCTCGATGGCGAGCCCGCATTGAGCCTGTGCTCTGGGCTGTATTTCCATCGCCACGGATGCTGGCTCGCACGGAATGAGCACCTTCCTTCAAGGCAGGAGCTTGTCGCTTGAGTTAAAAATCCATGAGATTAGGCTATTTCTCTGTGACCCCTTTGGATGTCGTCAGCCATGGACAAGTTTTTAGCTCTCAACATGTTTGTCGAGACTGTGCGATGTGGCGGATATTCCGCCGCTGCGCGCAAGCTCGGGATTGCGACATCTTCTGTAACCCGACAGGTTGCGGCGCTTGAGGCTGAATTGGGTGCTGCGCTTTTGAACCGTAGTACCCGTCACAACAGTCCCACCGATGCTGGCACCGTTTATTTTGAGCGGGCCGTGGCGATCCTGGAGGCTGTCGCAAATGCAGACAGCCTCGTCAGCGACCGGGGTGGTGACGTCCGTGGTCGTCTGCGCATCAGTGTCCCAGTGGAATTTGGACGCAGGGTTATCGCACCGCACGTGGGGCGCTTTCTTCGCATGCACCCAGAACTCGAAGTTAGCTTGAGTCTGAGCGATGACATCATCGACCTCTCTAAGGAACGCGTGGATCTTTCCGTGCGTCTGGGTACCGCAGTATCAAGCGAGGATATTGTCTGCAAACCGGTGGGGCAGTTCGAGCGGTGGATCGTCGCCAGTCCAGGTTATTTGGTGCAGAGCTGCCTACCAACTACGCCTCATGACTTACTAGAGCACTCTTGCTTGAGATTCGACTACGGCAGCGCCCAGCAGGGTTGGCAGTTCCGTCAAGGGGACGAACATTTCTCGATACCGGTGACAGGCCGCTTTCAAAGTAACAACGCCGACATCTTGAGAGAGGCGGCGCTTGAAGGCCAAGGTCTGACATTACTGGCCGACTGGTTGGTGATGGACGATGTTCGCGAGGGGAGGCTGACGCGCGTCCTACCCGACTTTCAAGTTAATCCAGGCAACGCCAATGCCACTATCAACGTGATGTTTTTACCCAACCATCGAGGCTCGTCTCGTATAAAGGTATTTGTAGAGTTCCTTCAAGAACTCCTGGCTCATCGATGACCCCTCCCGCAACGCTGTCTTGCGTCTCGCATGTCTACTGCCTTATTCCGAACTGAATTAGCCTGCCTAAAAACATCTGTAGGCAGAGTCCAAATGAAGAACGAAATATCGCTGGTCTTTGATTTTCTAGATCCTTGGGGATGGGTAGCGGAGCGGCGTTTAAGGCTGGCCATGCGTAAGGCTCAGGTCAGAGGTCCAATCACCTATCTGCCTTGCCGTAGCTCCTGGTCGAGAAATGCTATCGGGCGGCACTTTGGTAACTATCAACAACTACGTTTTGGGAGTCAGGCTGAGACGCATGGCAAACGACTCATTGCACAAGCCTCCAGCCTTGGTTTGGAGCTCGACATTTTGAACGTCCAACGGATCCCTGACCCAGGGTTGGCCATGATCGCTCTCACTCATGAGCATCGACATGCTCCGGAGTTATTTGACGCGATTTACACTGCCATCTTTCGTGATGGTCTGGACATTGCCAATGTCGATGTCATGGCGGAGCTGCTGCAGGCCTGTTCGGCTGACATAAATATTGCAGCGCTGATGAACCAACGCTTTCTATCCGATGAATTGATCAGACACGAGCAGGTCGCAGCGCAGTGGTCGCGCAACCTGATCCCCTGCATCCGAATAGATGGCATCGTCGTCTCGGGCGCCCAGCCTGCGTCGATTCTTGAGCCGTTACTAGAGCGGCTGAACGGTGGCACGGTAACACCGGCTGATGCCTGAGTTCTGTCGGGTCTTGCGTGACACGCAACATTGTTGAGCTCTGGGCACTGCTTATCACCTTGCGGTCATTTGCTTAGAGTGACGGCATCGAGCAGGCATCCAGCGCTGCAGAACGCCGAACAACATAGCTGTCGGTAAGCACAGAACCAGAATCCTTCAATTAACTACCACCGGGAAATAGCCGGATGGACAAGCTGTTGCCTGCAAAAAGTGAGGCGTGTTTCACACCTTGCTTACATAAGAGCAAAGCACGGTTATGCCAGATCGCCGTCGCAGGTTTTTTTGCGAATAATTTGTCAGGTCATGACGTGGGAGTGATTGATCTACCTGCGAACAGGGTGCCTGGAGGTTCTTGCCTGACTGCTTGGCAGACTCAACGGGCAAAAGATTTCATGATTCAAAATATGAGCTCGGGAGTCTCAGTTTCTGAGGTCGCGAGAGCTTGCCATCTATCTCGCAGTCATTTTTCCCGAGCATTCAAAAACAGCACGGGCATCAACGCACGCGACTGGATTCGACGGGCGCGATTGATTCGCGCTGCGAACCTGCTCATGCATACGGATCAGGAGATTTCGCAGGTTGCTTTGGAATGCGGATTCGCGGATCAGTCCCACCTCACCAGGGTATTCGCTAACGCACTGGGTATCAGCCCTGGAAAATGGCGAGCACTGAGAAAAACATCACCTGAAGAACCGTCCTTGTCTTCACCACTTGGAGTGAGCGCGGAGTGATGCGCCGAGCGCTACGCAGCCTTGCGCGCCAGGGGCATTCCCCCCATAGGGTATGGAACATAGCCTTATGCATGAACTTTATCTTTCGGAAGGCCAAGAGATGTCCGCGGAAAATCGAACCGTTTCATCGTTACCCACCAGCGCCAACAACGTACATCCAGTTCTCTCAAGGACATTGGTGGTCTTGCTCGCGTTTTGCTGTGGCGCCGTTGTAGCGAACCTTTACTATTCCCAGCCGATCATCTCGGTAATCGCACCGAGTATTGGGCTTTCGGAGGAGCACGCCAGTCTGATTGTTTCTTTGACACAGTTGGGCTACGCGATGGGGTTGTTATTCCTGGTGCCGTTGGCGGATCTGTTTGAAAACAAGAAATTGGTCATTGGTTTCACCGTGGTGGCAGGCCTCTTCCTTGCCATTGCCGGTTTCGCAGAATCAGCGCCGATCTTCCTGGTCGCTTCCCTCTGCGTCGGTCTGAGTTCGGTGGCTGTTCAGATGTTGGTACCGCTTGCCGCACACATGGCTCCAGAAAAAAACCGGGGTCAGGTTGTCGGCAATATTATGAGCGGACTACTCCTCGGCATTCTGTTGTCCCGCCCGCTCGCTAGCGTTCTGTCGGAGGTACTGGGTTGGCGTGGTGTTTTCCTGAGTGCTTCTGTGCTTATGATTGTGATCGCTGTGTTGGTGATGATGCTTGTGCCTGAACGTGTCCCCAATCATCACATTGCCTACACGCACCTGATCAAATCAGTATTTACCCTGGCCAAGAAATTCCGAGTCCTGCGTCAGCGATCCCTCTATCAAGGTCTGCTGTTTGCCACGTTCAGCATGTTCTGGACAATCGTGCCATTCGAACTGACACGCCATCACGGTTTCACCCAAAGCGGCGTAGCATTTTTTGCGCTGGTTGGCGCGGTGGGAGCTATCGCGGCGCCGATTGCTGGCCGGTTGGCGGACGCTGGGCACACCAAGACCGGGACACTGGTCGCGCTCATACTTGCGCCGCTTGCGACCCTGTTGGGTTTGATCCCGGGTTTGGGTTTCGCGGGACTCGTCGCTGCAGCTATTTTCTTGGACTTCGCAGTACAGCTGAACATGGTGTTAGGACAGCGAGCGGTCTACGAGCTCGACCCGCAGAGCCGTGCTCGACTTAACGCCGTGTACATGACCAGTATTTTCGCCGGCGGGACTATAGGCTCTCTAGTGGCGAGCCAAATCTATGAAACTTTCGGCTGGGGCGGTGTGACATTGGCAATGTTATGCCTGGCGGGACTGGCGCTGTTGTTGTCTGCCCTTAATACGGCTCGACGTGGTAGCGAAATAGCCACTGGAGCGCTGTAGCCTGCTTGCGAACCCATCACGTTCCGAGGTCGACGAGCTTCAAGTTGCGGGTCTTGCCTATGGAGGTGAGGGCGAGGGCGCTTGGGGTACCTGAGCGGGCACGCGTCCAACTTCTACGTCGTCGATCTGAGAGACCCTGATTCATTCTGTTTTCTAACAGCCTGAGAGAGATGTGCGTCGGTGATTCAGGACTTCACCCAAATCACCGACGCGACGTGAGGCTGTGAGCGCAGTTACTGACTCACCATTTCTAGAATGGTCCCCGTTGGGATACTGACCAAGGCATATTTGCCCTTGATCTCTACCCATTGCTCATGTTCACCAGGGGCTTTCAAATGCCTGGCCTTCCAGTCTTTGACGGCGAGGTCGGGGCGCTGATATTCGTCTGGCACATTGTCCCCAGCCTTGATTTCGCGTACCCCGGCGCCTGGACGATCCAGCTTTACGCTTGGCTCGTCGGCTGCGAAGGTTGCGCTGGCGATGCTGCAAAGTCCGGTCAGGACCAATGCTGTGAAGATCTTCTTTGTGTTCATCGGTAATCCCCCAAATGAGATGAGTACGGACTGAATGACCGGCCTTAACAATGAGGATTCCAATTTCTTGACCGATTCTTGATAGGCGGCCAACCTGAAGGGCTTATGCTTACTGCCAAGATCCTGCTCATGCACCCAAGCTATTTGGCTGGCAGAACTGTCTAATTGCGTTGAGTCCGGCACCAGAGCGAGCAGCCTGCCAGGATCATTTGGCAAGGATGGGTCTGACATCATTCACTTATGCGATACCGACTTCCAACAGGGTGGTCACATCAATGGCTGACTGGCTACTCCACACCAACGCATCTTTTGATCGCCTTCGACATCATGACTGGTCGAAAACGTCCTTAGGGCCGTTGGACCGTTAGCCTGACGTATTGAGAACGACGGTTGCACTGGCGCTGGCCTCTCAATTTCCGCAAGCCATTGTTTGGGGCCCGGATCTTATCACGATTTACAACGAGGCATTTGTGCCGATCCTGGGTAAGAAGACGGACACCTTCGGCAAACCTTTTCCCGAGATCTGGCAGGAGGCATGGGAGCATATCCGGCCTATTGCTGAGGCCGCATATGCGGGTGAGCCTACTTTTATTGAAAATTTTCCGCTGATGATTGATCGCTCCGGCAGCCTCGAGCAAGCTTATTTCACATTTTGCTACAGCCCGATCCGTGACAGCCAAGGGCAGGTGGTCGGTCTGCTCGATACCGTTGTTGAAACAACTCAGGGTGTGATGGCGACACAGCGCCTCGAAATTCTCGAGGCCATTGGCAGCGCGGCTTCGAGCGCTGTCGATCCGCTTGCGATCATGGAGTCAACCTGTCGCAGAATGGTTGAACATATGCACCTTTCCAATTGTGCGTATGCCGACATGGATGACGATGCGGACGGTTTCACCATTCGCGGTGATTGGGCGGATAAACAGGCGCCCAACATTGATGGGCACTATCAGCTGACTGATTTTGGTGTCTTGGCGGTACAAGCTCTAAGCGCTGGCAAACCCTTGGTTATCAATGACAACTCGATAGAGATCGCGCCGCATGAGGCGGCGACGTTTCAGGCCATAGGTATTGCTGCAACGGTATGTGTACCCCTTATCAAGGCCGGCAAACTCACCGCGCTGATGGCGATCCACGACAGCGTTCCGCGCAAATGGTCAGCCTATGAAGTGACGCTCTTGCTGCAAGTCGCTGACCGCTGTTGGGCACACATTGAACGTGCCAGAGCCGACATTACGGTGCGAGAAGGGATTAAAGCCTTGTCGATGTTGAATGCTACCTTGGAAAAGCGAGTGGAAGAACGATCTGCTCTTCTGGCGCACGCTGAGGCAGCGTTACGGCAATCGCAGAAGCTTGAAGCCATCGGACAACTTACCGGCGGCGTGGCTCACGACTTCAACAATCTGTTAACGATCATCCGATCCTCGGTCGATTTTCTTCAGCAGCCCGGTTTGGCGAGCGAGCGTAAAACACGTTACCTGAAAGCGATTTCCGACACGGTTGATCGGGCGTCGAAGCTTACCAGACAGCTCCTTGCATTCGCGCGCCGACAGCCTCTCAAACCAGAGGTGTTCGATGCCAGCAGTCGGGCAGAAGCCATAGGCGATATGTTGGGTACTGTTACAGGAGAGCTGATCCATATCGAAGTCGTGCTCCATGATGACGAATGCTACGTACTGGCCGATATCAGTCAATTCGAGACCGCTATTG
Source organism: Pseudomonas sp. 2 (assembly GCF_056627435.1). Lineage (NCBI taxonomy): Bacteria > Pseudomonadati > Pseudomonadota > Gammaproteobacteria > Pseudomonadales > Pseudomonadaceae > Pseudomonas > Pseudomonas sp. 2. The sequence continues at coordinate 78,371 of NZ_JBWXNG010000022.1, forward strand.
TGAACATGGCCTTGAACGCCAGAGACGCAATGGGTGGCGAAGGTACTCTGCTGCTGAGTGTGAGACAGTGCGAGGCCCTGCCATCGATACGTGGGCACCTTGGGACGGATCAGCCGCATGTTGCGATTTCTCTCGCTGACACGGGGGGTGGAATTGCTCCAGAAGTGTTAGAGAAAATCTTTGAGCCGTTTTTCACTACCAAGGATGTGGGTAAAGGCACAGGGCTCGGCTTGTCACAGGTGTTCGGATTCGCCAAGCAGTCGGGTGGCGATATTGACGTGCAGACCGCGTTTGGTCATGGATCGATATTCACGCTTTATCTGCCAAAAGTGCAAGCGCCTGTAGCCCGATCCTCCATCGACACAGCGGCATCGCAACTGCCTGTCGCGTTCACATCCAAACGGATTTTGGTAGTGGAAGACAATGTGGAGATCGGCCAAATCGCTGTACAGATTCTTGAAGAGCTCGGCTTTGTTGCCGCACGTGCTTTCGATGCGAAAGAGGCATTGCTGATGATGGGGGAGGACGCCCAACAGTACGACGCGGTGTTTTCGGACATAGTGATGCCCGGCGATAGCGGTGTGTCGCTGGCTCATGAGTTGCGCCGGCGTCGTGTCGATTTGCCGATTGTGCTGACGTCCGGGTACAGCCCGGAACTCCGGGACATCGGGATCAGCGAATTTGATTTTTTGCCTAAGCCTTATTCGGCAAAGCAGATCAGGAAAGCTCTCGGAAAAGCGATGTCCAAATGACCGAATCAGCGTAGCTGCCTCGTGGGTCTGGAGTCTCGGCTGGTCGACCTCGAGCGGGCCCATGCCCTGTGCAACGTTCGCAGCCAAGACGCCCTCGCGAGCATTTTTCATCTTGTCCGAACCACCTGATGACTTCGCAGCTTTCGCAGCCCGTCGCGCATCCATGAGCTGATCCACCAGCCGCCGCCGATCACCCTCATCGAGCGAGGGATTCGAACAACGCCACAGCCGTCCCCTGACAACAAGGTAGCGGCCATCCGTGGATTCAACGCTGTGGCCGCAGGTCTGGGGGGATCTGGCCGATGCCCACCGCCGAATGGGATCATCTGAGAATGTTGGCAAGATTATTCTGACGATGCAGCCAGAAGATCTCCTCTGACTCCAGAAGGGCTTGAGCTTAATGTTCTACCCCTCAGGCCTTTGTTCTCAAAGGCCTGTCGGTATGCTTGCATGTCTTGATAAATAAAAGGGGTTGGGCGAGCGGTTCTGAGAATCCATTGCTGCCATTGGTCGGATCATCAAAACGCCTCTTGTTCGATTCTCACTAAGCAAGGACAAGATCAAGAGCCTTGGGCACTCGATGACCTCCATCAGATGGTGAAGCTACACCTTGGAGTTTCGGCTTAATGCGATGACTGTCAGAGATGACCTGGCTTCGTATCAGGGAATGGAGTGGGTGGGATGAGTTACTGGTATCGATTGAAAGAAGATCGCGGTATTGGGATTTTCAGCTGCGTGAGGCAAGTCAGAGAGCAGATCCTTTCATGTATGCCTGCGAATGGGGTCTGCACTGTGGTCGTCGGCCTACATCGATTCACGGGGACTTCTTACGTTTATATGGATGACGAGCAGGTAGCGCGAGTGCTGGGCGCTGTTCAATGCCAAATGCCTCGTCCCTCTCCGATCTTCAAGGTGACCTCCCGCGAAATTGTCCAAGGCGGCGCAGCAGCGCCGGACTTTCCTAACATGAGCGGTGTCCGGCACAGGGTAGACAACAGCTGAAACCTGACAAGCGTGATCGTGTGCACGTCGGAGCTATTCGACTGTCGGATGCATTGGATTTCATCGCAACATTCGATAAATGCCGCGTCCCTTGGTGCATCGGCTAAAGCCTTTGGAGTTACGCCCACGAATCAGTCTGGTTCAACCTCATGCCATCACCTGAAGGTTTTGATAACGATCCTGCGCTGAACTTTTGAGATGAAATCTGCTTCCTTATTGGAATGGGTGTGTGTTCTCACGCGCATTCATTTGTCTATCCGTCTGGAGGAATATGCACATGGCTCGTGGAAGCAAAGACAAGTACACCCAAGAGCAGAAGCGCAAAGCCGAGCGTATTGAAAAAAGTTACGAGCAAAAGGGCACACCGAAAGATGAGGCCGAAGCCCGCGCTTGGGCCACGGTTAACAAGCAGTCGGGAGGAGGAGACAAGGCTGGTGGCTCGGGCAAGATAACGTCGCAGTCGGCAAAGCGAAAGGCGAAGGAAGACGCTGGCAGGAGAGCCGCACAGACGCGTGATGGTCATGCGCGCGATTCCAAGGCATCGCTCGAAACCCAGAGCAAGGACAGCTTGATGAGTGAGGCGCGCAGTCGCGATATCCGAGGACGCTCGAAGATGACCAAAGCACAGCTGGTTGAGGCCCTTCGAAGTCACTGAGCGTGTGATGAGCAGTTGCCTGATTCTCCACTCAAACGCACTTGGGCGATGACGCAACCCGTTCATCTGACGGTGTCTTCATTTCAGATTACGCACTCTGTCGCTTTAGTCCGACCGTTCGAGAACTTCGTCGAACGACGGCTTGGCCGGCGCCTTCAAAAGCTGTAGATCGCGACTTTTTCGTGGTCAAGCGAGGTGCTTATGAACAGTTCCGCAATACCCGGTGACGACAGAGATGCCAATGACGCAATCGCGCCCTTGGAGCCAGGACATCCGGACGTCATGCCGAACCCCGGCCGAGAGGATGGTGAAGAGGATGCAAATGGTGCCGACCCCGCGCCTGTCCTCGATGGGGATATTTTGGTGGATGAGGACATGTCAGACGTAGAGGCCAACGACGCCGTGTCTCAAGAGCATCCGCCGCAGCGCTGACGGCAAGGGCGTTAATGGAGGGTGGAAGGCCTGTCGAAAGACGGTTGTTTCATCAGACCTTTATCGCGATGAAATGAATCAGGCCGGAAAATCCGCCAAGCAGAATCCACAGCGTGAAAAAAATCCAGGGCGAACGCATCGAAAACTTCAGTGCATCTCTATAACCACGCTGATTGGATTCCCGCTTGGCGAACAATGGGGAATTGTCGTACGCGTCGCTCATTTTTGGTTGGCCTTGCAACAGGTTGCTTTGTTTCAGATACCAGTGATCGATGATTTCGTAAGCGGCTTTAATGCCCGACCAGGCGTGCAGCGAAGTGATCACGCCCAAAACTGACAGAAGAATCGACACAACCAGCGAGAAGGCATTTCCCCATTGCGGATTGACGTTCGCCATACACGAGCAATAAGCAATCACCAAAAATGACTGAGCCCCCAAGTACGCGTTCGTCCGATTCGAAAGCATGGTTGTTTCGTACTGAATTTCCTTGCGATAGAAGTCCAGCCGATCTTTCAGCGAGCCAAACATGATGGCGTCAGAAGCGTCCCGGACGTCGGCTTCTGATCGCTGGGTGATGATGTGGCTCATGAGAGTCTGGTCACGGTTAGCACGACCGCCGCAATCCGTTCCGCACGTGAGTAGATCTCAGTCTCCAGTTCTTCTCCAAAGACATCAGGATCCACCTCACGATAAGACCAGCTGTAGCCGGACTTGTCGATCAATGGCCGGGCATGTTCAAGAAACAGATCCACACCCTCGACCCAGGGTGAGCCCGTGTAGAGCACGAGGCTGCCGCCTACTGTCAGGCGACTCATGGCCTGATCCACGATACGCACCGACAACTCCGAACCCAGGCGGTCTCCACCGTGGCGGTAGGCACGTTTCTGGCTGTCCTGCATGTAGGGAGGATTGGCTACGATCAGATCGAATTCACCTGAGGCACTGTCCAGCAGATCACTGTGCCATGCAGAGACGTTCTCCGTCTCAGCCAGTGCCGCATTGACTGCTGTAAACCTCAGCGCCGTGGGGTTGATATCCAACGCCAATACCTGGGCGTCGTGCCTGGCCTTGGCGATCAGGATGGCGCCCGCGCCACTGCCGCAACCGATGTCCACTGCCGTGCGGATGGGATGGGTCGAAGTGCGCAGATGCTCCTCAATGGCTTGGGCAAAACGATAGGTGTCAGGGCCAAAGAATACTGAGTCGTTGGAGACAGTGGGAAACGCCGAGTGCACGAACAAATGATCATGCAGGCTCGACCAACGCACTTCGCTGATCCACAGCCCGGCGTGAGCGCGCAGGATGGCTCGGCTGAGCAGGGCCTCAAGCTCAGCCTCGGGGAGAAGCTCGGTAGCAAACGGTCTGTTCCAGCCGAAGATGTCCCTGAGATTAAGTGCCTGATGATTCTCCGCACGAGCGTTATTGCGCTGATGAGTGAGGGGAGTGACCGTGGTGAATCGATACTCATCAGCCAGAAGACGCCGACCCAGTTGAAGCAGGGCCAGGTCGTGAGTCGTATCTTCGGGGTTGCGCACATCCAGAGGCTGGGAATGAACAATGGTTTGTCTCATCGGATTGAAGATCCTTTGGCAAGTTGGCGTGAGAATGTTCGGGTCGCATTCAGGCCGTCCGGGGTTGAATGCATAGAGGGAGATAGGAGCGCAGTCAGCTGCTCGATGGATAAGGCATCAGACGTCGTCGATGGGAGCTCGACGCAAGGCGCTCGACGACGGAACTGCGCGCGAAATGGATTGGCTTTCTTTGCCTGGTTAGCTGCCTGCCAGTTCCCCGAAATCCAGTCCTGTAATAGCTGCATTTCGTAGCCACTGAACACCCCGAACATCACTGCACCAGGGCCATCGATCAGTTGCCAGAAACGGCTATCAGCCGGATCTTGATGTCGCTTGATCCAGCCCTTGTTTTCCAGCGCAGCCAAAAAGGCCCGGCATCGCCCCGGCTGTGAAAGCCACTCGTTGACAGTCAGGCCATCGAGACGGCAGTAATCAGAATGCATGTGCTGGCCGAACGAGCGTTTGCGCTCCAGCATGGCGACGACTTCCTGCTCCAGATCGAAGCTGGAAATCACAGCCTTGGTGCCTTTTCCCAGCTCATTGAGCACGTAGCCTGTGCGCATGCGTGCGATGAATTTCTCTCGCGAGCCATCCGTGGGCATGAGATTAATCGCGGCTTGAATGGCCTTGTGGGCGTGGCCTGAGCTTGCGTTGTCGATGGTGACGTGCAGTGTGAAGTAATAGGGGTCGATGCCCAGTTCGTTAAGTTCAAACGCGGTGATCAACAGGTGCAACGGCAGTTGTTCGTACCCCAGGTTATAGCCCAGCACCTCAGGCAGGTAATCACTGCCAGCATGCCCCAATGCCAACTGGATGGCGCCCTGTACGTAGTGTTCATGATCAAGCGCTTCACTGGGCGCGCAGTCATGATCCGCCAGCAGCTTGCGGTAGAGCACCACATGATTCAGCGCGGGGTCGCCATCGCCCAGTTCTTCAAGATAAGTGCGGATCAGCGGATGATATCGCCAGTCACCGCCATGGTTCACAGCGTCATACAGCCATGCACCGTCAACCAGTTTCGTAGGTGCCACGTGCTGCAGGAAATACAACGCGTGAGCTGTGTTGGTGAAGAATTCTCGGCCATGCCCGGCGTGTCGCCCCTCCAGATACTCGCGATAGGCGCTTGCCACCTGGCTTGCGTTGCTCTCGATCCACGCCGCCCAGTAGTTGAGGTCGTCAGGAAGCTCTATGGCTTCAGTGTGCTGCCTGGCTAGCATCAACTGAGAATCCAAAAAATCTCGAATCACAGTAAATGCAACATCCTGGGGCCGGCTCAAGAGGGCGTGGTAGACGGATACCGCGTCGGATGATTGCGTCGGTTTCGAAATCAGGCGGTCAGTGACACTTCGCAAAGAAGTCATGGATGGGCCTACACAGGTTTATAGGTATGTAGGTGAGAGACAGGCCTAAAGGATTAATTCAACGAAGTTTGGTCAGCCTGGACAGATGACACTCCGCGCAAGCACTGAAGGGCGAAGTTTGAGAATCTGGCCGAAATCTGACGGACTCATCAGGCGCACAGCAGGGCCGTTGCGTCGCCCATGGGTGCGATGAGTGATCTGACGCAGTTGCACATGGGTTTTTTCAGCAGCGCGGGACATGGTCATCTCCTCGATCAGGCGGTTGTATTGCGGGCGTTTTTGAGGGCGTCCGACCACCAGAGCAGGTCGTCGATCATGCGTCCCGCTTGATCGTTCTGTGCCTGCAACGCGGCCTCGATTTCATCGGTTTTGCCCTGGAAATGGGCATAGATCGCCCCGACCGGGATATGCACCGCAGTACGAATCGATGCCATCTGAAGCTCGGTCGCGATTTCGCGCAGTTGTTGTACGGCACGGGCGCCCCCCACGCTGCCCCAGCTCACGAAGCCAATCGGCTTGCGATTCCACTCTGGGTAGACCCAGTCCAGCGCGTTCTTCAGAACAGCGGGTGGGCCAAAGTTGTACTCGGCTGTGGCCACCACGAACGCATCAGAAGTGGCAATTTGTTCGGTCCAGCGACGCACATTTTCGTTTTCATACGCTGGACGGCCAGGAAAGCCGGGAAGCATGGCGCTGTCGAAAAAAGGCAGATCAAAATCGCGCAGGTCGAGCAAGCGCACGTTCAGCCCTTCACGTTGTTCCAGATGGTGCTTGATCCAGTTGGCCGGGGCGTTGGAGAAGCGGCTGTCACGGGTGCTGCCGACGATGACGGATACGGTGGTCATAGTGAGTCTCCTGAGGAAGAGGGTGAGGCGCTTGTGCGCCATGGAGCTCACTTTAGAAAGTCTCCGATCATTCAGAAAGATGGGTTGGTGAGATTCACTCGCTCATAAATGAATGTAATAAAGTGGAGTAACTGACACATGCCTATGCGTCAAAGGTTACGCTGGTCGGTTCAGGCTCGGTCTAGAATGGGCGGATCTATCTCACTCATGCAGAAACGGCGGTAATCACGTGGACCTGAATGATGTCGCGCTTTTTGTTCAAGTCGTTCGAGCGGGGAGTTTTGCTGAAGCAGGGCGGCGTCTCGGCATGCCGCCCAGTACCGCCAGCAGGCGTGTGCAGCTCTTGGAGGCCGCGTTGGGTACACGGCTGATGCAGCGCACCACGCGGCGCTTGGTGTTGACCGATGCAGGGACCAACTTTTACGCCGAATCGGCCGATCAGATCGATGCGCTGCTGCGGGTTGCCGGTCAGGTGACAAATGATTCTGCCGAGATTGCCGGTCGTGTTCGGGTGGCGGCGCCTGTGGATTTTTTCAACTGGTTTCCGGCACAGGCTGTGGCGCAATTCATCGCCGAGCATCCGCGAGTACGTCTTGAGTTCGAGCTGAATGACGCGCGCGTCGATTTGCTGGGGGAGGGAATAGACGTCGCCATGCGCGGAGGTGATCGCGATCCATCGCTGTTCGCACGCAAACTGGGCACGAGTTATCAAACGCTGGTGGCGAGCCCAGGCTATTTGGCGGCACATGGCGTACCGGCAGAGCCTGGGGACCTGAGTGCCCATCACTGCATCACCTCACCGTCTCACGGTGGTCCTCGCACCACCTGGCGGCTGGGCGGTGTCGACCATCAGGCGGCGACCATCGAAGTGGACGGTCCTTTTCAAGCCAATACCTCTTCTGCACAGCTGGAAGCGGCGCTGGCCGGATTGGGTATTGCGCTGCTACCCACCGCACTCAGCGCTGCCCATATCGATGCAGGACGCTTGAAGGAAGTGCTCCCTGCTTACACTTCCGGTGCCATAGGTGTGCATCTGGTCTATCACAGCCGCCGTCAACTGCCCCTTGCGGTATCCGCGTTCATCGAATTCGCAGCAAACACTATCAAGGAAATGGGCTTGATGGACGTCGGTCAGCGCAGTGCGAGGTCTTCGCTTCTGCCGTAGGAGGCTTCCGTATGTTGCTTGAGCGGCTGCTTTCGACCCAAAACGGTCGGTCACAGATGATCCCGAGCGAGATCACGCTCGGGAATCTTCAGCCGCCATTATGGGATAACGAATCACTTACCGGCCATGAACCGCACAACATCTCGCATAGCGCTATGTCTATCGAGCGAATTGACCGCTTGGATCAGTTGCTCTCCTGACCGCTTACCGATGACAGGAGTGATAAGGTCTCGAACCTTGGCATTTACCTGCTCGGCCGACAGCGGGTTCTCCTTGGTGCCTGAAGGAAAGCGGGTGTGATGCGATACGGTGCTGCCGTCATTCAGCGTCACCGTAACCTTCGCCGCGCGAGGTGCAGAGGGATCATCGAGCGCTTTGTCCGCGGTGACTTTGATCTTGCCCCTTACTGCGAGGATGCCAGGATCTTTCATCAGCTTCAGATCATGGCTATCCACGAACGACACGTGGCCTTTGATCAATGCCACTGCGACCATGTGAGCGCAATTCACATCAGGCATCGCACTGTCGCCGACGATGCCAACCGCATCGCTAGGCACTTGCACCTCGATCGACTTCACCTTTTCTGGAGTGAGGCCGTGCTCTTTTCGCAAGGTCAGCATGGCATCGAGCGGAGACTGAATGGGGTATCCAACAGAGTAGGTTTTGATCGCCGTTTCGGTGACGAACCAGCGCTCGCCCAAACCTGCAACCATCTGAAGCGGCTGTGGTTGGGGTGACAGGGCAATGAAGAGGTTATGAGTACCCTCCAGCACGTCGTCCACACCGGTCATTCCTGACATCACCATGGTCACTGCCTGGACGCCATTGCGTGCGCCCATACCAGCAAAGTCGAAGGCTTTCTCAATGTGATCGTGATCCTTGACCCAACTCCATAACCCGGACTCTTGTTGCGCTGCGTAGGAGAGGGCGTAGCGAGTATTTTGCTCATCCAATCGTGCGAGCGACGCAGCAGCGGCGACTGCGCCGAAGGTAGCGGCGGTGCCTTCAGCACTGCGGTGTCCCCCACGAACCAGGTCGGGCCCCAATGCCATCAGCAGGCGACACGCCACGTCGTAACCGAGAGCAACCGCGCGGATGAAGTCTTCGCCATTTGCGTTTTGCCATTCGGCCATTGCCAGAGCGGCCGGGACTACGGAACTTCCCGGGTGCGCTTTGGTGACCGGCTCAAAGTCATCAGTTTCATCCGAGTGAGCGCACATCGCGTTGGCGAGTGCAGCATTAACGGCAGTCGTTCTGAATCCAGAACCGACAACGGTTGCCTGCGCAGTACCTCCTTGTTCTCTGACATATTTGCTGGCCATTTCGCCCGGCCTCATATGGGAACCTGAAAGCATCGCGCCGAAGGTATCCAGGATGTGTTGTTTGCACGCCAGGGAAACTGGCGATGGCAGAGGGGTTGCGCGGGCATTGACGATATAACGCGCCAACTGCGAAGTGATCCCCTGGTTGCCATCTGCTGCGAGCAGTCTGGAAACGGGCAGGGATCCTGCGGCGAACACGATGCCGGCCCCCTGAAGTAAACGGCGTCGAGTCAGCCCTGTCACGTTTTCCATCAGGCGACTCCTTTGGCTGATCTGGCAGTTTTCGCGATCAGTGCAACGTCGCTGAGCTGTTCGACTTTCCAGCACATGTCCATCACCCTACGGGTTTGCTCATCGGGGAGCACCCCTTTGGCAAGGTCGCTGAACTTGGTCTCCAACTGCTGGTCGCTCATCGGCACCTCAAGGCTGCCAATAGCGTGTTCGATGTATTTATGGAGTTTGCGTCCATCTGTGAGGATCAACGTCATATCCACCTGTTCAGGCTTGATTGCTGGATCGATCGTGGTTGTGACTTTGTCGCGCAACTCGACCACTACAGGATCCTTCACCGCCTTGTCGCTGTATTGACGTTCCCCGGCAGCCCCCTCTACCAGTGCGACCGCGACTGAGTGGTACACACTGAACTTGCCTTCCAGACCGATCTGCGGGGTCTTCTTGCCAGTCAGTTCCAGCACCAGCGGATGCACTTTCAACTGAACCTGCGCGATCTGATCGGGCTTGAGGTGATACTCGTTGCGCAACTGGATAGCCGCATCAATGGCTGGATGGATGACGATGCCGCAGGCGAAGGGCTTGTAGGTATTGAGTGCCGCTTCATACCGTGTCCCCAGGCCATCAGTGATCTCTCGAAAATTCTGTTTGGTACTGATGGTATGTGCCCAGCCGCGTTTCGCCTCGATCATCGAATCTGAGCTGGTGTAATTCTGGGCAGCCAGCAGTGCAGCGAACAGGCCATTGCTCGCCGCGCGGCCCGGATTGAAGCTCTTGTTCATCGAGCCAAAGGACTCGCGCAGCCCGACGGGTTGAGAGGCCGCGAGGCCTAGCGCCCAGGTCATTTGCTGTTCGGTGAGCCCCAGAATCTTTCCCGCCGCGGCGGCAGCGCCGAATACACCTGTGGTTCCAGTAATGTGCCAGCCGACATCGTAGTGTTCCGGATACACGGAATTACCGATACGGCATTCAGTTTCCACCCCGAGCACAAGGGCATTGAGAAAGTCCTTGCCGTTGACCGGATGATATTCGGCTAGTGCCAGTATCGCTGAGGCGACCGGCCCGGCTGGGTGAATGATGGTTTTTAGATGCGTGTCGTCGTAGTCGAAAATATGACTGGCAACCCCATTGAGGAACGCCGCGTTCATGATATCGAAGCGTTCTGCACGACCAAGCAGGCTGGCTTGCTCAGGGCCGGAGAAAGGTTTGAGGGCACGAATCGCTCGCTCAACCGTTTCATGTTGCGAGCCTCCCACTGCCACACCCACCCAGTTGAACAATGTTCGCACGCCTTCCTTGCGCACGTTCAGGGGCAGATCCTCGTAGCGTGCGTTGACCAGGTACTGAGCCAGGATTCGGGTGGTGTTTTCGCCGGACGCTGAGACAGAGGAAGGGGACGCCTGGGGCGTTTTATCGGCGGACGTGGGCTGGGCGGCGAAGCTGATGTCCGTGCCGGCCGCGACAGCCACCACGGCTCCAGCCTTGAGCAGGGATCGGCGGTTGATCAGAGTCATGCAGTGCTCCAACTATTATGTTTGTAGGGTATGGGTGCGCACTGCGGCAGCATGGAGCAGAATGCCGGCAAAGTTAATTGCATTAATTGCAAGGATAATTGCATGCCACACATGAATGTCGAGATCAGCGATCTTCGTGCCTTTGTCGCTGTCGTGGATTTGGGGAGCTTTGCCGCTGCTGCTCGCGAGCTCCATCTATCGCAACCTGCGCTATCAAGACGAGTGTCCAAGCTCGAAGCCAATCTCGGGGTTCGGCTGTTGGAAAGAACAACGCGACGGGTTGAGTTGAGTGCGGCTGGCAGGACATTCGCGCAGAAAGCCAGGCAGGTTGTGAACGGGTTCGATGAGTCCTTGCTGGACATCACCGACGCGGCCAGCAAATTGACCGGGGAAATCACCATCGCCTGTGTTCCCACTGCGGTAAATCATCTATTGCCTAAAGTGCTCGAACACTATCAGCAACAGTTTCCAGGCATTCTGGTCAGGATCATGGACGAGGGCGCCAGTGAGGCTCTGGCGATGGTCGTTCGGGGCGAGGCCGATTTCGGCATCAACTACCTGGGTGCTCAGGAAGGCAACGTGACCTTCACACCTTTGCTCGAAGAGCACTTTGTGCTCGCATGCCCGGCCAATCATCCGTTAGCCAAACGTAAATCGGTCAGATGGTCTGAGTTGGGCAAGCACCGGTACATTGCGGTCAACAAGGCGAGCGGTAATCGCATGTTGCTGGATATGGCGCTGGCCAATACTCCGAGGTTGCCAAAACCTGCATTGGAGGCTCGCCACGTTCGAACAGCCGTAGACATGGTTGCTGCCGGTTTGGGTATCGCTGCCGTGCCACAACTGGCTATTCCGAAATTCGGGGCGGGGGCGCTGTTGACAACCGTGGCGCTTAAGGAACCTGGTGTCAGCAGAACGCTTGGGCTTGTGTCGCGCAGAGGGCAGCTTCTTTCGCCCGCTGCAGAAAGGTTCTGTGCTCTGCTCAAACAGGAATTGCCGTTCGGGTGACCGTTCCTAACCCGCTGTAATCTCCAGCCCCGCCTGATCTCAAAAACTCTCATCATCCCGACGGCTGAGTTGCCGGCCGTTGGGGCTGCAGCCATGACCTCTCCATTCCTCGCCCGCAAGCAAGCCTCAACGCGTTGTTGACATGAAATCAAAACGCATTAATCATAATGTGGACTGCATGTCCACATTATGGATGGAGAATAAAAACAGTGTCTCAAATCAAACCGAGTTCAGCCGATTTCACCGCCGACGAACTACGGCGCATGCCGTTTCAGTACAACCAACCCATGGGCATGCTGCCCGACCTGGTCGTCGCCCCAGCCGTCCCGGAAGATGAGCGGATATGGGTTCCGCAAGCAGAAAATGTCTGGTTCAGGCCGCTGTGCCTGAACCGCAGTGCGGGTTACTGGATAAACCTGCTTCGGGTTCGCAAGTCCGGCGTATTGAGCCGCCATCGTCACCCTGGCCCCGTGCACGCATTCGTGATCAAGGGCGAGTGGCGCTACCTGGAACACGACTGGGTCGCCTCCCAGGGCTCTTATGCATTCGAACCGCCGGGAGAGACTCACACTCTGGTCGTTGATGAACATGTGACCGAAATGATCACGCTCTTCAACGTGCAGGGCTGCATGTATTACGTGGATCCATGGGGTGAGCATGTGGGCTACGAAGATGTATTCACCAAGATCGACATGTGTCGCAAGCACTACGAAGAAGTGGGCTTGGGGGGGGATTACGTAGACCAGTTCATTCGTTGAGTTCAATGAGGTGACCGTCTGACTCAGGCGGTCACCCAATCTCTAAAACAATCACAATCAGAGATCGTCGTATGGACACCCTTGCGAAGAAATCTTCGAGGCTCAAGCGTATCCAGGTGGTGGCAATCACCTTCCTCACGGTTGCAGGCCTCATCAATTACATTGACCGCAGCGCATTATCGATCGCGAACACCTCAATCCGCGGAGAACTCGGCCTCTCTCCGACGGAAATGGGGTGGCTGTTATCGGCGTTCTCACTGGCCTACGCGTTTTCTCAGCTACCGGTAGGTGCGCTGCTCGATCGTTGGGGTAATCGGTTGGTGCTCGGCGCCGGCATCTGCTTCTGGTCGATTGCCCAGTTGTTCTGCGGAATGGTCAATACGTTCAGTCAGTTCATTCTCGCGCGCACGGTGCTCGGCATCGGCGAATCACCTCTGTTTCCAGCGGGCGCCAAGGTCGTCAGTGAATGGTACGCAGTGCGAGAGCGTGGCGGCCCCACCGGACTCTTCATTGCGTCGAGCTGCATTGCGCCATGCCTCGCGCCGCCATTGCTAACCGCGATCATGCTGGCGTTCGGTTGGCGCTGGATGTTTGTACTCACAGGTGTCGCTGGACTGTTGGTCGGCATCGGCTGGTATGCCTGTTACCGCAATCGCAATGACATCAAGCTCACTGTGCAGGACGAACAGCATCTGCTTGAACACGAGGCTGTCAATCAGTCGAGCGCGAGGATGTCGGGGCGCGAATGGCGAGGACTGTTTGCCAATCGAACCATGTGGGGAATGCTGCTGGGTTTTGCAGGCGTCATTTATATGGTGTGGCTGTACCTGACCTGGCTGCCTAGCTATCTGGAACATGACCGCGGCGTTTCTGTTGCTCACACCGGATGGCTGGTGGCTATCCCTTACGTCTTTGGCGCATTGGGAATGATCAGCGCTGGACAGATCGCGGACTTCTTCGCACGTCGGAGCAGCTCGGTTATCACCAGTCGCAAATGGACGGTATGCATTGGATTACTGGGTGGTGCGCTGGCCACTGTCCCCGCCGCTTATACCCCTGATCTCACGTGGGCCATGGTGCTGATCTGCATTGCGATGTTCTTCATCAACCTGGCCAGCGCGGCGTGCTGGACGATGGTCAGCGTGATCGCCCCAAGACGCAAAGTTGCATCGGTCGGGAGCATTCAAAACTTCGGTGGCTACATTGGCGGATCCTTCGCGCCGGTAGTCACTGGCTGGGTCGTTCAGACCTCTGGTTCCTATGAAGGCGCGCTGGTGGCCAGCGGCGTGATCGCCGTGTTCGGAGCCCTGGCCTATGCAACCCTGGTTAAAGCCCCTATCGGGGAAACCCCGGACATTTCGACCACCTCTCTCAACCTTCCCCAGGAGCACCGAGTATGACTTTCAATGCAAATCTCTTCGCCGGCAAGACGGCTATCGTCACTGGCGGCACTACGGGTATTGGTGCCGGGACTGCCCTGACTCTCGCACAATTGGGCGCACGTGTACTGGCCCTTGGTTTCGATGCTGACAGGTTGCAGGTGCCTAAAGGCCTGGATCTTCGCGCTTTGGAAGTCGACGTTACTGATGCGCACGCGATTGAAGCGGCTATCGCTGAGGTCGAGCGGCTGGATATCCTGGTGAATTGCGCCGGAATTATCCGACGTGTCGAGGAGCATGAAATCGACGTGTTCGAGAAAGTTATCGATGTAAACCTCAACGGCACGCTGCGTTGCTGTCGCCTCGCCCGAGCCAAGTTGGCCGAGAGTGGTGGGGTGATCATCAATACGGCGTCGATGCTCAGCTTCTTCGGAGGCGGTCTGGTGCCGGCCTACAGCGCCAGCAAGGGCGGGGTGATGCAATTGACGAAATCGTTGGCCATTGCGTACGCTGCCGACGGCATTCGCGTGAATGCCGTGGCGCCGGGCTGGATCGCTACGCCTCTGACGGAGGCTCTGCAGAAAGATCCCAAACGTGCCGAACCCATTCTTCAACGCACCCCTCTGGGCCGTTGGGGTCTGCCGGAAGACATCGCTCAGGCGGTGGTTTTCTTGTGCAGCCCCGCAGCTTCGTTCATCACCGGCACTATTCTCCCGGTTGACGGGGGGTATCTGGTGGCCTGAATCTCGATGTCTTCTGCGAAACCTGATGTACCCGGCACAGCCGCTTTCACTAAATTCATGAACGTACTGCAGGCTGTTTCGGATGCGGGACAGCCCACGACCGTGAGTGAATTGTCGAAAACGCTCGGCTATCCACGTCCTACAACGTTTCGGATCGTGGCCGCTTTGTTGGCTGAGGGCATGCTGGCTGAGACCGGTGCAGATGGGCGCCTTCGCATTGGGCCGAGGGTTATCACGCTTGCCAGGCACGCGCTGGACACGTCGGATTTGCGCAGCGTAGCAGAACCTCATTTGCAGGTTCTGCGCGACACGTTGGACGAGACCGTGCACCTTGCGGTGCGCTCAGGTCTGGAGATGGTGTACATCGCCAAGCTTGAATCGCATCGCACGGTACGGATGGCCTCAAGAGTCGGGACGCGAGTGACGCTGTACTCCAGCTCTGTTGGAAAGTCCTGGTTGGCTCATCAATCGGAAAGTTTGGTAGACGAGCTGTTGGAGAGGCTCGATCTGGTGCCGTTGATGCCCGCAACCATTACCGAGCCAGACGCACTTCGCAGAGAGCTGAAGGCAGTCGCCAGTAGGGGCTACGCAGTCGACCTTGAAGAGAATGAGGCAGATATCTGCTGCTATGGATGCCCGATCATTGATGCAAAAGGGCAGGTTATCGGCTGTCTGAGCACCAGCATGCCCAGCTACCGCTTCCAGGCTCTGCCCGCAGAAACCGCCGTTGCTGCGCTGAAACGCTGCGCACAAGGCATCGCTGCCGCCGTGGGCTGACCACGCACGAGCAACACGGCCGTTCAGGCAACGAACTGAAACAAACACTTTTCTACCCAGGATTTTTGGGTTAACGTTTTTCGCGTGTCGCAACATATGCACGCGTGTTGCGCATAGTGCAACACAAAGGCTGTTCTATCCAATAATAAAAGGAACTCCTCGTGTACAACGTTTACGTATCCGACTACGACTATCCAGACCTCGATATCGAGAAGAGCATTCTGGAACCGATTGGCGCCAAGGTGATCGGTCTGCAGGCCAGAAGCGGTGAAGGACTGGCGGAACAAGCGCCGGACGCTCACGCAATTCTTCAGCAGTACGCCCGCATTGACGCCAATACAATCAGTTCGCTGAAGCAATGCAAGGTGATCGCTCGATACGGTATCGGAGTCGATATTCTCGATGTGAAGGCTTGCCATCAGGCAGGTATCACCGTGACCAATGTCCCGGATTACTGCCTTGAGGAAGTGGCGGATCATTCCATTGCGATGGCGCTGACCCTCCTGCGATCTCTACCGACTTACGATCAGGCGACTCATGCAGGCCGCTGGCACTGGTCTGACTGGAATCGACCGATCAAACGCTTGCGCGGGAGCGTATTCGGCTTCATTGGTTTCGGCCGGATCGCACAGAACATGGTGCGCAAGCTCCAGCCATTTGGTTTTGTCATCAAGGCGTATGACCCATTCGTTTCCGAGAGCTTGATGTCCTCCCACGGTGTGGAAAAAGCAGACCTGGATGAGGTGCTGCGAACGGCAGACCTCGTCGATGTGATGTGCCCACACACTCCTGAAACCCATCACTTGATCGATGAACGTGCTCTTTCGTTGATGAAACCAGGATCGTTACTGGTCAACGGGGCCCGGGGCAAGGTCATCGACAATGCCGCGCTGTATCACGCACTGAAGACCGGTCATTTGGCGGCCGCTGCACTGGATGACACGGAGGAGGAACCAGCCAAACAACTCCACTGGTCGCCCGCGGACAATCCACTTTTCACTCTCCCTAACTGCCTGATAACGCCGCACGCGGCCTACGTTTCCCAACACGCCCTGGATGAGTGCCGACGTGTCGCTGCCCAGAACGTCCGCGCCGTCCTGCTGGGTCAAGCCCCACTCAATCCTGTCCGTCCCTGAACCCGGAGAAATACTATGAGCATCGTTGTTAATGAAGCCCCACAACCAAACCGTGAACTGTTGCAACTGTTCCTCGACATGGCCGATGTCATGTCGCTTTCCTGTGTAGTCTCCGACGCCCAGGAGCGTGCAGGCACCATGCGCCATGACATCAAGCCCAAGGGTGCAGACAAGAAGATCATTGGCACGGCCCTGACCGTACAACTGACTGCCGGTGACATCGTCGATTGCCTGGAAGTGTTCAATGTCGCGCGCCCCGGCGACGTCATCGTGATCGACGCCTTCGGCGAGACAGAGACGTCGATTTGGGGCGGGCTGATGACAGGGCTTGCGAAGAACGCCGGCGTCGTTGGAGCCGTGATCGATGGGAGCTGCCGAGATACCGACGAGGCACGGTTTCTGGATTTCCCGGTATCGGCAAAGGTATGCGGGCCCCGCCAGGCACACACTGCGCTATCGGGTCGTCGGGAACCGATCGCGATCAACGTGCCTATCAGTTGTGGCGGGGTAGTGGTCAACCCGGGTGACCTGGTGGTCGCTGACGAGATCGGGGTAGCCGTCGTTCCGAGGGACAAGATGGCCGCTGTTTATGAGCGAGCCCGAACCATCGCCGACAACGAAGCCGCAATGCGCGAGCTGATTCTTCAGGGTGCCACGTTCCAGGATCTTCTGGCCAAATTCGGTCGTATCTGACCTGCCAGAAACCGTCTTGCCGTACAACAATTCCAAGCTGGGGAGACGTTCATCATGTTCAATTTGAAGGGTGCTGCACAAGCACCGCTTGCTAAACCGCGTGGCGGAAAACGCTGGTTCGTTCTGGGGCTGCTGTGTCTGCTTGCACTGATCAATAACATCGACCGGCTGGCACTGTCGATCGCGGCGCCCGCAATGCAGCAGGAGCTCGGTATCAGTGCCACGGGCATCGGCTTGCTGGGCAGTGCGTTTTCCTTGTGCTATGCGATCGGGCAATTACCGTCCGGCTGGTTTGTCGATCGCTTTGGCCCTCGGCGTCTGCTCGGGCTATCGGTCATCATCTGGAGCGGGGCTACATCAGCAATGGGGTTCGTATCGAGCCTGCCAGCGTTCGCTGTTGCACGTGGATGCCTGGGGCTTGCCGAGTCACCCTCGCTGCCGTCGACCAGCAAGATCGTGAGTCAGTGGTTTCCCCGCCGCGAACACGGCCTGGCGAACGGCTGTTGGGATGCTGCACTGAAAGCCGGCCCGGCGTTCTTTACTGTGTTGCTGGTGTGGATCGTCGCCGCGTTCGGCTGGCGTTCGATGTTCATTGTGGCAGGAGTCGCGGGCGTGATCGTTGCGATCATTTTCATGTACTTCTATCGGGATCTGAATAAGAGCCCCCAGGTAACGGAAGAAGAGCTTGCATGGATCCGCCACGATCAGCCTGCCTCAGCAGACCACTGCCCCAAAACACCTTGGGCGAGCCTGTTCGGCAAGGCCACGATGTGGGGCATGATGGCTGGCTTCTTCTGCAACATGTGGGTCTACCAGATTTTTCTGGTGTTTATCCCGCTCTTCATCATCAACCAGTTCCACGTGCAGTACGCCTCTCTCGGGTTGATCGCGAGCATCCCTTGGGTCGGTGCAATGATCGGTGACCTGGTCAGTGGCATGATCTCTGAAAAGCTTTCCGGCCGCCTTGGCTGGACAAGCCTCAAAGCCAAGAAGGCGACCATCATTGCCTCCATGTTACTGCAGGCTCTGGTGCTTCTACTGATCCCGTTCAACGGCTGGTTTGGAGAGGGGTACGGACTGGGGATTGCGGTGACGTTGATGGCATTCGCTTTAGGATTCAACGGGGCCGTGGTCGCTCACGCGTGGGCATTACCCAGCGAATTTACCTCGCCTGGCACAGTCGCTTCCGTTGGCAGCATCCAGAACTTCGGCGGCTTCCTGGGCGCCACGCTGTCGCCTTTGGTAGCCGGCCTGATCGTTGATGCGACAGGCTCGTTCAATATCGTGTTCTTCATCTCCGCTGCTGTGGCTGTGCTCTCGGCGGTGTTCTATCACCTCGTCGTGCGTAAACCGATCGTGGCAACTGCCCCCCGTGCTGACGCCGACCCTATGACCAACGAGGCACTGGCATGAAAATCGAGAAGATTGAAACCTATGTATTGAAAAGCTCGCTCCAGAAGCCGTTTGCGTATTCTCAAGGCTGGGTAACAGGCCGCTCCACGACCCTGGTGCGCGTGGTGACGGACGACGGTATCGAAGGTTGGGGTGAAACGTTCAGCGTCGGGCTTCAACCGCCGGAAATCGCCCAGGCTGTCATCGAAAGCGCCTTGAAACCTTTGTTGATCGGCGCCGACCCGCTGGCGACCGATGTCCTCTGGGATACGATGTATCTACGCACCCGTGATTATGGCCGCAAGGGCGTGGTCGTAGGCGCCATCAGCGCAATCGACATCGCGCTATGGGATATCAAGGGCAAGGCAGCGGGTATGCCTGTGTGGCGGTTGCTCGGTGGTGCATTCCGGGATCGAGTCCAGTGCTACGCCACCGGTTTTTTCCGCAGCGAAGGGCAGGGGCAGGCACAAGCGATGGCCCAGGAGGCTGCGCGTCACGCAGCGTCAGGGTTTGACCGGATGAAAGTGAAGCTCGGCTTTGGCGTCGCTGATGACGTGCAGGTTATGAACGCGATCCGTCGTGAGATCGGCGAACATCGACAGTTGATGGTGGACGTCAATCACGGCTATGGCTCCAGTGACGCAATCAAGCTTGGCCGTGCGCTCGACGACTTTGATCTGCGCTGGATCGAGGAGCCGGTAGTCCCTGAGGATTTGGCAGGTTATCGTCGAGTACGTGAGGCGTTGGACACACCGATCGCGGGTGGCGAGGCCGAATTCTCACTTTACGGTTTCCGGGATCTTTTCGCTGCTGAAGCTGTGGATGTGGCTCAGCCTGATATCTGCCTGGCGGGTGGTTTCACCGCGTTGAAGCATATCAACGTGCTGGCCCAGGCACATGGGGTACAAGTCAACCCTCATGTGTGGGGAACAGCAGTCGGGCAGTATGCTTCGCTTCATGCAATCGCTAACACGCCCACGACACATTACTCGCTTTACGCCGATCAGCCTCTGTTCGAGTTTGATACTTCCGCGCACCCATTCCGAACCGCGCTGGTGGATCGACCGCTGGAGCATGAAGCGGGGTGGTTGACGCTACCTGACACACCGGGGCTGGGCTTTGAAATAGATCGGGAGTTTCTCGAAAAGCATCGGCAATAATCCCGCAGGGAGGATCACTCCGATCCTCCTTTCCATCCCAGATCCCGCGAGATGGCGTTGGCTGTCTCCTGGAGCGGCTTGAGTACCGTGCGCTGCATAGCTTCAAGGTTGCTCTTGGCTTTCAGCTCGATGATCGATACAGCTGCGACAACCTGCCCGCTGACGTCGCGAATCGGCGCGCCCAGACAGTTGATGTAATCCTCCAGTTCGCCATCATCCGTCGACCAGCCCCGCTCGCGAACATCCTCCAGGATTTCCAGATACGCCTGCTCAGTGGTAATGGTAGTGGGGGTAAACGGTTTGAACTCGTGGCCGGCCAGAAGGTGTTCCCGGGTTGCGGAGTCGGAAAAGGCGAGAATGGATTTGGCCACGCTCGCCGTATGCAGGCACACCGCGTCACCGACTCTTGAAGTCAGGCGGATCGAACGCTTGGGTTCGATCTTGTCGATATAGACGATCTGGTCGGCTTGCAGCTCCGCCAGATGTACGGTCTGATCGTAGAGCTCGCTCAGAGCGGTCAGCCGTGGACGAGCCAGCTTTACGAGCGCGAACTGATCCTGGGCATGCCAGGCCAGTGATAACAGGCCGGGGCCGATCCCGTAAGCGCCATCCGGCAGCTTTCGAATGAGTCGCTGAGCCATCAGCACCTCCATGATGCGAAGGGCAGTGGAGCGATGAACGTCCAGATGGCGCGATATTTCCGAAGGCGTCTGTGGTTTTTCGCCGACAAGCATGAGGACTTCGACGGCGCGTTCAATGCTTTGTGACACGGGATATCCTTTTATGCGAATACGGCGGCTCTTTGGCCGCCGTATCATCCTATCTGAAGCCGGGTAGTGTTTAGAAGGAAATGCTGGTCTTCAGGCCCAGCACGGTGACGCTGCTGGCGCCGTCCATGCCACTGGGATTGTGAACGTACTGTACATTGGGCCTCACAGAAATCGCAGGGGTGAGCGCGAAGTCATAGTAGAGCTCCAGAGGGTATTCTTCTCCTGGGATGGGTGCTCCAGTTGCGCCCACAGGCAACAGGCTATTCTGCTGACGGACACGTTTGGCGGACAGATCATTGACCTCCAGTCGAGCTGCGGCAAAACCGATCTCATCTTGAGGCCGTGAGGCGTATGGCGCGCTGTAGAACGCCCCGGCCTGCCATACGCGCTCGACGTACGACACATCCCTGTCTGACTGAATGAAGTTGGCAAACAACGTCAGGCCGCGTCCGGAGACCTCACTCGACTTCCAGACCTGCTGTTGGCCCATCAAATAATAGCCGTGCGCGCTGTGTTCCTCTCCTGGCTCGCCATCAGTCAGGCCGATGGGCTGGCCAGTCGAGTCGCGATACATGTCGGTGAAGTCCCCGGTGTTTTTCCAGATACCCAACCGATAAGTCCCTGGCATCGACAATTGGCTGGGTGACCATCCTGCTTCACCAACAGCCAGTAAACCGGTCGTGCCATGTGGACTGCCAAAGTTCATACCTTGCGAGTTTTTGGTGAAGCTGGGATTTACCTGGTATACAGCAGCCTGAACATAAGCGTCATCTCCGACTTTGGCATTGATCACGCCGCCCCACTGGCTGACGGGCCACGTGTACCAGTTCGGTGTGATATACCCGGGGACGGTGCCGCAGAAGGTCAGGTTCTGAAACTTGCAGCTGAATGGAAATATCTCGCCGCTCATCGGCAGCCGACCCACCTTGAACCACACCTTGTCATCCAGCAAGGACTGCTTGTAGTAGAACTGCGCTATGCGCGTGACGCTGCCGTAACCATAGATCTCCTGCTCGTTGAGCAGAGTGCCGAGCCCGGCTTCGGTATTCAGGTTTTCGCCATTGCGATTGTTCAGGCTCAACCGCACGCTGGCTCCCTTCAAGCCGAACAGTTTCTCCAGATTGAACTGGGTGTCGACCAGGATCTGATCGGCATAAGCGCTGTTGTGGTTATCGCCTCCATGGGCGGCGTAGGCATATTCGTTTGTATAGTTGAAGTTGAAGTCGACTCCCTGCTCATGCAAATCCTTGCGTGCCCCGTTCCAATCCCCCAGTAAGTAATTGGAGGCAGAGAAGTCCTCCGCGTGTGCTCCTGTCCAAGCGATCAGTGCAAGTCCTGCTGTGATGCATTTTTTCATCGTGTGCGCCTTTCTATTGTTTTTGTAGGCAAAGCAATCCCGTCCGGGTACTGGATGTGCCCGGGAGGCCTTTGGGTAAGATGAAACCCTAGGGTTTAGCCGCTGACGTATCCGCCATCGACGGCCAGCGTGGCGCCGGTTACATAACCGGCTGCAGTGGACGCCAGAAATAGCGCAGCGCCCACCAGGTCATCGGCATCGCCCCACCGTTTCAGGGCGGTGCGTTGCTCGATCTTTTGAGCGGGCTGTGGGTTGTCCCAAAGCTCGCGGGTCATGGCTGTTCGGTGGTAACCCGGCGCGATGGCGTTGACGCGAATACCCTTGTCTCCGAGTTGGTGAGCGAGGGCTCGCGTTAGGCCTAAAAGACCGCTCTTACTCGCGCAGTAACCAGGGACAAGCGGGTCAGCCAAATAGCTCAGCATCGAAGCGATGTTGATGATTGAGCCCTGGCTTTTGATCAGCAAAGGCTCTGCTGCAGAGGACAGGCGCATGACACTGCTCAAGTTGACTGACATCACTTCATGGAATGTAGCGTCGTCATACTCGTCGCCGGGTCGTGAGATACCTGCAGCGTTAACCAGGACGTCGAGCGATGAAAGTTCTGCTACGAAGGCGTTGATCGCGTCAGGGTCGGATACATCCAGCCGAGCGAACTGGATGGCGGGATATTGAGCCTTGAGCGGGTCAAGCTTCTTTTGTGAGGAGCCCGTGGCGATAACCGTTGCTCCCAGGGCATTGAAGCCGAGAGCGATTTCCAGACCGATGCCACTGGTACCGCCGGAGACGAGAACCTGCTTCTTGTTGAAGAGGCCAGGGCGGAAGTTTTCGATAATATGCTGCATTGATGGGCTCCGGGTTTATTGTTGTGTTTGTGCTTTAGCGCCAAAACGATCCATCGCCAGCAGGGCCTGGACGACCTGTGGCCAAGTGACGGGATAGGGTTCGTTGTGAATGATTTCGCCCTCTCGGCAAGCGCGTCTGGCCACATGTTCGAGTGCCGAGGGATTTGTCACATCCAGGCCTATGTGCGACAGGCGTGTCGGCAGCCCGACCTCTCTGCAGAACGCAAAGAGTTGTGAGCGCTCGTCTTCACGACCGTCAGTCAGGAACAATGAGGTCAACAGACCGATGGTGACTTTTTCGCCGTGCAGAAACTCGTGGCAGGAGGGTATTTCTGCGAGCCCATGGTGGATGGCATGGGCAGCAGCTACACCCGCTGATTCAAAACCTATCCCCGACAGCAAGACCGTCGCCTCGATGGTGGCCTCGAAGGCGTCGCTCAAACGTTGCGCGCGGCAATCGGTCACCGCCTGCCGCGCGTGAGCGAAGAGCGTGTCCCGGCAGAGGCGTGCGGCTTCCAGTGCAAGCCGGGTAGGGCGGCCTTCGCATAGATTCCGGGCACCTGATCGGACACAGGCATCTGCTTCGTACCAAGTCGCCAACGCGTCGCCGATACCACTGATGAACAGTCGCAACGGTGCCTTGATCAGGATCGAGGTGTCCACGATCACCATGGCCGGGTTTTGCGTCACGAACCGGTCATGCAGGACGTGACCATCGTCATCGTAAACCACTGCCAACGCAGAGCAGGGCGCGTCGGAGGCCGCCGCTGTCGGTACGCAAATGAACGCAATGCCCAAGTCATCGGCGGCCGCACGACCCGTATCGATCACCCTCCCGCCACCCATTGCAATGATTGCATCGCAGCCCTGCGCGCAGTCGCTCAAGGCATGGATGTTGGCGAGGGTGCAGCCCCCTGTTGCTCGCCTCACGCGGATGTCGAGGTTTTCCCAGCTATCAATGCGGGCTTCCAATGCCATGGCGACGGCTGAGTCGATCAGGCAGGCAAACGTGCCGCCAAGCCGGGCGAGTAGCCCGGGCAGCGTGTTCAAGGCATCAGGGCCTTGAACATAGCGGCCTGCGAACACGCTGCTGCGAATCATGACAGGCACTCTTGGCGACGGCTCGAGAGTTGGTCATTCAGGCGCTGCGGTGTGACCTCGTTCATCATGAGCGCCACGCCACGATCTGCGACAGCGTAGGTCGTGGCGTTGGTGTTGCCGCTGATGATGTTCGGCCAGGCAGATGCGTCGAACACCCGTAAACCTTCAATGCCGCGCACACGCATCTGATTGTCGAGCACAGCCATTGAATCATCGTCCCTGCCCATGCGGCAGGTGCCCACGGGGTGGTAAACGGTCTTCACCGTGCGCCGGCAATGCGCTTGCAACTCCTGGTCGGTGGCCGCGTCGCTTGCCGGGTAGACGATTCGGTCGACCATGCCTGCAAGCGGCCCGCTGCTTGCGATCTTGCGAGCCATCCGAATGCCGGCCACCGATAACCGCATGTCTTCCGGATCATGTAAATAGTTCGGCAAGACCAGAGGGGTGATGCTGGCGTCAGCTGAACGCAAGCTGATCTGGCCTCGGCTGCGCGGCCGCAGCAGGCAGCTGTTGAGCGTAAAGCCCCAGGTCGGTTGCTGGTCGGTGACGTCTGGATCCAGGTAGACCGAGGGGATGCAGAAAACCTGCAGGCTCGGTTCGGCCGATGGGTCATCCGGATTGAAGAACGCCCCGGCCTCTACGCCATTGGACGTCACAGGCCCACTCCCGAAGGCGAGGTACTGCAGGCCATTACGGATCTTGTTCCAGCCTTTGTCCTGGCCAAAGTAACCGTAAGGGCCGTTACAGAACGCGAGCACCGGGACTTCGTGATGGTCTTGCAGGTTCTGGCCGACACCCGGCAGATCAGTGTGTACGTCAATCCCGAACTCACGCAGTTGTGCAGCAGGGCCGAGCCCCGAGAGCATGAGCATCTGCGGACTGATCAGCGCGCCCGCCGTCACGATCACTTCGCCAGCGCCTGCGCGAACCGTTTGGTTGCCCTCACGGTATTCCACGCCTACGGCACGGTTGCCTTCGAGAAGAACCCGCTGTACTTGCGCACCGCAGACAATGGTCAGCCGGTCATCATTGAGCACCGGTGCCAGAAATGCATCGACGGCGCTGCATCGACGCCCGCCCGCAGCGGTGAGTTGGTAAAAGCCGGTACCCGTCTGCTGACCACTGTTGAAGTCTGCGTTGTAGGGGAAGCCGGCAGCCTGCGCTGACTGAACGAAGGCGCGGGACAGTTCATTGATGTTGGCGCCGTCGCTGACCTTTAGCGGGCCCTGGCTGCCATGCAGAGTGTTATGGAAGGTCTGGTTGCCTTCCATGTTGGTGAAGTGGGGCAGAAGGCTTTCAAAGCCCCAGCCCGCGTCGCCCGTGGTGTCTACCCACTCATCGTAATCGCGAGATTGACCGCGAATATAGACCATGGCATTGACCGAGCTTCCGCCGCCCAATACCCGCCCTTGCGGGATAGACGGCTGACGGCCGTCAAGGTGGGCGTGGGGGGCGCTCTTGTGAAACGTCATGTAGCGATCACTGTCCAGCAGCTTGACGAAGCCTGCCGGCATGCGGATCAGCGGATTGCGGTCGCGCGGGCCGGCTTCGAGCAGCAGCACGTTCAGCCCGTGATCCCTGACCAGGCGTCCTGCCGTCAGGCATCCAGCCGATCCCGCTCCGATGACGATCGCATCAAAGTTTTTCATTGTTTTCATGTGCGTTCCTAGAGTGCAGTTTCAGCGTCGATTCTGTTGCGCCAGGCCGGCAAGCACAGCGGCAGTGGCAATCACGACACCCTGTACGATCAGCTTCCCGGCCTCACCGGCACCGAATACATTGAGCAGGTTGAACAGCAGCATCAGGGCGAAGGCGGCCACGGTGGGGCCGACCAGCCCGCCACGTCCGCTACCGAACGTAATGCCTCCCAAGATGACCCCGGCGATGGAGTTCATGACAACATCAGCCCCCAGCTTTGTCGTACTAATCCCGACGTAACCAGAGAGAAGTACGCCCCCTAGCGCGGCCAGCATCCCCGCCGCCACGTGACTCGAAAGCAGCATTCTTCTGATAGGCAGCCCTGACAGGGTCGCGGCCTGGGGGTTGCTTCCCACCGCGCGCAGCAATCGGCCATAGACCAGCGCATGGAGCGGTATCGCAAGCAACACTGCGCAACCCAGCCAGATCAGTCCTGCCAGTGGGACTGGGCCGACACGGCCCTGGCCGATGTCTTTGATCGAATCAGGAACAGAGCCGGGTGCGTATCCAGTGCCCCACCACAGTACAAGCCCGGAGAGAATGGTGCCCGTGGCGAGGGTGACGATGACCGACGACGCCCGCATGGTGCAGATGAAAAAGCCGTTGACAGCACCGACCACGGCACCGGCAGCCAGGCACACCAGTACAAGCATCGGCATGGAAAAGTCAGCTACCCACGCAGTGGTCAGCACGTAGTTCACCAAGATGAATACGCCGCCAATCGATAGGTCGATCGAACGGCAACGCATCACCAACAGCTGCGCGCAGACTGCCAGCCCCAGCGGTGCGGCCTGACGAAAAATCACCATCTGGAATGGCATCTGCAACAGCATGGGTTTGAGCAGGGCGCAGTAGATGAAGAGCCCCAGGAGCACCCAGATTGATGGCGGGACAGCGATCAATGCGGCCCATGCTTTCTTTCGTGCGACGTGGTGCGTGGATGCCGCAGGACTATCGAGTTTCAATGTTCGTTGTACGCTCATGAATCACAATCCCAATTGTTGACGGCGACGCAGGCACACTGCCGCGAGCAAAAGACAGCCATTGACGACGGAGAGCAGGAACGGGTCGATTTGCACCAGATTCATACCGTTGCCGACCAGCCCCAGGAGGAGCGTCCCGCACAATGTACCCAGCACGCCGCCGATTCCGCCTGTCAACTGAGTACCACCCAGTGCGACTGCCGCAATCGAATCCAGGCTATAGGACGTGCCAACCCAAGGGTCGCCAGAGGAGATCCGGCCCGCCAGGAACACACCTGCCACCGCCGCAAACAGCGAACACATTACGTAGCTGGCGACTTGAGTACGCATCACCTTGACCCCAGCCAAGGCCGCGTTGTCTGCTCCACCACCGACGGCATAGAGATGCAGCCCGAATCGGGAACGGTTCAACAGTGTCCAGGCGAACAGCATGGCCAGGACGATCCAGAGCAAAGCGACAGGGATGCCACCTATCCAGGTGTTGGCCGCTGTGGCAAATCCGGAAGCGACACTGCCACCCGGCGCCGGGAGGATCAGCAACACGATGCCTTGCAGAACTGTCGCGCTGGCCAGCGTCATGATGATGGGGTGTACCCGGAATCGGGCAACGCCCAGGCCGTTTACCAGCCCCAGTAGTAAGGCTGAGCCAAACACCATTGCCAATCCGGCCAGCGGCGATTCAGCGTTGGCGAGCAAGGCGGTTGCCAGGCTGACCATAACGCCCACCGAGAGATCCAGACCATTGGTGAGAATGACCAGCGTTTGACCGATAGCGATTAGCAAGAGTGGTGTGGCTTGTACCAGTAGATTGCCGAGGTTCTCCGGGCTGCGAAACTGAGCAAAACAGATCGCCAGGACAAGCCCTGCGAGAAGCAGGAGCGCTGCGCACAGGTATTGGCCACCTTTGCGGCCGCGCATCATTTTCGTGTTCATGGTGCTACAGCCTCTGGCTGGATGGCTTCATGACGACTGACTGCCGCCTGAAGGATGTCTTCTTCGCTGGCGTTCTGCCCCAGACACTCTGCGACGATTTCCCCTTGGTTGACGACGAGAATCCTGTCGGCCAGGCCAATGACTTCCGGGAGTTCCCGGGAGGTGAACAGCACAGCACCGCCTTCATCGCAGAAAGCGCGCAGCGCATCATAGATTTCCGTTTTGGCGCCCACATCCACGCCGCGTGTGGGCTCCTCAATGACCAGCACTCTGGCACCGACGGCTAGCCAGCGTCCTAGCATCACTTTCTGCTGATTGCCGCCAGAAAGGGCACCGACAGCCAGACCTGGACTGTGCGCACGAATGCTTAGGCGTCTGAATAGTTGATCTACGAGTGCGTTACAGCGCTTGGCAGGCATCCATGGCCACCGGCGCTGGTTAACGCCCAGTGTAAGGTTGTCGTGGATCGGCAAATCCAGATAAAGCCCTTCACCCTTGCGATCTTCCGGCATGAACGCCAAGCCGCTTTCAAGCGCGTGACCACTGCCTTTACCTGGACGGACAGCGTTGCTTTCCCCTTGTGCAGAAGTGATGTGGATCTCGGCTTTAAAAGCAGCTTCGATTCCAACGAGTGCGCGCGCCATTTCGCGCTGCCCCTGTCCCTCGAGGCCCGCCAAACCGACGATCTCACCCTGACGCACATGGAATGCAACGGCAGAACTGTCGCTTGTCAGCCTTAAATCTTTGACCTCCAAAGCCGTTAGCGCTTGGCTCGGTGCCCGACGAGGCGGATATAGCTGACCGACATCGCGGCCTACCATCAACCCCAATAAGCGATCTTGATCCAGATCCTTGATTGGATGACTGCCGACCAGCTTGCCATCCTTGAGCACTGTGGCCGTGTCGCACAGAGTGAAGATTTCTCGCATGCGATGGGAGATGTAGAAAATGCATTTTCCCTGGTCGCGCAAAGAAAACAGCAGTTGCTCCAACTGCTCGACCTCCCTGGTACTCAGCGCCGCCGTCGGTTCATCAAAGATGAACACTTGCGCATCCACCGTCAGGCCTTTGGCAATCTCAACCGACTGCTGCTCGGCGACCGTCAAGCTGGACACGGTACGCCGAGGATCAATAGCCATCCCGACCTGCTGCAGCGCAGCGCAAGCCTTTTCTTCCATGGTGGTGCGATCCAGCAGGCCTGAGCGGCGAATCTCCCGGCCCAGGAACATGGTTTCCGCCACGCTCAGGTTGGGTACCAGGGAGAACTCCTGGAATACTGTGGAAATCCCTGCGTCCAACGCAGCCAGCGGTGAGCGGAAGCTCACCGGTTGACCACGCAGGAAGAGCTCGCCGGCACTGGGGCGCACCACGCCGGCGATGACTTTCATCAGGGTAGATTTGCCGGCACCATTTTCTCCGGTCACCGCGTGGATCGACCCCGCGTGGCCTTCGATACTGACACCAGACAACGACGGTACACCGTCATAGAACTTACTCACGTTGTGCGCCGATACGAGCGTCTGCATGATCGTGCTCCCGGTTTCAGTTCTTGCCGTAATACTTTTTCAACAAGTCGTCTGGCAAACCGCTTGGAGCCCAATAGTTGTCGTTCAGATCCGGGCGATAGAACTGATCAAGCGTCTGCTGAGTGACGGGGGTAGGGCGTGCTACGTAGTGTTTATGCAACGGCTTGCCTTGCAGCAGGGCAATAGCGGCACGAACCCCCGCGCTCCCTTGCTCTGACGGAAAAACGGCGGCCATTGATGTGGCGCCGCTTTCTTTCCAGGCCTTCATGAACCCGTTGTTGCCTTCGCCTGTGATGGGCGGAACGGGCTTGCCGAATTCTTTGAAAACGTCGATGCAGGCGCGGCTCATGTCGCCACCGCTCGACCAGATACCGTCTACATCCGGGTTGCTCAGCATCAACGCTTCGCAGACCTGCTTGCCTTTGTTGTACGACCAGTCCCCATACTGCTCGGCAGCAATCTTGATGTTCGAGCCTTTGAGCCCTTCCTTCATGCCCTCGTAGCGAGTGATATCTGCGGCAACACCCGCCTGACCGCGCAAAACCCAAATGTTGCCTTTGCCTTTGAGGGTATCGACGAGAAATTGGCCGCCGACCTTACCGAAGTAACGGCCTTCAGCCTGAATCTCAGTGGTGTATTTGTCGGTATCGACTTCTGTCGAGTGGACAATCACCGGGATACCGGCGGCGGTCGCTTTCTCAATGACAGGGGTCAGGGCGGTGTAAGAAACCGGAGCAATGATGATCGCATCGACCTTCTGCGCAATCATGTCCTCAATGTCGGCGATCTGTTTGGCGGGTTTGGATTGAGCGTCCGCGAAAACCAGTTCCTTGATTTCTTTATGCAGGCCGGCTTCGTAACGGGTTTCGTGCGCCAGCTGAGTCATCCAGGTATTTCCGAACCCCCAGATGCTGAAGCCCACTCGCCACGGCCCGGTTTTTTTGAACTGATCCTGTGCGGTCATGGGATTGTCGCCTTCGCGCACAGCCAATCCTTTCATCAGATCCGAAGCGTCGTCGGCCCAAACAGGGGTGTTTAGCAAGGCTGCCAGCACAGAGGCCAGCACGATCTTTTTCTTGTGTTTCATAGACGGCTCTTCTTGTTGTTGAGTTTGAGCTTGCAATGTTGCATCTGGCATGTAACATATTAGACATCACATGGGATGTCAAACCACGTTAGTCTTGCTACCCGAGAATCCCAGAATAAGGAGCTACACCGTGAGTACGTCGTGGACACCTATCCAGCACACACACCTGACTGACCTTGTTTATCAAGCGGTTAGAGACCGAATCCTCAGTCGTGCGATCAAGATCGACGAGCAGGTCAACGTCGAAGAAGTGGCTGCTGAGTTGCAGGTGAGTCGCACCCCAGTGGTGGATGCGATCAAGCGTCTGGCGTCGGAGGGGCTTGTTGAGGTGCGTTCGCGACGGGGAACTTTTGTGCGCGGCATCACCGAACAGGATCTGGTTGAGATTTTTCAGATTCGCGAGGCGGTCGAGCTCTTTGCAGCGCGTTACGTCATCGAAAACGACGTGCACGGCAGTGTGGTTGAAGAGATGAGGGCGCTGCTCAAAACCATGAGCGAAGCCATCACCGATACGTCGTTCAAGGACTACTCAGCGTTCACGCGGGCTGATCGCGCTTTTCATAGCGTGATGATCGATGCGTGCAACAACAAGCGAATGAAGGACACCTACGAAAACCTGAATGTGCATCTGCACATCATGCGGGGGCATTTCTTCAAGGATCTGGAGCCGCCCAAGCGCGTGCATGCCGATCACACCGAAATCCTCGCCGCTATTGAAGGCCGCGACTACGTCGTCGTGGAACGCATCATTCGTCAGCACTTGAAGTCGATCGAAGCCAAGATGCTGGACAACATTCGCAAGGCCGGAGGGGTTCTCTGACGCGCTGGCGTTTGCAGCGTAACTTCGGCCAGGCCCACGGTTCTACAACAACAATCCCGAGGCTCAACCATGTCAGATGTACTGCTAGCTGTCGGCACCTATACCCAACACATGCCGCATGTGGAAGGGAAAGGTGAGGGCATCCACCTGCTACGTTTCGATCCCGCTAGTGCCCGTCTAGCGCCGGTCAGCGTATTCAAGGCGGACTACAATCCGTCCTATCTCACCCACTCACGTGGTTTTCTCTACACAGTGCGTGAAGTGGGAGAAGACCAGAATCCGGGGATCAACGTCTTCAGTCTTGATGCGGCATCTGGCCGCCTGGATCTGGTACAGGAGGTTGCGCTTCCTGGTAGCTGGCCTTGTCACGTTCAGGTCGACGAAGGGACAGGACTGCTGGTTGTTTCCAACTACCTTTCGGGTGAAGGGCTGGTTCTGCGGTTAGGTAATGATGGCTTGATCATGGGCGAGCCACAGGTACTTCGCCGCCAGGGTAGCGGCCCGAATACCGACAGGCAGGAAGCACCGCATGCTCACGGCTCGGTAGTCAGTCCTGATGGGCGGTGGATGTACCTCGCCGATTTGGGTATTGATGCGATTGCCCGATATCCGCTGCAGGGTACCGAAGTGCAGGACACGCCTGATCTGCTTTTACCTGCCGTGCCAGGTGCAGGCCCGCGTCATGTCGCCTTTACGCCAAGCGGCCGATACCTGCTCGGCAACTTCGAGCTGTCGTCATCTGTGGCGCTTTTCAATATTGATGGCGATACCGTCACACGCCGCGCCGAGGTCTCGGCGCTGCCGGCAGACTTCACCGCAGAGAGCGGCGTCGGCGGAATGCACATTCATCCTTCTGGTCGTTTCGTCTATGTGGCCAACCGTGGCCATGACAGCATTTTTGCGGCCCGCATCGATGAAGAAATGGGAGCCTTGCTGCCGATCGGCAACTGGCCGTCGGGCGGCCGAACCCCACGTGACTTTGCGATCAGCCCATGCGGCAATTTTTTACTTTGCGCCGCTCAGGATGACCCGGTGATTCGTATTTTCCGTATTGATCAGAGCACTGGCGGGTTGACCCAGGCGGGTGACGATTACGCGATCAACAGTGCTGTCTGCCTGCACTTTGTTTCCAAGGAGTAACACCGAATGACAACAGTGAATTCCGTACGCAAAGTCATGGTGACAGGGGCAGGCGGCAACTTGGGGCAGAAGGTGGTCGAAGCACTGGCTCGAGAGCCGTGGTGTGAGAAAGTCGTAGGTG
Organism: Pseudomonas sp. 2; assembly: GCF_056627435.1. Classification (NCBI taxonomy): domain Bacteria; kingdom Pseudomonadati; phylum Pseudomonadota; class Gammaproteobacteria; order Pseudomonadales; family Pseudomonadaceae; genus Pseudomonas; species Pseudomonas sp. 2. The sequence continues at coordinate 110,646 of NZ_JBWXNG010000022.1, forward strand.
TGGTGCGTACCGCGGACAGATCAAAATTCTCAGACGTTGCCTTGGAGCGGTTGGAGCTTGTGGAGAGCGATCTCACGCGCCGCGATGGCGCTTGGGTGGAACACCTGAAAGGCGTCGACGCAATCATCCACTTCGCGGCACTCAACCCTCTTCCGGACTCGACCTGGGAGCAGGCCCTCGCATCCTATGACATGACGCTGAACCTTTTGCTCGAATCCGCAAGGCAAGGTGTTCAACGGTTTGTGTTCGCGTCGTCAAATCACGCCATGGGCGCCTATAAGGATCTGCCTCTATCGGCGCAAATGGGGCCTGGGAAATTAACGACGTCACTCACGCCAGCGCCTGGCACTCGCTGGTTTGATGGAACGCATGAAGTGCATTCCTTTGCTTATGGGTCATCGAAGGTGATGGCCGAAAAGTTGTGCGCGTCCGTTGCCGAGCTGGCCAAAGGTGAGCTGACCTGTGTCTCCGTGCGAGTGGGCTGGGCGTTGACGGGGGACAACGATCCGCGAGACATCACGCACTCGGGATCTCCCGCGTCCACCGCAGAAGAGCAGCAGTTGGATGACGACGCTCGTCGAGCGCTGCGCTGGTTCCGCAACATGTGGCTGTCGAATCGCGATCTGGGCAACCTGTTTGCTTGCGCCGCCAGGGCCGATAGCAGCCGCTGGCCTTCGAGCGCCGTCACTGTAAACGGGGTTTCGAATAATCACGGGATGGACTGGGATCTCTCCAGTGCCCGCCAATATTTGGGTTACGAGCCTAAAGACGACGCTTACCAGCACGTCCAGGCATAGTGGCGGTCGCAGATATGATTACTTCTAATGTCCATGACCTGCGGCTTCAGGCGAAGGCAAGACTGCCACGGATGTTCTTCGACTATATCGATGGGGGTGCGTTTGCCGAGCGGACGCTGACCTGGAACGTGGAAGACTTCGACCAGTGGTGGCTTGAGCAACGCATCATGGTCGATCTGAGCGAGCGGGATCTGTCTGCGCGCTTTCTGGGGCGCGACTACCAACTGCCCATAATGCTCGCTCCAGTCGGCTTTTCTGGAATGTTCTGGCCAAATGGGGAAGTCGAGGCGGCGAAAGCCGCGCGACAAGCTGGCATCCCTATGTGCCTTTCCACCTTCTCGATCAATTCGATCGAGGAGGTGGCAGAGCATATGTCGCCCGGCGACCTGGCGTTTCAACTCTACGTTTTCAGAGACAGAGTACTGGCTGCCGAGTTGCTCGCCAGAGCACAGGCGGTGGGCGTCGACACCTTATTCATCACAGCGGATACAGACATCTCGTCAATTCGCGAACGGGACACTCGCAACGGTTTTCGGACAGCCGCGTCTTTGAACTTTGCTGCTCTCCGGGATTTTGCAACACGACCGGGTTGGTGCATGCGCATGGCTCGCCAAGGCATGCCTCAATTGGGCAATGTGCGAGGGCGCGCAGGTTTGCCAGATACGTTGATGGCGCAAGCCTCTTACCTGTCAGGCAATGTCGACCCGAGCATGACCTGGGCGGATCTTGAATGGCTGCGCGAGCGTTGGCCCGGAAGAATCGTGCTCAAGGGAGTGCTTTCAGTGGACGACGCACACAGGGCGCTGGAGTCTGGAGTCGATGCCATCGTCGTATCCAATCATGGTGGTCGCCAGCTTGATGGCGCGCGTTCAAGTATTTCGGCGCTGCCTGAAATATCTCGCTTTATTGATGGGCGCATCCAGGTGTTGTTCGACGGCGGGATACGACGAGGCAGCGACGTGATCAAAGCACTTGCCCTGGGGGCTGACGCCGTGTTGATTGGCAGGGCATTCGCGTACGGGTTGGCCGCTAACGGACGTCAGGGGGTACTCGATGCCATCGACTTCATTCGCGCTGAAGCAGAAATCACACTGGCATTAATGGGGATGACTCGCACACAGCATATAAAGACCGTATCGAGGGAGATTATCCATCCAAGAAACACGGGCTCAGCCATGGAGCCCATCACCATGGCACCGACCGCCGGAATGTAAAGCTATGGGGTTACAGGCTGACTGTGGCCCCTGCGCTGTCTCACTGAGTCCTCAAGCTTTTGTGCCGGGCCGGGCAGGTCAAAGATCATGGGGATCCTGCTGAGCGCACATACGTTGCGACAGTTGTCAGCAACTCCAGAAAACATTTCTGAAGCAGCGTTGGGCGCCAATCGATTCTGGTGGTCACGGCGATCGTTCGCCACGAGGTCTGCGGGGGGGATCCGATTTCCACCAGCTGTCCAGAAAGGCTCTCCAGACGGAATTGATCTCGAGACATCAGCGTTAACCAGTTGCCCTCAAGCATGAGTCCGCGCTTTATGGTCAATGAGCCGCATTGCACTCGAAGCAGTGGCGGCATCAGTCCATTGATCTTGAACATGCTCTCCCAACCCTCACGCATAGGGGTGCCTGGCGCTGGCATCACCCAGTCGTGCTTAAGAAGGTCGTCCATGGCGAATGACAGCTTCCCGTGCAACGGATGACCTGCACGCCCGACAATGACCAACTCATCATCGAATAAAGAGCGCTGGGTCACGTCAGTTTCCGGGATTGCCTCCCGTCGCGAACCAATCAGCAGATCGACGTCACCCTGACGCAGGTGCATCAGCAATTCAGCGTAGGGGCCTTCGATGATGTCGACGGACGCCAGTGGCCATTGAGCGCAGAACTGAGCGAGTACCTTGGGGAGAAACCATGCCCGCGCCACCGGCAAGACACCTATGCGCAAGTTGCCTGCGGAACCGTTGTGGCGGGCTGCCGTTTCTTCGATGCCGGCTCGTAGTTCCGCCAGCATGAGGCGCACGAAATGCATCAGACGTTCGGCAGGGGCAGTGGGACGTATCGTTCTTCCCGAGCGCTCAAGGAGCGGGATTTCCAGTACATCCTGTAACTCGCGCATGGCCCGGTGTAGGGAGGGTTGAGAAAGACCCAACTGCTGCGCCGCTCTGGTGTAGCTTCCGGCGCCGACTACCGACACCAGTGATCTTAATTGGCTCATGCTGATGCGTTGGTCAAGGCGCGAAAGTACGGCTTTCCCGTGACCGCGACGGATATGGCCGACGCCGCGCACGAGATAAGCCAGGGCCTGCTCGGTACGGTCACAAAACTGCTTACCCTGCGCGGTCATGGCGACACCGCCTGTCCGACGCTCGAAAAGACGAGTATCAAGCATGCGCTCGATCTTGCTGATCGCCTGTGCCAATGCAGGCTGGGATAGATTGACTTCCTTGGCTGCCAGGCTGATGTTGCCGGTGCGTGCAACCTCCAGCAGAGCCCCCAAGTGTCTTAAGTTGAGCGAATAGACTTCATCCATCAATACATTCTTTAGCTAGAACCAATAGCTGGATCGTAATTCGAATTTCCCCCTTCGTATAGATCCATGGATAGTTGGCGCTGAGCGGATGCGTTAGCGAACGAATAAAAAATCAATCAATAGCTAATCCGAATACCCGTCATCTCGAGAGTCGAGGCACTTGTGAAGCTGCTTGATACCCACACCCATGTCATTTCCCCTGATCGTGACCTTTTCCCGACCGACCCTATTGGCGGTCACCAGTCTGAATGGTCGCGTGCCCGTCCAGTCGATGCCGCCGGCCTGCTGCGTGCCATGGACGCCGCCGAAATCGAACAAGCCGTCGTCGTACAGGCCTCGACGGTATATGGTCATGACAACCGCTACGTTGCGCAGACTGTGAGAGCCCATAGCGACCGTCTGGTTGGCGTTTACTCCCTCGACGCCCTGGCTGCTGACGCGGTGGAGAAGATCGCCTACTGGCAGGATCAGGGTCTGTCTGGTTTTCGGCTTTTCACGACGGGAAGCACCATGCCCGGGCAGGGCGACTGGCTCGGACATGAAGATTCCTATCCGGCATGGGCTTATGCCGAGGCGAATGCCATTCCGGTTTGCCTGCAGATGACGATGGAGGGCATCCCGGCATTGCGCAGTCTGCTGGAACGTTTCCCCAAGGCGATCGTATTGCTTGATCACTGCGCCCGTCCGGTGTTGGATCAAGGAGCTCCGTACGCAGCGGCTCAGTCGCTTATGGAGTTGGCAGCATTCCCGGGTGTGCATCTGAAGCTGACCAACCGCACCCTGGCCGCTGCCAGCGAAGGGCGATCGACGCCGATCGACTTTCTGCGAACGCTGATTACGGCCTTTGGTGCCGATCACATCGCCTGGGGCTCCAACTTCCCGGCTGCGGCAGGGACGCTGGCAGAGCTCGCCCAAACCGCACGTTCAGTCCTGAGCCAGCTGTCGGCATCGGAGCAACAGGCCATTGCCAGTGGCACTGCGCAGCAGCTGTATTCGTTTGCCCCACGGGAGTCGCGTTGATGAAGCCGGCTGTGACGCTGCGTACTGTGCTGGGCAGATACCCTCACACAACGGCGCTGTATTCGGGCGAACTGGTGGGTCCTGGTTTAAACCTGGATCTGCAGAACATCCCGGTCGTGCACAAGGCCTTTACGCCCATGGTCCGCGAGCAGGCTTACGACTTTTGCGAGCTGGCGGTGGTCACTGCGTTACAGGCCATCGCCTATGACCGACCTGTGGTATTGCTGCCGGCGGTTGTCGCGTCGCGCTTCCAGCGGGGCTGCCTGATTGGCTTCGGCCCCAATGGTGTACCTGACGAAAGCGATCTGGTTGGTAAACGCGTCGGCGTACGCGCCTACACCCAGACGACGGGCATGTGGGTCCGCGCCCACCTGGCTGAAGATCACGGCCTGGATCTCTCCAAGGTTCACTGGATCACCCACGACCCGGCGCATGTCGAGCAGTACCGTAATCCTGACTATGTGGTGCAGATTCCAGGCGAGAAGGGTTCGGTGCAGATGTTGCGCGAGGGCGATGTGCAGGCGGCGATTCTGGGCAACGACTTGCCCAAAGGTGACGAGTACGTGCCGCTGATCAAGGATGCTGCCAATCGCGACCTGGCCTGGTGGGGCAAGCATCGCTTCATGCCGATCAACCACCTGGTGGTTGCCAGCCATAAAGCGTGCGGTGACCAACCCGATGCGATCCGTGGAGCCTACGAACTGCTGCGCGAATCCGACCGTCGAAGTACAGGTCAGCTGCGCGAGGTCGATAAGCCCTGCCCGACGATCTTCGGATTCGATAATCTGGCGGGCCCACTTGAGTTCACCATTGAAGCCTGTTTCCAACAGGGGCTGATACCTCGGCGCCTGACCTTACAAGAAGTGTTCGCCCCTGCGCGCAAGTTGCTGGGCAGCAACGCCGAATAAGCGGCTCCAGGCCGCTTCACCCCTTATCCAGGAGTCCGTCATGACTCGCACTATTTCATCCACTGCTGACGTCACAACTCGGCCCAAGAAGCGTTTTTACGAAGACCTCACCTTTCAAGTGCTGACCGGCATGGTATTGGGCGTGGCCGTGGGTGCGCTGGCACCGGACATTGGCCAGAACCTCAAGCCCTTGGGGGATGTGTTCATTCGTCTGATCCAGATGGTGGTCGGCCTGATCATCTTCTGCACCGTTACCCACGGCATTGCCAGCGTTCGCGACCTGGGCAAGGTGGGTCGCATCGCGATCAAGGCCATCGTTTACTTTGAAGTGATCACGACTCTGGCGCTTGTGATCGGCCTTGTGACCATCAACATCCTCAAACCCGGCGTGGGAATGAACATCGATCCGGCGCTGCTGCGCACGGCGGGCGAGGCGGTGCACCCGGCTTCCAATATGAGCCTGGGCGAATTTTTGCTCAATCTGGTACCCAAGACAGCGCCTGGTGCATTCGCTGAAGGCGAAATCCTGCAGATTCTGGTTTTTTCAGTGCTGTTTGCCTGTGGTCTGGCTTCGCTGGGCGACAAGGCCCAGCCCGTGTTGAACGTGGTCGAAACGGTGTCCCAAGCGCTGTTCTGGGTGATTCGCCTGGCCATGAAGCTCGCGCCGATCGCTGCATTTGGGGCCATTGCCTTCACGGTTGCCAAATTTGGGCTCAAGTCGCTGGTGCCGCTGGCGGCGCTGGTTGGAGAGTTCTACCTGACCTGCGCAATCTTCTTCGTGATCGTTCTTGCGCCGGTCGCCTGGTACGCCGGTTTTAGCCTGCTGAAATTGATGCGCTACATCCGCGAAGAGCTGATTCTGGTGATTGGCACCAATTCTTCAGAGAGCGTATTTCCGCAACTGATCGCCAAGCTGAAGCGGTTGGGTGTTGAGGAGTCGGTCGTGGGTCTGGTGCTGCCAACCGGCTACAGCTTTAACCACGATGGCACCTGCCTGTATTTCGCCGCCGTCGCCGTGTTCCTCGCCCAGGCCACGGGCACGGCACTGGGTTGGGAGCAACAGCTCTCCCTGTTGTTTGTGCTGCTGGTGACCTCCAAGGGCGGTGCGGGCGTGGCAGGTTCTGCCATCGCAGTGTTGGCCATGACCCTGGCCGCCACAAAATCCATCCCCGTGAGCAGCATCGCCCTGATCCTGGGCGTGCACCGAATCATGGCTTCAGCGTTTGTCTTCACCAACATCGCTGGCAACTGCGTAGCGACCCTGGTGGTCGGCAAGTGGGAAAACGCCATTGACCGCAGGCGACTGCACAGCGAGCTGGACGCAGGCTACCGAGAAGCCTGACACCCACGTTTTACCCCTAAAAAACAATAACGAGAACCGGTTTGCGGGTGCGCAAGGGAGACGCGCACCCAACATTCGGGGGAGAAGTCACGTCTCATGAAAACAAAAACAACAACGATTCTGGCAATGGGTGTACTGGCTTCGATGACCCACGGCATAGCTGCGGCCGATACCGCCTCAGCGCTGAGCACTGACCGTTCCGCTGCCAATCAGATTCCCGACCTGGCGGCGAACGCCAGCACCACAACACAAACTCAAGCGTCTTATGGCGATGATATCCAGAGCCGTCCCTCCGGCATTGGGGGAGCGCTCCGGGACTTGGCCGATCGGGGAATTTTCCTGCGCGCCAACTTGATCAACCAATACGCTCGAAACACCCGAGGTGGAGTGGAGCAGGGTCATACCAACGTCGGCCAGTTCAACATCGGCGCCGACCTGAACCTGGATAAACTGATCGGAACTAAGGGCAGCAGCTTCCACTTCACGGTGTACAAAGATTACGGCGATGGCTTGAACCACGACGTCACGGGCACCTTCCCCAAGCAGCAGTACATCTACAAAAACGAATATCCACGCTGGCACCTGGGCACTTTTGCCTTTGAGCAAAAGCTGCTGGACGACCGGCTGGACATCATCATAGGTCGGCTGGGCACCACTTCCTATTACGCCAAACTCACGCCCAACTGCCAGTTCCAGGCGGGTAATACGTGCGGTGTGCCGCGCTTGATCAACTCTGAGGCCGGCTACAGCCTGTTGCCATCAGCCACCTGGGGTATCAACGCGCGCTATCGCACCACGCCCAATACCTACGTGGAAACGGGCGTCTATGAAGTCAATCCGACCACTTCTGCCAGCAATGGCATGGACTTCTCCATCGGCGAAGCCAATGGCGTCACGGTACCGTTTGAGTGGGGCTGGGTGGAGAAGGGCAACTTCGAGGTGAAGGTCGGTGGCTATGTCAGCACTGCGCCGCGCCCGGATCCCTACTACAACACAGCGGGTCGATCACTGGGGCGCTTTGGCGGGACAGCAGAAACCGTAAACGAAGAGCGCAAGGGCGTTTATCTCCTGGGCGACAAGGTGGTTTGGCGGCCCGATCCTCATTCCAGACGCAACCTCACGGTCTTCGGTGGCGTCGTTCAGCAGCTGGAAGACGAGGAAATCATGAAGCAGCAATTTCTTGCAGGCTTCGTGCTGACCGGGCCCTTCGAGTCCCGCTCGCAGGACACCATCGGCCTGTCCGCTTCGATGTTCAACCTGACTGACAAGGAACGGGACTATCTGCATGACGCACGGATAAAGGCGGGCGGCCATGGCAGCAATAACCCGCACGAGTACTCGTTCGAGTTGAACTACGGATGGCACGTCACCCCCGGCGTGATCGTCATGCCGAACGTGCAATACATCATGAACCCCGACAACTCGGGCCTGGCGAAAACCGCCACATTGCCCAAGAACCTGCTGACTTTCGGATTGAATCTGCAGTTGAGCTTCGGTGGCATGTTCGGCCTTACATCTCCTGCAGGTGGCGATTGATCTCAGTCACGCCACCTGGAATTTCCAATCACGAGGATCATTAGTCATGACCGAATCAGCTAAAGCCGCACTTATCATCAGCGCACACTCTGCGGACTTCGTATGGCGCGCTGGCGGCGCCATCGCCTTGCACACCGAGCAAGGCTACAAGGTGCACATCGTCTGTCTTTCGTTCGGCGAACGCGGTGAGTCAGCCAAGCTGTGGCGCAAGGGCGAAATGACTGAAGAGAAGGTCAAGAACGCACGGCGCCAGGAAGCGCAGGCAGCGGCTGACATTCTTGGCGCCAGTGTCGAATTCTTCGATATCGGCGACTATCCGATGCGCGCCGACACCGATACCCTGTTCCGTTTGGCAGACGTCTATCGCCGGATACAACCACAGTTCGTCCTCAGCCATTCGCTCAAGGATCCGTACAACTACGATCACCCGTTGGCGATGAACCTGGCCCAAGAAGCGCGGATCATTGCTCAGGCTGAGGGCTACAAACCGGGTGAAAAGATCGTGGGCGCGCCGCCGGTGTACAGCTTCGAGCCCCATCAACCTGAGCAATGCGAATGGCGCCCGGATGTATTGCTCGACATCACTCAGGTCTGGGACAAGAAATACGCTGCCATTCAGTGCATGGCCGGCCAGGAGCATCTTTGGGAGTATTACACTCGGGTTGCACTGCAGCGTGGCGTGCAGGCCAAACGCAATGTCGGCATCACCTCCAGCCGCGACATCATTTATGCCGAGGGTTACCAAAGCATCTTTCCGCGCGTGACGGAGAATCTGGCATGAGCGAGTTGATTGGAAAATCTGGGTTTGTGGTACGCAACATTGCGCGTGCAGATCAGGTTTTGATCGAGGATCTGCGGCAGTTCGGAGTGGCGACCGTTCACGAGGCGCAAGGTCGAAAAGGGCTGCTGTCGACCTCGATCACTCCCATTCAACGTGGCACCACAATCACTGGCTCGGCGCTGACGGTACTGGTCTCACCGGGTGACAACTGGATGTTCCACGTTGCCGTGGAGCAATGCCGTCCAGGTGACGTGTTGGTGGTCGCGCCCAGTTCACCGTGCACTGACGGCTACTTCGGCGATCTATTGGCGACTTCGCTACAAGCCCATGGTGTGAATGCGCTAATCATCGATGCAGGTGTAAGGGATACGCAAACTCTGCGTGAAATGGGCTTCGCTGTCTGGTCGCGCACCATCTGCGCGCAAGGCACCATCAAAGAAACACTTGGATCGGTCAATGTGCCGTTGGTGTGTGGAGGGCAGTTGGTTAACCCAGGCGACGTTGTCGTCGCCGATGATGACGGGGTGGTTATCGTCCGTCGTTCGGAGGCAGCTCAGGTGGTTGAAGCCAGTCGCGCCCGGGCCAACCTTGAGTACCACAAGACTCAGCGCCTAGCTAATGGCGAGCTCGGACTGGACATTTATGACATGCGAACCCGGTTGGCCGAGAAGGGTTTGAAGTACGTCGATAGCATCGAGTGTTTGAAAGAATGACGAGGTGAAGTGCTGGCCGCTGTGCGCGGCTGGCACTTCATCTATACGCGGGTAGGGATCGATGCGCACGTGTTGATCAGCAGCGAGCGAGCCCACGAATGCCCCAAATCCGCATGGGTTCTCGGATGCCACACCAAGGATTTGCAGAACCCTGGAATCTCGATGGGCGGGTCGATCAACTTCAGTCGGCTGTCGTGCAGCGCAAGTCTGCGCGGGACCACAGCGATCAGGTCGCTGGTGAGCAGCACATCGGGAATCACCAAAAAAGCTTGTCACGGATGTGAGCACTCTTCTTGATCGCCCGACACTCTCCAACGCGTCATCCGTAAGTGTCCGGTTCTATTTTGAGACCTTCGGTTTTCCGGTCGAGGCCCAATGTGTCGAGTACGTCTCCCCGACGCTGACGGAGCCTGGCCGCATCGCCAGGCATGGCTGGGCGGGCGAGGGTGATACTCGACTCGACGTTCACCACGCCTGGTTAATTGAAGACTTGTCTGGGGGGCGGGTGCGCATCCTTACGCAGGAAACCCAGAAGGGCAAGCCCGCAGAGGATCTTGCGAAGGTGAAACCCAATCCCATGATCAACGGACATCAAAACTGGCTGGACGGGTTAGTCAGTGCGGCACGGGCGGCGGCTCAATAACGAGGCCTTACAGGGTCCCTGAGAGGCATTGCCGCACGTGCTCCATGGCTGTTTCGGCGCGCCTTGCCAGCGGCCACTCGGCCCTGTGGATCAGCCACAGGGTGTCGACAATCGGGCTGCCGCATTCGATCACCTGGATCGCGCCTTGATGGGCAAAGGCTTGTCTGGCGAACCGCGGCAGAACGGTGAAGCCCAATCCGCGACCAACAGGCTCCAATATCAAGCCCACTTGATTGCTGAAGCCGCGCACGGGGAAGTCACGAATGCCAGGGCGGCCTGGGTATCGCCTGCTGAGCAGGCGTGTCGCCATGCCGACGCCGTCCGGGTGATCGATGAAACCCAAAGCCATCAGCGTCTCCCAACCTTCGTATTCCACCGTGGCTGGCAAAATCAGCTCCAAGGGTTCGTCCATGAATCTTTGCGCACCAAGGCGCGGATCCTCCGGTTTCAAGGTGATCAGGCCCATCTCGTAACGGTTGTTCAAGACCGCCTCCAGCACTTCAGTGTCAGGTGCAAAACGGTGGCGGACGGCAAGGCCGGGGTTGCGTTGCTGATAATCGAGCAGGAGCGGATAGATCGTCAGACCGATGCTGCCGGGCGTCACTAGGCTGATTTCCCCATGATGCTCGTCCGCACCGGACAGCCGTGCACGAAGCGCGCGAGAGGCGCGCTCCATGTCGCTGCCGTAACCCAGAAGCGCAACGCCTGCGGGCGTGATTTCCACCTGCCTTGGCCTGCGGACCAGCAAGGGGCCGAACTCCTCCTCCAGATACTTCACATGCTGGCTGACAGCCGCCTGCGTCAGCCCCAGACGTTCCGCTGCACGTGTGAAATTGCCTAACTCGGAAACACTGAGAAACGACCGGAGCCATTGAGGATTTATCATCATGAAATCTTATCAAAGCCATAACTATATAGCGGTTCTTATTATAGCCACGGATCGCTAAGGTGGGCTTCTGATTTCTTGGAGTGCACCTATGCCTGTCTATCCGCGCAGTTTTTCCCACATTGGCTTGTCCGTCACTGATCTGGACGGCGCCGTGAAGTTCTACACCGAGGTGATGGGTTGGTACCTGATCATGCCGCCCACGACGATTACTGAAGATGAGAGTGCTATCGGCGTGATGTGCACCGATGTATTCGGTGCTGGCTGGGGTGAGTTTCGCATCGCGCATCTTTCGATGGGTGACCGGGTCGGGGTAGAGATCTTCCAGTTCCGCAACGCTCAACGCCCTGACAACAACTTTGAATACTGGAAAACCGGCGTCTTTCATTTCTGCGTTCAGGATCCGGATGTCGAGGGGCTCGCGGCCAAAATCGTCGCCGCTGGAGGCAAGCAACGCATGCCGGTACGTGAATACTTTCCCGGTGAGAAGCCGTACCGCATGGTTTACATGGAAGACCCGTTCGGCAACATCCTTGAGATTTACAGCCACAGTTACGAGCTGACCTATTCTGCCGGGGCTTACCAGTGATGACAGCGGTTAGTCATCGCGCCTGGGTGTGGACGGGCGGCGCTACTGCGGACGATTTGCAGCTGGTTGAAACCCCTCGCCCGCAGCCGGAGGCTGGTGACGTCCTGATTCGCAATGTGGTGATTGGGCTCAACCCGGTGGACTGGAAAGTGCTCGGCGGTGATCTGGTCACGTGGGAGCACGGTCATGTGCCTGGTGTCGACGGGGCTGGGCTGGTCGTTGCCGTAGGGGACGGCGTTCCTCAGGCGTGGATCGGCCAGCGGGTGGCGTACCACCAACATCTCGCTCGCCACGGCAGTTTTGCCGAATACACCGCCGTCAAGGCGCGTGCTCTGCTTAGAGTCCCAGCGGGGGTGCGCTGGGCAGATGCTGCGAGTCTGCCTTGCCCAGCGCTGACTGCCTGGCTCGCTCTGCAGAAACTGCCAGCTGCATGCCAGACACTTTTGGTCAGCGGAGCCGGTGGCTCCGTCGCTCATCACCTGATCCAGCTGGCCGTTCGGCGAGGCCTGAAAATCACGACGCTCAGTCACGCCCGGCACTTTCCCAAACTGCGCAGCCTCGGTGTTCAAGAATGCCTTCAGGGCCCGCTCTCAGGTATGTGGGACGGCACTTCCCGGTTCGATGCAATGGTCGACACGATCAGTGCGAGTCATGCAGCGTGGCTGGCGCCGGCACTGCGCGCCAACGGACATCTTGTATGCGTTCAGGATCGGCTGGCTGCCCCCGCAGCGCCTCCGTTTACCCGGACGCTTTCCGTTCATGAAGTTGCATTGGGCGCTTCCCACGTCTTTGGCGACACCCGCACTTGGCAAGAGCTCGTTGATGCCGGCCAGTCGATTCTTGAGTCGATAGGTCGGCAGCAATGGGTCACGGACTTGGTAGTGGAGGCGCCGTTCGAACAACTGGCCTCTCACTTACGTGGCCTCCAGGAGCGTTCCTATACCGGCAAGGCAATCGTTCGCCTTGCTGATCGAGACAATTGAGGTAGCCCGATGACAAAGTTGTTTACTCCGTTCACGTTGAAGTCCATCACGTTGCGCAACCGCATAGCTGTGCCACCGATGTGTCAGTACAGTGCGCGCGATGGGCTGACCAATGATTGGCATCTGGCGCATTACACAAGCCTGGCTCGCGGCGGTGCGGGACTCGTTATCGTCGAAGCGACCGCAGTGTCGCCAGAAGGGCGGATTACCCCAGGGTGTACCGGCCTGTGGAGCGACGAGCATGTTTCAGGCATGGCTGATATTGCTGCCGCGATCAAAGCGGGTGGGGCAGTGCCAGGTATTCAGATTGGTCACGCGGGACGCAAGGCAAGCGCCAACCGACCATGGGAAGGTGATGATCACATTGATCGCAACGACCCTCGGAGCTGGGAGACTTTATCACCGTCGGCGACCGCATTTGGCGCCAACCTTCCTCAAGTACCCAGGGAAATGTCACACGCCGATATCGCGCGTGTACGGCACGATTTCGTGCTGGCTGCGCAACGGGCGCTTGCGGCAGGTTTCGAATGGTTGGAACTGCATTTTGCCCACGGATATCTTGCGCAAAGCTTCTTCTCGCCCTACGCCAACGCCCGCGATGACGAGTACGGTGGCGAGCAGCGTGGCAGATTTTTGCTCGAGACGCTCGAAGCGGTGCGCGCTGTCTGGCCTGAGCATCTGCCCCTGACTGCACGCTTTGGTGTCATTGAATTCGATGGCAACGATGAGCAGACCGTTGAGGCGTCTATTGAGTTGGTAAAGCTGATGCGTGGCGCTGGCCTGGACATGCTGAGTGTCAGCATGAACTTCACCACGCCGGACGTGAGCATACCTTGGGGGCCTGCATTCCTGGCGCCTGTCGCTCAGCGTGTTCGTACCCAAACAGGTTTGCCGGTTGCCACCGCTTGGGGTGTCGATGTTCCGAAGATCTGCGAAGAAGTGCTCCAGGCAGAGCAGCTCGATCTGGTCATGGTCGGCAGAGCCCACCTGGCCAACCCTCATTGGCCTTATTTCGCTGCCAAAGAGCTTGGAGTGGAGCAGGCCGCCTGGCAGTTACCTGCGCCTTATGCACATTGGCTACAACGCTATGAACCTGCAGGCCCTCAATAACTGGAAAGCTACGATGATCTCTAGCAAGCAAATCCTGATGGTGCTCACGTCTCAGTCGACGATGGGAAATACTGATCGCCAGACCGGCGTATGGTTTGAAGAGCTCACCACTCCTTATTACGTGTTCGTCGATGCGGGTTACGACGTGGTGCTTGCATCGCCTGCGGGCGGCATAATTCCTGTCGATCCCCACTCTAAAGAAGAGGAAGTGCAGAGCGTCAAACGCTTCCTCGCAGACAGCAAAGCGGCCTCCATGCTGGAGAATTCCCAGGCTTTGGAAGACGTCGTTGCAGACTCGTTCGCAGCCATCTTTCTTCCAGGCGGGCACGGCACGATGTATGACCTTCCTGCAGACGCAAACCTGGCGAAACTGCTGAGTGATGCATGGCGAAATCAGAAAGTTGTTGCCGCCGTTTGCCATGGCCCTGCTGGTTTGCTGGGCGCGCGTGACGAACATGGCAACGCATTGGTGACCAGCCGCAAGGTCAGTGCTTTCAGCAATGCCGAAGAAGAGGCTGCCGGCTTGACCCAGGTCATGCCTTTCCTGCTGAAAACCCGCATTGGTGAGCTGGGTGGGCTTTACCAGGGCGGCCCCGTCTTTGAACCTTATGCAGTCAGAGATGGCCGTTTGGTGACGGGGCAGAATCCGATGTCCAGCGAGTTGGTCGCCAACCTGACCATTCAGGCTATCTCCGAACGGGTGTGAGCTGCCATTTGGGTCGCCACGTGAGTGGCAATCCTCTCTTTTTTTGAGGCGTAAACAGCGATGACCCGCACTTGGTAGATCTTCGGCTACGAATCGACGCCAGTTTTGTAGATGTATTGCGTGTCAGCTTCT